>NZ_JBDGKY010000022.1:0-69075 GCF_057656135.1 Lysobacter sp. Soil_N_23
GACGGTGTCCGCTGGAACGCCCATCGCGAACAAACCGCTTGACGAGAAACACAGTTGCTCACTGCGTTCGGGACGACGAGCAACGCCGACCTTCACGCAAGACGCCAACCGTCACGCAACGGGAAGGCGAAGCAAAAAAAGAAGCCCGGCTTGGTGGCCGGGCTTCCAGATCGCGACGTGGGGGAGAGAGAGCCATCGCGATGAAACACAATCTGGTGCTTCGCACCCTCCGGCAGCGCGGGAGGATGACGGGTGCCGATTAGAAGCTCATGCGCGGACCGACGAAGTACGAGGTGTAGCCGTCGACGAACTTGACCTCACCGTTGACGCCCCAGGTCTGGTTGAACTTCACCTGGGCGCCGACACGGCCGTAGAACTCGCCGTCTACGCGTTCGTAGTCCTCGTAACCGGCCAGCGCGTAGCCTTCGATGTTCGGCGTCAGCCCGGCGCGCACGCCGGCTTCGACGTTCCAGCCGTCGGCATCGTTGCCGCCGAAGTTGAGGCCGCCGACCGAGTAACCATCGGTTTCGGCCTTCTGGTAGCCGACGCGGGTCAGCAGGTCGACCTGCGAGTTGAGTTCATGGTTGTAGCCGACACCAACATTCCACTGGTCGACGTCGATGCCGTCGACGCGGCCGAGTGCGGTGTTGAAGTCGTCGGTCTTCTGGCCGCTGTAGCCGCCGAAGATGTGGAAGTTCGGCGCGATGGCGGCCGAACCGTTGATCGCCCAGCCATCGGAATCGAGGCCGTTGTTGTCGGCCGAAGTGGCGGCGTAGCCGGCCTCGACGTAGGTGTACGACACGCCTTCGGCAGCCGAAGCGGCGAGCGGGGCGGCAGCGAGCAGGGTCAGGGCGGCAAGCAGGGAACGCTTCATAAGGTCTCAGCCTCGTTATGGTTTTGGATCCGGCGCCGCACTCTCGACATCAGAGTCATTCGGGGGAAACGTTTTCCGGCACCGGTGGCGACAGTATCCTGACGTAACCGAAATTTAACCTGAATACTAAACTCGGCCGTGCAGGAACTAACCACGCAACGCGGTGGTCACGCTCGCGCGGATCCAGGTCTGCCCGTGGAGTCCAGGCCTAGTCGCAGGCGTCTTTCGCATCGACCGGAATCGCGTCCGATGCACGCAGCAACCTGTCGAGCCTGTCGAGCCGCATCAGCAGCTCATCGCGCTGCCGCACCAGCGGGATGACAATTTCCTCGTCGGTGTTTGCCGGCGGCATGTCGCGCAACAACGCCAGCGCGCCCCGCATCCGGTGCAGCAACTTGTGCTGCACGCGTGTGTCGCCGGATGCGAGCGCCAGGTCGAACTCACGCATGTCATCGCGGCAGGTCGAGAGCAGTTCGTGCAGCAGGCGCTGCGCATCCTCGGCGCTGCCGAGCGATTGCGTCAGGAACGTCATCGGGTCGGCAAGCACCGGCGCCGTCATGGCCGGCGCAGTCGCTGACCCGGAAGGCAGGTGCCGGGCGAGCATCGTCTCGAGCTCCATCAGCGTCATCGGCTTTGCCAGGAACCCGTCCATGCCGGCATCGCTGCACCGCTGCACGTCGCTGGGCAGCGCGCTGGCCGACAGCGCGATGATCGGCAGCCGCCGCACTTGGCCGGCCTCATCCGCGCGGATCCGCCGGGCCAGCGTGTAACCGTCCATCTTCGGCATGTCGCAATCGGTGATCAGCAGATCGAAATCGCCGCCGGTGAGCGCCGCCAATGCCTGCTCGCCATCGCCGGCCAGCACGCACTCCAAGCCCAGGTGGGCCAGTTGCCGCGAGATCACAGCCCGGTTGACCGGGTGGTCCTCGGCAACCAGGATGCGCGCGGCCCGCAGCGCGTGTCGTGGCGAATCTCGTTCGGCTTCGACCGGCGTGGTCTGCTCGAACACCGCGCGGCAGGCATCGCGCAGCGAGCGCCAGAGCAACGGGTTGCCGTGCACGACCGTGTCCGTCGCCTGACCACGCTCGGCCGGCAGCCGATGGTTGGCGGCGTCGTCCAGCAACAGGCAGCGCCGCGACGGTCGCTGCCCCGCCTCCACCAGGCGGCGATCGACCAGGAGCAGTTCGGTGCGATCGCAGTCCAGCGTCGGCAAGTCTGAAACCTCGATCTCGACGACGCTGAAGCCCATCGACGACAGTGCGTTGGCCAGTTCCAGTGCGAACATCGGGTCCTGCGTGCACAGCACCGCGGGCTTGCCGGCGAACTCCGGCAAGGGCTGCAGTTTTGCCACCACCGGCAGGCTCAGCTCGAAGATGGCGCGCGTGCCCACCCCTGGCGTGCTCTCCAACTGCACTGTCCCGCCCATCAGGCAGGCCAGGCGCTGGCAGATGATCAGGCCCAGGCCGGAGCCGCCGAAGCGACGGCTCGTCGAAGACTCGGCCTGGGTGAAAGGCCGGAACAGCCGCAGGAACTGCTCGCCGGAAATGCCGATGCCGGTATCGGTGACGGTGATGGAGAGCTTCTGCAGATCGACTCCCTCGGTAGAGCGTTCCTCGACGAGTTCGATTCGCAGCTCGACCTGGCCCTGGTGGGTGAACTTGACCGCATTGCTGAGCAGGTTGGTGATGATCTGGCGCACGCGCACCGCGTCGCCGGCGAACTCCGCCGCAAGGCGCCAGTCGAGCACGCAATACAGTCGCAGGTCTTTTTCGTGTGCCTTGGCGGTGAACAGGCCGATCACGCCGTCGACGAGTGAGCGCAGGTCGAAGGGCGCCTTCTCCAGCGCGAGGCGGCCGGAGTCGATCCGGGAGAAATCGAGAATGTCGTCGAGAAGCTGCAACAACGTGCGCGCCGAGTCCTGCGCCATCGCCAGCATCTGTGCCTGCTCGCGATCGGTCTGCGTCTGTGCCAGCAGCTCGACCAGCCCCAGCACGCCCGCCATCGGCGTGCGGATCTCGTGGCTCATCATCGCCATGAACGCCGCCTTCGCCGCGACTGCCGCCTTGGCTTCGGCATTGGCCCGGGCCAGCGCCTGGGCCTGCTCGTGGCTGTCGGTGACGTCGATCCAGTAACCGCTCCAGTCCACAGAGCCATCAGGGCCGTGCCGTGGCGGACCGCCCGCGGTGCGGACCCAGCGCAGGCCCTGCACCGAGTGCAGGCGCACGTCGAACTGCGGCATCGGCTGCATCGCGGCCGCAGCGGCGGCGACGTTGTCGGCGACCAGTTGGCGGTCGTCCACATACACGTGCGAGAAGGCCAGCGCCTCGTCGGCCATCATCTCCTCGGGCGTGATGCCGATGGTGGACAGGGTGTCGCCGTCGGCATAGGTGAATTCGCGCCTGCCATCGGGCCACACCCGCAACTCGAACACCGCCGAAGGCAGGGTCCGCGCGATCTGCGCCAGGCGCAGCTCCGACGCCCGCGCCCGCGCTTCGGCAACGCGGATCTCGGTGATGTCCACCGCCGTGCCGAGCAACCCGGCCGGCTCGCCGTTGCCGAGCTCGAACATCTGGATCCACAGCAGCTCATGGCGCTCGCCGCCGTCGGGCGCCTCGGTGCGAAGCTCCTTGCTCAACTGCTGGCCGGTCGTGAACACCGACATCTCGAAATCGTGCATGGCCTCGGTCTCGATCTGCGGCAGGTGCCGGGTCTCCAGCAGCGTGCGCCCGACCAGATCGCCCTCCTCGACGCCGTATCGCAGCGTGTAGGCCAGATTGACCGCCAGGTAACGGCCCTGGGTGTCCTTCACGAACACCGGGTAGTGAATGTTGTTGAGCAATCGCTCCTGGAACTGCAGCTGGTCTGCGAGCTTGCGTTCGGCAGCGGTGCGCGCACGCACCTGGCGGCGCATGCTCAGGTGCGCAACGGCCATCAACCCGACGATGACGCAGCCGCCCAGGACAATGCCGAGCACCCAGCCCCATGGCGCACCGAAGCGGTACTCGTTGCTCAACCAGCGCGCACGGATCGCCTGCTTCTCCTGCTCGTTGATCCCCGCCAGTGTGTTGTTGATCAGCGGCAGCAATGCCGCGTGCGAACGGCGTACACCGAACGACAGCTCGTGATCGAGTCCGGTCGGCCCGACCATCTGCAGGCGCGCCGCGTAACGGTCGCGAATCAACGCATCGATTGCCGGGAACGTGCCCACGAAGGCGTCGGCCTTGCCGTCAGCGACCTGGGCCAGGCCGTCTTCGTTGCTGCCCACCGGCACCAGCCTGCTCTGGTCGAGCACGATCTTCAGGCGCGCCATCAGGCCCGCTTCCGCGCGTGCGGCGACGCGCCGTCCGCGAAGGTCTTCCGGGCCGGCCACGGTGGGCCCATGGACGCGGGCGACGATGACTTCCGGGAAGCGCTCGTACGGCCTGCTGAACACCAGGTCGTCGCCGCCGAAGTCGTCGGCCATGGCCGCGGCGACCAGGTCGATCTCGCCGGCGTGGACCATCCGCTGCAGGTCGGTCCAGTCCCTGGCTGGCACCAGTTCGAGCCGCAACCCGAGCACCTTGCGCACCGCCTCGACGTAGTCGGCCGCCATTCCGTCGAACTCGCCGTTGACATTGACGAACGAGTACGGCGGCCGGTTGGTCTCGTAGCCGAGCCGAAGCACGGGCAGTCGTTCGAGAACCCGGCGCTCGCGGTTGGTCAGGACGCCGGCCGGTGCGGTCGTCGATGGCAGCATGTCAACGCCCCAGCGTTCCTGCAGGCTTTGCATCTCTTCCGGCTTGACGGTGGCTTCGGCCTTGCGCAGCAGACGGATCAGCATCGTCTCGCGGGCGGGCACGGCAAGGCTCACCTGCAGCGGCGGCATGTCCAGCGCGCCGAGCAGCACCAGGTCATCGACGGTGCGCTGGTGCAGCAGCGTGCGCGTGCGGTACTCGGTGTTGCCGACGTAGGCATCGGCCTCGCCGTCGGCGACCATGCGCAACGCTTCGCGGCCGTCCTGCGCATACAGGATGATCGCCTGCGGAAAACGCTTCACCACCAGGCCGGCCGATTCGAGGTAGCGTCGCTCCACCACGATCCGCGCCCGTACCAGGTCGGATTCGCCACGGATGCGCGTGTCGCCGCGACGCGCCACCAGCATGATGTAGCCCTTCAGGTAGGGACGAAGAAATTCCAGGTGTCCGCGCCGCGCCGGCGTGTCCGGCTGTCCGAGCAGCAGGTCGTAGCGCGGAGTCTGCGAAGCGGCCGGCCAGGAAACCGTCTCCCAGTCGGTGAAAGGGTCGAACGACAGGCGCAGACCGACCTTTGCCGCGAGCAGTCGCGCGTAATCGGGCCCCAACCCTTCCGGGTGGCCGGCGACCCAGGTTTCGGCGGGCAGGTGGTCGCCAGCGAACACGCCCACCCGCACCACCGGGTGGTCCCTGCGCCATTGCGCTTCTTCGGCATCCAGCGTCGCCACGTCACCTTGCTGCGCTCCGACCGGAAGCGCCACGCTGAACAGCGCGATGAATGCGGCGAGCAGCAACGCGGCGAACATCGTCGCCCTCGTCAGGCAGAGGGTTCCAACTCGGAATGGCATGACCGATTGCACTGAATGGACCCCTGAAGGAACCACGCTAGTGACCGAGAGCCCGCGCCTCCATCAGAATCGTCTCAATTGTGATTGCCGAGTTGCAGATGGGGATCGTGCAAGCGATGATCCAAGCCTGAACAGGCCGCAACGAAGCCATGACGCTACGCATAATTCTGGCCGACGACCATCCGATAGTCCGCAGCGGTGTTCGGGCCTTGTTGGAGCGCAACAACCTGCAGGTAGTCGCCGAGGCCGGCAGCACCGATGAGCTTTTCACGGCGCTGGCAGACCATGAATGCGATGTGCTGCTAACGGATTTCAGCATGCCCGGCGGCCAGCTGGCCGACGGCCTGGCGATGCTTGATGCCCTTCGCGGGCAATGGCCGCAGCTGCCGATCGTCGTCCTGACGATGATGAACAATCCCGGTGTGCTCAGTTCGATCCTCGCCACTGGCGTGCGCGGCCTGCTCAACAAGTCCGACGCCTTGTCGGAGCTGCCGCTGGCGATCCAGGCCGTTTCCCACGGCCGCGATTACGTCAGCGCCAGCGGCGGTCATCAGCTGGAGCAGATGGAAGGGCACGATTCCACCAAGCTGCCCTTGTCGCCGCGCGAAGCCGAGGTGCTCGGACTGTTTGTTTCGGGGCTGACGGTGTCGCAGATCGCCGAGCAGCTCGATCGCAGCATCAAGACCGTAAGCCGGCAAAAAATGGACGGAATGTCCAAACTCGGCCTCAAGACCGACCTCGAGGTCTACGCCTACGCCCGTGAGCACGGCTTGCTTGCCTGATTGGACTGCGGCGGCGCCGCACTGCGTCGCCACCATCATCACCCGGTAATCGTCCTTGCCGGGCGTTTGCGCGTCGCAACGACGCGGCCAGGCCTGCACATCGGCTAAAGATGCGCACAAGAACGGTGCTGGTTGCCAATTCGGCAAACGCACCGTCGACAGATAGACGCCAAGCGTCAGCGATTCGCGCAGCCATCGGCGCCTCGCCGGGAAAATAGGACGATTCTCATACCCCCCGTAGGGGCGCGTGCCTAACCTTGCGCCGTTCTGCAGCAGGCGGGGTCACTGACATGCCCGGGCCTGTGGTTAATAAAACGACCACCCGCAGACACGCCGACAACCCTGACCTTCTCCAATCTGGACCCGTATGAACACCAAGATCCTCAGCACCTTCGCGCTCACCGCGATTGCGTTGGCCTCGCAGTCGGCGTTTGCCTCGGACGGCACCATCAACTTCACCGGCTCGATCACCAGTCAGACCTGTTCGATCAACGGCGCCGCAGCCGACGGCAACCGCAACATCTCCGTGGCCCTGCCCAAGACGCCGCAATCGAGCCTGGCAGTGCTCAACTCGGTCGCAGGCGAGACGCCGTTTTCCATCGCGTTGACCGGCTGCACCCCGGCATCGGGCACGGTGGCCACGCGCTTTGAATCCGGCGCCAACGTCGATGCCGCGACCGGCGAACTGCTGACCAGCGGTGCCGGCGGTACGGCCAGCCTGCATGTCCAGCTGCTCAACGAGACCCGCGGTGTCATCAACATCGGCGCGCCGGACGCCTCGCAGAACTCGACGGCCAAGACCATTCCTGCCGGTGGTGCGGTGACCCTGAACTACTTCGCCCGCTACAAGCGCGCAGCCGCTTCGCCGGCCCTGGGTACGGGCGTCATTGCCTCGAGCGTGACCTACTCGCTGGTCTACAACTGACCCGCACCACTTCATTGGATGTAGACATGAAAAGCATTCTCTTCAAGGCAATGACGATCAGCGCCATCGCGCTGGTTTCGCAGTCGGCGTTCGCCTCCGACGGCACCATCAACTTCACCGGTGAGCTCACCACCCAGACCTGCTCGATCAACGGCACCGCCGCGGACGGCAACCGTAACGTCAGTGTGACGCTGCCGGCCGCGTCGCAGTCGAACCTGTCCACCGTGGGTGCGACCTCGAGCGAAACGGCGTTCCAGATTGCACTGACGTCCTGCACGCCGGCCACCGGCACGGTCCGCACGCGCTTCGAGTCGGGTCCCAACGTGGATGCGGCGAGCGGCGAGCTGCTCACCAGCGGCGCCGGCTCCTCTGCAGGCCTGCGCATCCAACTGCTCAACGAGGACCGCTCGGTGATCGCCGTCGGCGCCGCCGATGCATCGCAGAACTCCGCGCCCGGCACCATCGCCAGCGGCGCGGCGACGCTCAACTACATCGCCCGGTATCACCGCATTTCCGCGACGCCGCTCGCAGTCGGCGCGGTGACCTCGAGTGTCACCTACTCCATGGCCTACAACTGAGTTGTGGCCCGGGCTGACGGAGGAGGGTGCTCCTCCGTCCACTTGCGGATGCCAATGAACCCATGAACGCAATGAAGGACTTCAGGACACTCGCGGCGACGTGCCTGCTCGCAGCCGGCGGCCTGTGTGCGTCGAACGCCGATGCCTCGGTGGTGATCGCCGGGACGCGCGTCGTCTATCCGGCGCAGGAGCGGGAGGTGACGGTCAAGCTGACCAATGACGGGCAGACACCGGCCCTGACGCAGATCTGGCTCGACCGCGGTGATCCCGACGCGGCGCCTTCGACCATCGATGTTCCCTTCACCGTGACGCCGCCGGTCGCACGGATCGACCCGGGCAAGGGCCAGGCCGTGCGGATCATCTACACGGGCGAGGCGATGGCGCAGGACAAGGAATCGGTGTTCTGGTTCAACCTGCTGGAAGTGCCACCCAAGCCCGGCGCGGGTGCCGCCGAAACGAACCTGCTGCAGATGGCATTTCGTACCCGCATCAAGCTCTTTTTCCGACCGTCATCGCTGAAGGCCGGCGACGCGGCGGCGGCTCCCGCGCAGATACGCTGGAGCCTGGTCAAGGACGCCGGTCGCGATGCCATCCAGGCACACAACCCGACGCCCTTCTTCGTGTCGTTCGCATCGGTTGACGTGAGCGGAGGCGGCAGAACCGCGCGCTTCACCGACGGAGGCATGGTCGCCCCGGGCGAAACGAGGGCATTCACTTTGCAGGGGGACGTGCCAACGGCCTCCAGCGCAAAGGTCATCTACCACGCCATCAATGACTACGGCGGACCGATCGATGGCGAGGCCGCACTGAACGGCCAGGGGGCTTCCAGGGGCCTCACGCCCTGACCCATCCACGGCGGTGCCGAGCTGCGGCCCGCATCCAATGAACTTCCCGTCGATGCCGTGTTCCTCGGCAGGGACGCGGCTTGCCCGGTCGAATCACAAGCATGCGCAAGCACTACCGCAATCGCCAGCATCCACGCACTCGGCCGATCAGCCTGGCCGTCGCGGCGCTGCTGACAAGTGGCGGCGCAAACGCATGGACGGGCGGTCCGAACCCGGATGAGTCGGGCAGCCTGGTCGAGTTCAACGAAGCCTTCCTGCACGCATTCGAGGGCGGCGGCGCCAGCGTCGACCTGAGCCGCTTCGCCCGCGGCAATGCGGCGCTGCCGGGCACCTATCTGGCGGACCTGCAGGTAAACCAGCAGGTCCTGGGCAAGGCCGAGGTCACGCTGCGCGCGCTGACGCCTGGCGGCGACGACGTCCAGCCGTGCTTCGACCTGGAGCTGGTCGGCCGCCTTGGCATCGACATGGCCAAGCTCACGCCGGAAAGCGTGGCGCGTCTGGAGAGCGGCGCCGCGAACACCTGCGTCACCTTGCCGAGCGTGATCGAGGGTGCATCGGCCGTGTTCGACAACGGCGAGCAGCGCCTGGACGTCAGCATTCCGCAAGCCGCGCTCGACCGGCACGCCCGGGGCTATGTCGATCCCAGGTTCTGGGATGAAGGCATCAACGCCTTCCGCCTGCAGTACAACGCCAACGCCTATCGCGCCCAATCGCAGGGCAACGCGATCACGCAGGGTTATGTCGGCATCAACGCCGGTGCCAACATCGGGCCGTGGCGGCTGCGTCACATCGGCAACCTCAGCTACAACGACATCAATGGCGGCCACTACGACGGTGTGCAGACCTACGCACAGCGCTCGCTCATTCCGATCAGGAGCCAGCTGACCATCGGTGATGCCTACACCGATGGCACCCTCTTCGACAGCTTCGGCTTCCGCGGCGTGCAGCTGGCCAGCGATGACCGGATGTACCCGGAATCGCAGCGTGGCTACGCGCCGACGATCCACGGCATCGCCAACAGCAATGCACGCGTGCAGGTTCGCCAGGGTGGCAGCATCCTGTACGAAACCAACGTTGCTCCCGGCGCGTTCGAGATCAATGACCTGTACCCGAGCGGGTACGGTGGCGATCTGGAAGTGGTGGTCACCGAAGCCGACGGCCGCGTCAGCGTCTCCAAGGTGCCGTACTCCGCGGCGGTGAATGCGCTGCGGCCAGGCATCGGTCGTTACAGCCTCACCGCGGGCCTGTACCGGCATCCCACGGTCGACAGTGAGCCGGAACTCGTACAGGCCACCTACCAGCGCGGCCTCAGCAACCGCGTCACCGCCTACGGCGGCGCGACGCTGACCAAGGACTACCAGGCCGTCGCCGTCGGTACCGCGCTCAACACACGGTTCGGTGCAGTCGGTTTCGACATCACCCAGTCCAGCGCGAAGCTCGATCACGAGCCGGACCGCCGCGGCCAAAGCGTCAGGCTCAGCTATAGCAAGCTGGTTGCGCCGACCAATACCAACCTGACGCTGGCGGCATACCGCTACTCCAGCGAAGGGTTCCTGGATCTGGAAGATGCAGTGGCGCTCAAGTCCCGCGCCCCCGACGATCTGCTGCCGGCACCGGACCGCGAGCGTGGCCGCCTGCAGCTGACGGTCAACCAGGCATTGCCCCGCGGCTGGGGCACGTTCTACCTGACCGGCTCGCGCCAGGACTACTGGAACCGTCGCCAGACCGACACCCAGTACCAGCTCGGTTACAACAACACCTACAAGCGCATCAACTTCGGTGTTTCCGCTTCGCGTCAGTTCGACCTGAGCCGTGGCGAGTGGGACAACCGGGTGATGTTCACCGTGGGTATCCCGCTGGGATCGTCCCCGCGCGCGCCGTACTCGCAGACCAACCTGCAGCGCGAGTCGTCGGGTGCGACCACCGTCCAGGAACTGGTTTCCGGCACGCTCGGACGTGACAGCCAGTTCACCTACGGCCTCAATGCCAGCCGCAGCCAGGGTGGCGGTGCGGCCAGCACGACCAGCTACGGCGCGAATGCGTCCTACGCCCTGCCCAGCGCGACGCTTACCGGCGGCGCCAGCAGGTCCAACAACTACAGCCAGGTCAGTGCCGGCGTTTCCGGCGGCATCGTCGCGTACTCGGACGGCGTGACGTTCACGCCAACGCTCGGCGACACCGTGGCGATAGTGGAGGCGAAGGGCGCCAAGGGCGCGATCGTGTCCAACGGCAGCGGACTGCGGGTCGACCGCTGGGGCCACGCCGTGGTCTCGAACCTGTCGCCATTCACCCGCAGCTCGATCGACATCGATCCGGCCGGCCTGCCGCTGAATGTCCAGCTCGACTCGACGCAGGAGCAGACGGTACCAACTTCGGGCGCGATCACGCTGGTCCGCTTTGGCACCACCAGCGCCGGGCGCGCGGCGATCCTGCGCACCACCCGTCCGAACGGCCAGCCGTTGCCGTTTGGCGCTGACGTGCTGGACGGCAAGGGCATCAGCGTCGGCACCGTTGCGCAGGCCGGCAAGGTCATCGCGCGAAACCTCGGATCCGACGAAGGCGAGCTGACCGTGCGCTGGGGGCCGGCCGTGGATGAGACCTGCAAGCTCCGCTATGCGCTGCCCAAGAGCGTCAACACGAAGATGGGTTACACGTCGGTAGATGCGAAATGCCAATGAAGGTCACTGCTCGCATTGCCATCTTGCCGCCTCACCGTCGCACGCCTGGAAACCCGTCATGGCCTCCCCGATGAAAACGCGTCGCTTGATCGCCTTATCCCTTCTGTCGCTGGCACTGATGGGCCATGCGCTGCCGTCATTTGCCAGATACGTCGAATGCACAGCACCGTTGCCGATGACATTGAACCTGCCAAACGTTCGCGTGCTTTCCAATCTGGCTGTCGGACAGGCCATTCCCGGCGCCTCGGTCGGATTCTCGGTCCCGGTGACCTGCACGAACCCCGACTTGCCTGCCAACCCCAGGTGGGTCTTCTCGGCTCGTGGGGCCAACGCGACTGCCACTTCCAGTCCGGACGTCTTCGCGGTCGGCTCGGGAGCCTCCGGCATCGGGTTTCGAGTGAGGAACGCATCAGGGGTTGCTCAGACGGGTCGGCTGACAGGCTCAGACTGGTACTTCGACATCGCGCCCGCGACTCCAACGGGGGCCACGCTTGTCGGGACCATCGAGCTGGTCAAAACTTCGCCCCTTGTCGTGTCAGGTCCCGGCTCGATTCCGTTCGACATTCATGTACCGGATTACCAGCACGCGAACCAGTCAAGCGCCGGAAGCATACTGACCGTCTCCTACATTGTTGCGGCAATTCCAACCTGCACCGCTGCGGTGCCCTCGACGCAAGTCCGTTTGCCCACGGTGTCGCGATCGTCTCTCAACGGCCTCAACGCCACGTCCGCGCGGACCCCTTTCAACCTTGGCCTGTCATGCGAAGCGAATGCGGCGCCGACCGTGGTCCTGAGCGACAGCACCAATCCCGCCAACGGGACTGACCGCCTTTCGCTTACTCCAGATTCAACCGCCTCGGGCGTCGCGCTGCAGTTGCTCTCGGCGAGGCAACCGGTTGTCTTTTCGTCAAGCGGATCGCCTGGTAGCGGCACGGCCATCAGACCTGCGAGCTCGGCATCGGCTGGACAGGTGAACATTCCGCTGGAAGTCCAGTACATACAAAACAGCCCCAGCATCTCGCCAGGAACCGTGAACGCAATTGCAACCTTCACCCTGTCTTACCCTTAGGGGGAACAAAGGGTTGCTGCGAGGCGAGTGCCACGCAAGCGCTGAGCTCACTGGCCGCCCATGAATCCATGCTGGCGCCACGCTTCGAACACCACCACTGCCACCGCATTGGACAGGTTGAGGCTGCGGTTGTCCGGGCGCATGGGCAGGCGCAGGCGTTGCGTTGCCGGCACGCGCTCGAGCACGTCGGCCGGCAGGCCGCGTGTCTCCGGGCCGAACAGGAATACGTCGCCCGCGCCATAGGCCGGGCCATCGAAGCGCGTGGTGCCGCGCGTGCTCAGGGCGAACAACCGCGGCGGCACGCCGTTGGCCTGGGCGATGGCCGCCAATGCCGCATCGAGGTCGTCATGCACCTGCAGCGTGGCGTACTCGTGGTAGTCGAGGCCGGCGCGCTTGAGCTGGCGATCCTCCAGGTCGAATCCGAGCGGCCGGACCAGGTGCAGCCGCGCGCCGGTGTTGGCGCACAGGCGGATCACGTTGCCGGTGTTGGGAGGAATCTCGGGCTGGTAAAGGATGACGTCGAACATGGCGGGTGTGGATTGCTGCGTACTGAATGACGCGATTGTAGGAGCGAGCTTGCTCGCGATCGGTGCTTCAGGTCGCGAGCAAGCTCGCTCCTACATGCATGCGGGCGGTCACCACGGCAACGCATTGCCCTGCCAGTCGATGAAGCGCCCGCTGTCGGCCAGCCCCACGGAGTCGATCACGCCCAGCAGCCCGCGCGCCGAGTCCGCCGGCGTCACCTGTGCGCCGCTGCCGCCCATGTCGGTCTGCACCCAGCCCGGATGCAGGGCAATCACAGTGATGCCACGTTCGCGCAGGGCCTGGGCCAGCAGCACCGTCGCCATGTTCTGTGCCGCCTTGGAGATCGCATAGGTCGGCGTGTGGAAGCCGTCGACCGAGGCGATCGAGCCCAGGATCGATGACAGGTTGGCGACTTTGGCAGCTTCGGCCAGGTGCGGCGCCAGCGCCTGGGTCAGCAGGAACGGCCCGGCCGCATTCGTGCGCAGGCTGTCGTCGAGCTGCGTCGCGGCGACGTGGCCAAAGCGCTCGCCCGAATGCAGCACGCCGGCGTTGTTGATCAGCAGGTCGATGCCGTCGGTGACCAGCGGGAGCTCGCGGGCGAGTTCGGCGTGCGTTTTTGGCTCGGCCACGTCCAGAGGCAACACATGCAGGCGTCCCGGGTTCTGTCCGGCCAGCTGGTTCAGGGCATGCGCGCGCCCCGGGTGGCGGCTGGTGGCGATCACGCGGTCGCCGCGGGCGAGCAGCTGGCGAACGAACTCCAGACCCAGGCCGCGGTTGGCGCCGGTGACCAGGCAGCGACGGGGAAGCGGGGAATCACTCATTGTGGTCATCCCTGGCGACGAAGGCGCCAGTGTATGGCCCGGGCCGACAGTGTGCCGCGTTGGCCCAATGATGGGTCGATGCCGGGTCGATACCCGGCCACTGGGACTTTTGGCCTGTTGCCTGCCTTCGCCGGTGGCCTAGGATGAGGGTTCCACCCGGACAAGGGAGTCCGGGCGTCACCCAATCAGGAGTGCTCCATGACCGCCATCTTCCGACCGCGCGCCGCGGTTCTCGCCGTCGCCCTGGCCACGGCCGTCACCGGCACCGGCTTCGCACCGTCGTCCGTGCAGGCCGCGCCCAAGGCGACCGTGGACATCGCGTACGAGGAGTTCACGTTGCCCAACGGCCTGCGCGTGGTCGTGCACACCGATCGCAAGGCGCCGATCGTCGCGGTCAACATCTGGTACCACGTCGGCAGCAAGGACGAGCCGGCCGGCCGCACCGGTTTCGCCCATCTGTTCGAGCACCTGATGTTCAACGGCTCGGAGAACCATCGCGGCGAATTCTTCGAACCCTTCGAGCTGGTCGGCACCACCGACCAGAACGGCACCACCAACTCCGACCGCACCAACTACTTCCAGAACGTGCCCACCACTGCCCTCGACATGGCGCTGTGGATGGAGTCCGACCGCATGGGCCACCTGCTCGGCGCGATCGACCAGGCCACGCTCGACGAGCAGCGCGGCGTCGTCCAGAACGAAAAGCGCCAGGGCGAGAACCAACCCTATGGCCAGGTCTGGGACGAACTGGGCAAGGCGATGTATCCCAGGACGCATCCCTACCACCACAGCACGATCGGCTCGATGGCCGACCTCAACTCGGCCTCGCTCGAGGACGTGAAGGGCTGGTTCCGCACCTGGTACGGCCCGAACAACGCCGTACTGGTGCTCGCCGGCGACATCGACCTGGCTACCGCGAAGGAAAAGGTCACGCAGTACTTCGGCAACATCCCGGCCACGCCGACCATGGCCCAGCCGAAGGTCGACGTCGCGCCGCTGGAGAAGTCGACCCGCGCCACCATGACCGACAAGGTGCCGCAGTCGCGCATCTATCGCGTCTGGAACGTCGCCCAGACCGGCACCACCGACATCGACCAGCTGCAACTGCTGGCGCAGGTGCTCGGCGGCAGCAAGTCCTCGCGCCTGGACCGCCGCCTGCTGCACGAGGACAAGCTGGTCGACAGTGTTTCCGCCTCGGCCTATGGCTCGCAGCTGAGCTCGAGCTTCCTGATCACCGCCGACGTGAAGGAGGGTGTCGATCCGGCCAAGGTCGAGGCGGTCATCGACGAGGAGATCAAGCGCCTGCTCAAGGACGGCCCGGGCAAGATCGAGGTCGAGCAGGCCCGGACCGTGTTCAAGGCCGGCTTCGTGCGCGGCATCGAGCGCATCGGCGGCTTCGGCGGCAAGGCCGACGCCCTGGCCGAATGCACTGTCTACACCGGCAACCCGGGCTGCTTCCGCGACAGCCTCAAGGTGATCGAGACCGCTACTCCCAAAGACCTCAAGGCGATCGGCAACAAATGGCTGAGCAAGGGCAGTCATACGCTGCTGGTAGTGCCGGGCGAACGCACCGCGATCGCCGAGGACCCGTCGGTGACGCCGGCGCCGCTGACGCTGCCGCCGGTGGACCCGAAGTACGCCACCACGCCGAGCACGGTCGACCGCAGCAAGGGCGTGCCGGTGACCAGCCAGTTCCCCGACCTGAAGTTCCCCTCGCTGCAGCGCGCGATGCTGAAGAACGGCACGCGTGTGATCCTGGCCGAGCGCCATGACATCCCGGTCGTGCAGATGAGCTACGAGTTCCTCGGCGGGTTCAGCGCCGACGAGGGGCGCAAGCTCGGCACCTCGAGCTTCACCATGGGCATGCTCGACGAGGGCGCGGGCAAGCTCGATTCGCTGGCCTTCGGCGACCGCGTCGAATCGCTCGGTGCCAGCATGGGCGCCGGCGCCTCGCTCGACGGCGGCAAGGTCTACCTGTCGGCGCTGAAGGAGAACCTGGTGCCGTCGATCGACCTGTTCTCGCAGATGCTGCGCGCGCCGCGCTTCGACCAGAAGGAGATCGACCGGGTCAAGGCGACCTGGGTGGCCGGCATCAAGCAGGAGAAGGCGCGCCCGAACGGCGCCGCGCTGCGCGTGCTGCCGCCGCTGCTGTACGGCGAAGGCCATCCCTATGCGATGCCGTTCAGCGGCAGCGGCACCGAGGAGTCGATCTCCTCGCTGACCCGCGACGACCTGGTCGCCTTCCACCAGGCCTGGGTGCGCCCGCAGGACGCCACGCTGATCGTCGTCGGCGACACCACGCTCAAGGAAATCGTGCCGCTGCTCGACAAGCACCTGGGCGACTGGAAGGGCACCGGCCAGGCACCGGCCAAGCCGACGATCGGCGAAGTGGCCAGGCCGAAGGCGCCGCGCGTGTTCCTGATCGATCAGCCGGGTGCGGTGCAGGCCAACATCTTTGCTGGTGAAGTCGTGCCCTCGACCAAGGACCCCAGTTCGGTCCGCTTCGACATCGCCAATTCCGTGCTGGGCGGTGAGTTCTCCTCGCGCTTGAACATGAACCTGCGCGAGAACAAGCACTGGGCCTACGGCGCCTACAGCTTCTCGGCCAACTCGCTCGGCCAGCGCCCGTGGATGGCCTTCGCCCCGGTGCAGATCGACAAGACCGCCGACTCGCTCAAGGAACTGCAGCGCGAGATCAGCCTCTATGCCAGCGGGCAGAAGCCGCCGACCGCCGAAGAGGTGGCGAAGATCCAGGCCACCGAGATCCGCGGCCTGCCAGGTTCGTTCGAAACCGCTTCTGCGGTGCTCGGCGCGATCAGCGCGATCGTCCGCTACGACCGTCCGGACGACTACGTGTTCAAGCGCAAGGCCGAAATCGAGGCGCTGACGCCGGAGCAGGTCAAGGCGGCCGCGGCGACGATCGATCCGGATGCGCTGACCTGGGTGGTAGTGGGCGATCTCAAGCAGATCGAACAGCCGGTGCGTGCGTTGAAGCTCGGCGAAGTGCAGGTCCTGGACGCGGACGGCCAGGCGAAATAGCCGCCGCCAACCCCTCCCCCCGGGAGGGGTTTCTGGTAGGAGCGAGCTTGCTCGCGAAAGGCGCATCGGCTGCGGACAGGTCTGTTCGCGAGCAAGCTCGCTCCTACAGAAGCCGGCGGTTTGCGCTGAAACGCGACCGCTGCCTCAGTCGCTGTTCACTTCTTCTCATTCACAACATCGGCCGGTGAGGCGACAATCGCGCCGGTCGAGTGGCCGGTCGCGAATTGCGCCGTGCCGCACTCAGTCATCATCCGGAGCAGGCAATGCGTCAGTCGATGTGGGGAATGGTCCTGGCAGTGGGGTGCGTGGTCGCGATGGGTGGCTGCACCTGGGTGCAGATGGCGCCGGGCGCGTCCTCGGTGCGCGTGATCGACGGCAGCAGTGCGCCGGCCGGCTGCGAGAAGCGCGGCGAGGTCGAGGTGTCGGTCAAGAACAGCGTGGCCTTCTATGACCGCAACGCCCTGCGCGTTCGCGAGGAGCTGGAAACGCTTGCACGCAATGAGGCGCCGAGCCTGCAGGCCGATACCGTTCAGCCGATGGGCGAACCCCTCAATGGCTCGCAGCGCTTCGCCGCCTGGCGCTGCGCCGCCGGGAACGCCGCTACGAAGGCTCCCGGGACCGGCGGCAGCGCCCAGACCTATCCGATCGGGCGCTGACCGGGCTCTGATCGGGCCGCACCGTCCGTCGCCGGCGGGGGTGGACCACACGCCACCGAATGGTGGCTTGCCCCATAAAGCGTTAACATGGTGTGTTCATCCGTCTCCGGTCAGCCCACCATGTTGTTCCAGCACGTCGCAATCGCCGGCCTCGCACATATCGATGCTCCCCGCCGGCTGACCTCTGACGAGATCAACGCGCGCCTCAGGCCCACGCTCGATCGTCTCGGCATCAAGTACAACGTGCTCGAGGAAGTCGCCGGTGTACGCGAGCGCCGTCTGTGGGACGGTGAAGTCCGCGCTTCCGATGCCGCCACGCTCGCGGGCGTGAAGGCACTGGCGGATGCCGGCATCGATGCCGATCGCGTCGGCCTGCTCGTCAGCACGTCGGTCAGCCGTGACTACCTGGAGCCGTCCACGGCTTCGATCGTGTCCGGCAACCTGCGTCTGCCCAACACCTGCCAGAACTTCGACGTGGCCAACGCCTGTCTCGCGTTCCTCAACGGCATGGACATCGCCAGCCGCATGATCGAGCGCGGCGAGATCGACTACGCCCTGGTCGTCAATGGCGAAACCGCTGACCTGGCCTACGAGAAGACCCTCGAGCGCCTGAGCCGCGACGACGTCACCGAAGAGCAGTTCCGCGACGAGATGGCCACGCTCACGCTCGGCAGCGGTGCCGCCGCGATGGTGCTGGCGCGTACCGAGCTGGCCCCGGGCGCCCCGCGTTACCGCGGCAGCGTCACCCGCTCGGCCACCGAGTGGAACCAGCTGTGCCGCGGCGATCTGCACCACGACCGCATGGTGGCCGACGGCCGCATGCTGATGATCGAAGGCCTCAAGCTCGCCAAGACCACCTTCGTCGCTGCCCGCGCGGCGATGGGCTGGGTGGTCGAGGAGCTCGACGAGTTCGTCATCCACCAGGTCAGCAAGGCCCACACCCAGGCCTTCCTCAAGGCTTTCGGCATCGATCCGAAGAAGGTCATGACCATCTTCGGCGAGCACGGCAACATCGGTCCGGCCTCGGTGCCGATCGTGCTGAGCAAGCTGCGCGAGGGCGGCCGCCTGAAGAAGGGTACGCGCGTGGCGCTGCTGGGCATCGGCTCGGGCTTGAACTGCTCGATGGCGGAAGTGGTCTGGTAAGCGCCACCACTTTCCGGAAACAGAAAGCCCGGCCATGTGCCGGGTTTTCTTTTGGTTCTGCCGTCGCCCGTCGTTCCGAACGTAGTGAGGGACCTGCTGGTGCAGTTGTGTGTTGGGCTTGCGTCTGCGGCCCGGCGGACGACGCTTCGGCATTTCGTTGCATGGTCTTCGGTGGCCCTCACCCCAACCCCTCTCCCGTAAACGGGAGAGGGGCTCCCACCGTCGCTGGAAGAGGGTCATCCCCCGAAAACCGTCATCCCCGCGAAGGCGGGGACCCAGCGTCGTTGCTCCATGCCCGTCGTTCCCGCGAAGGCGGGAACCCATGGACGTTGTTCTTCGCGGCCTCAAACGTCAGGCCGTACCGCCCGGAATCGGCAGGCACTCCATGACCTCGACGGCCTCGCCCGGGAAGATCGTGAAGTGCGGATGGTTCTCGAACAACTTCGCCGCCGCTTCATATGACTCGGCCTGCACCACCGTGTAGGCGGCCAGGGCATTGGTGATGTCGCTGATGCCATCGGGACCGACGCGCTTGGTGCGGCCGAGCGGCGCGCCCATGTCGACGATGGCGTCGCGATGGGTTTCGACCCATTTGCCCCAGGCTTCCATGCCCCGGCGATCGCGCTCGTTGCGTGCAGCTTCGTCGGCCAGCTCGCGCTCGGCCTTCTCGCGGGCGGCGGCCGTGCCGGTGTAGACAGCCATGAACTTCTTCATCTGGATCTCCGGATGCGTGGATGACCGATGCTCCCATGCCGGCAACTGGCTCGCGTTAGCGACGGGTGATGTGGCGCGCAAAGGATCAGATCCGCACAAATGTCGTCCCGAGCGCAGCGAGGGACCTGCTGTTCGCCGCGGAAAACAGATCCCTCGCTACGCTCGGGATGACAGCACCGGTTGTCCTAGATCGCCGCCGCGTCCAGCACGATGCGATAGCGCGCCTTGCCCGCGCGCAGGTGCGCGAGCGCTTCGTTGACCTGGCTCATCGGGAACATCTCGACCTGCGGTCGGATGTCGTGCCGGGCGGCGAAGTCGAGCAGCGTCGCGATGTCGGTCGGTGAGCCGGTCGGCGATCCCGAGATCTCCCGCTGCTTCATGATCAGGCTCAAAGCGGACACCGGGATCGGCTCCAGTACCAGGCCGACCACATGCATGCGGCCCTTCGGCGCGAGCGTGCCGACCATCGCGTCCCAGTCCATAGGCACGTTCACCGTCACCAGCAGCAGGTCGAGGCTGCCGGCGATGGCGGCGATCGCCGCCGAGTCGCGACTGGCGACGACGTGGTGCGCGCCAAATCCGCGCGTCTCGTCGGCTTTGGCTGCGGTCGAAGTGAACGCCGTGACATCGCAGCCCCAGGCGGCGGCGAACTTGATCGCCATGTGGCCCAGGCCGCCAATGCCGACCACGCCCACGCGCATGGTCGGCTTGATGTCGTAGGCCAGGAAGGGCTTGAAGACGGTAATGCCGCCGCACAGCAGCGGGCCTGCGCTGGCGACATCCAGTCCCTCCGGGACCGGGATCGCCCAGGCCCAGTGCGCGCGCACTTTCTGCGCGAACGCGCCGTGGTGCCCGCCGATGGTCGGCGTCACGGACGCGCACAGATTCTGGTCACCGGCCAGGCATTCGCGGCAATGCATGCAGGTTTCCGCGGTCCAGCCCACGCCGACGCGCTGGCCCACCTGCAGTCCCTTGGCATGGCTGCCGACTGCCGAAATGCGGCCGATTGCCTCATGGCCTGGTACCAGCGGGTACCGGGTCATGCCCCAGTCGTTGTCGAGCATCGACAGGTCGGAGTGGCAGATGCCGCAGTACTCGACATCCACTTCGACCTCTTCCGCGCCGAGCGGTCCAAGGTCCAGGTTCTGCAAGGCCAGCGACTGGCCAGGGCCCTGGGCGGCCCACGCCTTGACGGTCGACATCCGACTCTCCACAACGCAGCAGCAAGGACCCGACACGCTACGCCGGCCGTCGCATCGAACGGATGAAATCGCAATGACCGGACCTGCGGGCGCAAGGCTGCAGGTCCGGTCGCCGTGCTCGATTCAGATGACTCAATGGCGCCTGCGCTGCGGCCGCAACTGCGTCTTGAACACGAACTTGCCGACCTTCTCACCCAGCTTCACCCCGGCCTCGCAACCGGTACGGAAGTGGATGCCGCCATAGACGCGCGCATCCGCGGACTCGTCAGCGGCCTGCGACAGGCTGGTGTAGCTGCGGGTCACCGCGGGCGGAAGCCCACTTGCAGTGAAGGTGAACGGAACTTCGTCGCTGCCGAAGAACTCGCGCAGCACGCCGGCGAAGGAGCCGACGGTGTTGGGCAGGCCGCAGGTGTAGTCCGGATACGGCGGCGTGACGATGTAGGACGTCCAGGTGGCGTCGGGTTGCGTGGCCGCGTTGCCGTCGTTGACCCAGTGGATCGCCGTATAGGGGCGCCAGAAGTTGTAGTAGTACTTGACCCGGAACGTGGCGACGAGGCCATCGTTGATGGCGATGTTCATCAGTGCGAACAGTCGCGCGTTCTCCCACAGGTCGAGGTCGTAGTCGGCGACGATGACGCGGGCGACGCCGTTGAGGTTGCCGCCACCGCCTGGCCAGAAACGCGCGATGCGACTTTCCTCGGAATCGGGTGCGGCATTGCGGACGACGGCGTTGCCGACGGCTTTGACCTCGTTGTAGTCCCGGGCGTAGGCCTTGCTCCGGAGGTTGAGCATGGCCGCCCGACCCGGGTTGAACTGCCATGGGCTGGACAGCGCGAACGGTTCGACATTGCCCCAGCCACCGAACTGCGGGAACGGCGCCGGCGCGGGCGGTGTCGGCGGCGTCGGCTGGTAGACACCAGGACCAGGTCCGAGCGTGTACGGAACATGCGGGGTCTGCGAGCCGTCGAGTACGCGCATGTCGAGGATGGCATTGGCGGCCCCGGCGCCGATGGTCTCGCCCCGGCTGATGCAGGCTGCCTTCGCCGGAGGGCAGGCAGGAAGGGCAGCGATGAAGTTGGTGTAGGCGGTATTGATGGTCGCGGCCTGGGTCGGCAGTGTCGCCAGCAGGACATCGCGCGCTGCACGCGCGACCGCGGCATCGGGGGAAGCGTTGGGATTGCCGGCACCGACCGCGGCGTACGTCTTGTAGCGAGGATCGATCGCGTTCAATGCATCGTGGATGGCGATGTGGACCATCGCGAACACGCGGAACTGCTGCGGCGGGCCCCCTGCCGCGCCGATGACCAGGTTGGTCGTGGCATTCCAGTCGGTCACGGCGTCGGCCAGTGCCTGGCACGGAACAACCAACGGCAGTACACCCGCCAGCAACCAGCGGGACGAACGCATCCGGGGGGACTTCATGGTGGACTCCTTGCATCAGAGGACGCGTCACCGCGACGCGACCGCCGGGCGGCGGCATTGAACTCGACGCCAAAGAGGTACGCGAGCGACGCAAAAGAATTACGCGGAACGACCACCGCGCGGGCGACGCCGTGCAAACGCACGTGCTACGGGGCCCCGGGCCCCGGCACGAAGCCTGCCGGGTCGACGCCCGGTTCGACGAGGCCGCGTCGAAGTGCGCATACCCGCCTCGGCACGGGATAATGGCGGCTTGTTCCCGGCTTGCGGCCTCCCGCGAGCGCCACCGAGCCGCCATGACGATCGACCTTCCGCTTCCCGACTATCCCTTCACCCCGCAGCGCCTGCAGGTCCGACCCGGCATCGCGATGAGCTATCTCGACGAAGGCCCGCGCGACGGCGAAGTGGTGGTGATGCTGCACGGCAACCCGTCGTGGAGCTACTACTGGCGCCGTCTGGTGCTGGGCCTGCGCGATCGCTACCGCTGCATCGTTCCCGACCATGTCGGCATGGGCCTGTCGGACAAGCCCGACGATGCCCAGCCTGACGATGGCGTGGGCGCCAGCCCGGGCTACCGCTACACCCTGCAGTCGCGCATCGACGACGTCGAGATGCTGCTGCAGACGCTGGGTGTGACCGGTCCGGTGACGCTGGCGGTGCACGACTGGGGTGGTGGCATCGGCTTTGGCTGGGGCCTGAAGCATTCGGCGCAGATCCGCCGGCTGGTCATCCTCAACACCGGTGCGTTCCCGTTGCCGGCGGCCAAGCCGCTGCCGAAGTCGCTGCGCCTGGGACGCGATTCGGCGCTGGGCACCGGCCTGATCCGCGGCCTCAACGCCTTCGCCGCGATCACCGCGCGGGTCGGTGTCGAAAACGCGATGCCCGGCGACGTCCGCCGCGCTTACCTGGCGCCGTACGACAGCTGGGCCAATCGCATCGCCACCTCGCGTTTCGTCCAGGACATCCCGCTGGGCGAGGGCGATGCCGCCTGGCCGCTGGTGCAGGCGATGGGTCGCAAGCTGCCCGAGTACGCCGATCGCCCGGCCTTCATCGGCTGGGGCCTGCGCGACTTCGTCTTCGACCAGCATTTCCTCAAGGGCTTCACCGACGCGCTGCCGCAGGCGCAGGTGCATGCGTTCGAGGATGCTGGGCACTACGTGCTGGAGGACAAGGCCGAGGTGCTGGTGCCGGAGATCCGCACGTTCCTGGACACGCACCCGCTGCCCGCTACCGCAGTCCGGTAGGAGCGAGCTTGCTCGCGAACAGCGTGCCCGTGGCGGATGCGTGGGATCGCGAGCAAGCTCGCTCCTACGGTGTTTCCACGCCGATCCAGTCCTGCGGTGTCAGCACCGCCAGCCCATGCGCCACACGCGCCTTGTCGCACTGCGCGCTGGCGGCGCCGAACTCCCACGATGCCGGCACCGCCGCGCAAACCGACGGGCGCCGGTCGTGGATGCTGCAGCGGCTGTAGCGGCCGATGTCGGCGTCCAGTGCCACGCAGCTCGGCTGCGCCTGCGAGGTGCCGCGCATGACCCGTTCGTGCGAGCGCAGCGACTCGGTCAGTTCCAGCGGCACCCGCCCGCCCAGCTCCGGGTCGGCCTCGGACCAGTGGAAACTCACGCGGAAGAAGGCGCAGCAGGCGCCACAGGTCAGGCAGGGGTGTTGCATGGGCGGACGGGGTCCGGAAACAGCGGTTCGGGGGCGCGATTCTGAGGCTTTGTCGGCGCGAAGCAAGCGCCGCAAATACTGAATGAACGCGACGCAAGCACTGTGCATAAAGGCGAGAATGAATGGATGAGCATGAACGGATGAGCACCCCCTGCAACATCGCCGCCTCGTTGCCCCTGCTGGCGGCGCAGTTCCCAGACAGGGTCGCCATGCGCTGCCCCGGCACGCGCGGCCCGGACGGCCTGGCGCGGTTCGACCTGACCCTGACCTACCGCGAACTGGACGCCCGCAGCGACGCGATCGCCGCCGGCCTGGGCCGGCGCGGGATCGTCCGCGGCACCCGCACCGTGGTGATGGTGCGGCCGTCGCCGGAGTTCTTCCTGCTGATGTTCGCCCTGTTCAAGGCCGGCGCGGTGCCGGTGCTGGTCGATCCCGGCATCGACCGGCGCGCGCTGCGGCAATGCCTGGACGAAGCCCAGCCGGAGGCGTTCATCGGCATCCCTCTCGCGCAGGTGGCGCGGGTGGTACTGGGCTGGGCCCGGTCGGCGACGGTCAGGATCACCACCGGCCGGCGCGCCTGGCTGGCCGACGCCACGCTGGCGCGGGTCGAGGCCGACGGCGCGGGCGTTGGATCGCAACTGGCCGCGACCGAACCCGACGACGTTGCCGCGATCCTCTTCACCAGCGGCTCGACCGGCATCCCCAAGGGCGTGGTCTACCGCCACCGCCACTTCGTCGCCCAGATCGCCATGCTGCGCGACGCCTTCGGCATCGGTGCCGGTGGCGTCGACCTGCCGACGTTCCCGCCGTTCGCGCTGTTCGATCCGGCGCTGGGGCTGACCTCGATCATCCCCGACATGGACCCGACCAAGCCGGCGCTGGCCGACCCGCGCAAGCTGCACGACGCCATCGCCCGTTTCGGCGTGGACCAGTTGTTCGGTTCGCCGGCTCTGATGGCCGTGCTCGCCGGTCACGGCGCGGCCCTGCCGACGGTGAAGCGCGTGACCTCCGCCGGCGCACCGGTGCCGGCCGACGTGGTCGCCAGGATGCGCGAGCTGCTGCCCGGGGACGCGCAGTTCTGGACGCCCTACGGCGCCACCGAGTGCCTGCCCGTGGCGGTCATCGAAGGGCGCGAGCTGCAGGCGACGCGCGCGGCGACCGAGGCCGGCGCCGGCACCTGCGTCGGTCGTCCGGTTGCGCCCAACGAGGTCCGCATCATCCGCATCAGCGACGATGCGATCGCGCAGTGGTCGGCCGATCTGGAAGTCGCGGCCGGCGTCGTCGGCGAAATCTCCGTGGCCGGTCCCAGCGTCACCGACCTGTACTTCAATCGCGAAGCGCAGACCCGCCTGGCCAAGATTCGTGAGCCGCTCGCCGATGGAAGCGAACGTGTCGTCCACCGGATGGGCGACGTCGGCTACTTCGATGCGCAGGGACGGTTGTGGTTCTGCGGTCGCAAGTCGCACCGCGTCGAGACCGCACAGGGGCCGCTGTACACCGAGCAGGTGGAGCCGGTGTTCAACACGCACCGTGAAGTGCGGCGTACCGCGCTGGTCGGGATCGGCTGGGTTGGAGCCGGCACACCCGGATCGCAGCGCCCTGTGCTGTGTGTCGAACTGCAGCCTGGTGTGGATGCCGGGCAGTGGGGGCGAATCGAGCGCGAACTGCGCGCACTGGGGCAGACACGGCTGCATACGGCCGGCATCGACGCATTCGCGCTGCATCCGAAGTTCCCGGTCGATATCCGCCACAACGCCAAGATCGGGCGGGAGAAGCTGGCCGCGTGGGCCACGGCGAAGGCGACCTGGTAGGAGCGAGCTTGCTCGCGAACGGGCGCATCCGCGGCGGCACCGCCTGTTCGCGAGCAAGCTCGCTCCTACGGTTCCGGCTTTACTGAAATGGTGACGTGCTGCTTCGCCTGGATGATGTAATCGGCGATAGTCCAACCCGACAGCGACCAAGCCGACTGCGGCAAAGGCCCCAACGAAATGAAGATACTGGTAACCGGCGGCGGTGGTTTCCTCGGACAGGCGTTGTGCCGCGGCTTGCGCGCGCGCGGCTTCGAAGTGGTGAGTTTCAACCGCGGCCGCTACGACGCACTCGACGCGATCGGTGTGACCCAGGTGCAGGGCGACCTCGCCCAGCGCGATGCGATCGTCGCTGCCGCGCGCGGCTGCGACGCGGTGTTCCATAACGCTGCCAAGGCCGGCGCCTGGGGCAGTTACGAGAGTTACCACCTGGCCAATGTCGTGGGCACCGACAACGTCATTGCCGCCTGCCGAGCGCACGGCATCGGCCGGCTGGTCTACACCTCCACGCCGAGCGTCACCCATCGCGCCACCCATCCGGTCGAGGGCGGCACCGCCGAGAGCGTGCCCTACGGTGATCACCTCAAGGCACCCTACGCCGCGACCAAACAGATCGCCGAACGTGCCGTGATCGCCGCCAACGACACCTCGCTGGCCACCATCGCCCTGCGTCCACGCCTGATCTGGGGCGTGGGCGACAACCAGTTGCTGCCGCGGCTGGTCGAACGCGCCAAAGCCGGTCGCCTGCGTTTCGTCGGCGACGGCGAGAACCGCATCGACACCACGTATGTCGACAACGCCGCGCAGGCGCATCTCGATGCCTTCGACCATCTCGCCCCGGGCGCGGCCTGCGCCGGGCGGCCCTACTTCATCAGCAACGGCGAACCCAGGACCGTGCGCGAGATCGTCAACGGCCTGCTGCAGGCTGCCGGTGCGCCGCTGGTGACCAGGACCATTCCGTTCCGCGCTGCCTATGTCGCGGGTGTGCTGTGCGAAGGTCTGTGGCATGCGCTGCCGCTCAAGGGCGAACCGCCGATGACGCGCTTCCTCGCCGAACAGCTGAGCACGACGCACTGGTACGACATGGCGCCGGCCAAACGCGACTTCGGCTACGTGCCGCGCGTGAGCATTGACGAGGGACTCACCCGGCTGGAGGCGGCGCTGGCGACAGCAGGGGCAGGGCTACAATGACGGGATGACAGACTCATCCCCCTCCCAGTCGGGTCCCTCGGCGCTGGCCGCGCTCAAGCCCATCGCCGGCCGTGCCCTGGAGGCTGCGCTCAATCGCGCGCTGGCACTGGACCCGGATATCCGCGGCGGCCTGCGCACGCTCGACGGGCGCCGTGTCGCCCTGCGCGTGGCTTCGCCGCCGCTGGCGCTGCAGGTGCGGGTGGCCGGCGAACGGCTCGAGGTGGGGCCGATCGAAGGCGAGGGCGAGCCTGACCTCTCGGTCCGCAGCACCCTGGGCGGACTGCTGTCGCAGCTGCCGTTCCTGCGCAACGACGACGCGCCGCCGGTGGGCAAGCTGCGCATCGAGGGCGATGCGGAACTGGCGCGCCGGTTGCAGCGCCTGGCCGAACGTTTCGATCCGGACTGGCAACAACCGTTCGTGCGCGTGTTCGGTGAGGTCCTCGGCGTGCAGATCGCCAGCTCGTTCGCCGCCGGCCTGCGCCACGCCCGCGGCGCCGCCGGCGCCTTCGCCGGCAACGCCGCCGAGTACGTGACCGAGGAATCGCGCGACGTGATCCCGCGCGAGGAGCTCAACGCCTTCCACGACGACGTCGACACCCTGCGTGACGATGTAGAACGCCTGGCCGCGCGCGTGGGTCGCTTGCGCGTGCGTACCGGGGGCGGTGCATGAAGCCTGTGTTCCGTGCATGGCGCATCGGCCGCGTGCTGTTGCGCTACCGCCTCGACGATCTGCTCGACGACACCCCGGTCGAACCCTGGCTCAAGCTGGCGCGGCCGTTCGTGCCGCGCGCCTCCGCCGAGATCGCCGCGCAGCCGCGTGGTGCGCGCCTGCGCCTGGCGCTGCAGGAACTGGGACCGATCTTCGTCAAGTTCGGCCAGATCCTGTCGACGCGCCGCGACCTGGTGCCGCCGGATGTCGCCCAGGAGCTGGCCTTGCTGCAGGACCGCGTTGCGCCGTTCGATGGCGAGGCCGCGCGTCTGATCGTCGAGCGCGCACTGGAGCGTCCGGTCAGCGAAGCCTTCGCCCAGTTCGACACCTGCCCGCTGGCCTCGGCTTCGATCGCCCAGGTACACGCGGCGACCTTGCCGCCGGATGCCAACGGCGTATCGCGCGAAGTCGTGGTCAAGGTGTTGCGGCCGAACATCGAAAAGCAGATCAGCGGCGACATCGCCCTGCTCAAGGCCGTGGCCGGGATCGTCGATCGCACCCATCCCAGCGCCGACAAGATCCGCCCGCGCGCGATCGTGGAAGAGATCGAGAACACGCTGGCCGCCGAACTCGACCTGCAGCGCGAAGGCGCCAATGCCAGCGTGCTGCGCCGGTTCTGGGCCGACAGCGACGACCTGTACGTGCCCGAGGTGATCTGGTCGCACACCGCCGAGCGTGCGCTGACTCTGGAACGCGTGCGCGGCATCCCGTCCGACGACATCGAAGCGCTCGACGCGGCCGGCATCGACCGCCACGCCCTCGCCGCCAAGGGCGTGCGGGTGTTCTACACGCAGGTCTTCCGCGACAACTTCTTCCATGCCGACGCCCACGCCGGCAACATCTGGGTCGACAGCGATCCGGCGCGACGCAACAACCCGCGTTTCATCGCGCTCGATTTCGGCATCATGGGCCAGCTCTCGGACGAGGATCAGTACTACCTCGCCGAGAACTTCATGGCGATCTTCAACCGCGACTACCGCCGCATCGCCGAACTGCACGTGCGCGCCGGCTGGATGCCGTCGCACATCCGCATCGACGAGCTCGAAGCGGCCGCGCGCGCGGTGTGCGAGCCGTACTTCACCCGCCCGCTGAGCGAGATCTCGCTCGCCGAAGTGCTGCTCAAGCTGTTCCGCACCGCGCAGCGCTACGAGCTGACGCTGCAGCCGCAGCTGATCCTGTTGCAGAAGACCTTGCTCAACATCGAAGGCGTTGGTCGCCTGCTCGATCCCAAGCTGGATATCTGGGCGGTGGCGCGGCCGGTGCTGACCAAGATCCTGGTCGAGCGCTACAGCCCGCAGCGCCTGGCCAGCGAGTTCCGCAAGCGCCTGCCCGAGCTGGTCACGCACGCACCGGAAATGCCGCGCCTGCTGCACGCCTGGCTGACCCAGCAGGTCGAAGGCAAGCACGAACTGCACCTGCATTCGCGCGACCTGGCCGAGCTCAACCGTTCGATCCGCTCGGCCCAGCGTCGAACGGTCGCGGCCGTGCTCGGTGTCGGCCTGCTGATCTGCGCCACGGTGCTGTACGGCCTGGAAGCCGGCGGCCCGCGTCTGTGGTCGATCCCGGCGGCAGCGTGGATTGCAGGCCTCGGCGGCATATGGGCATTGCTGGCCGCCTGGCCGCGCCGACGTTGACCCCTCCCCCTGCGAATGCAGGGGGAGGCCGGGAGGGGGTGAAGTAGGCAACGGAGGCCCCGAACGGAAGCCCCGAACGAACGCCCCAACAAAGGAGATCGCATGGAAGCGATATGGAAGAAGGCACGCAGCCTCAGAAACACCGCGACGGACGCAGAGCGCCTGCTGTGGCGTCACCTGAAGCAACGCCAGCTCGCGGGCGCGAAGTTCCGACGGCAATACCCGATTGCCGGTTTCATCGCCGACTTCGCCTGCGTCGAGGCAAAGCTGGTCATCGACCTTGATGGTGGGCAGCATCTGGAAGCGGTCGAGTACGACGCGATGCGCACTCGGCGGATGGAGACGAACGGCTACCGGGTTCTGCGCTTCTGGAATGACGATGTGCTGCTGCGGACCGACTCCGTGCTGGAGCAGATTCTGCGGATATTGAACGAGAGACGTGATCAGTGACTGCTTCACCCCTCCCCAGCCCTCCCCTCCATTCGGAGGGGAGGGAGCCAGAAGCCCTCGATGTCCTGTACGTTGACGAGCAGCTGGCCGTGGTCAACAAGCCTGCCGGCCTGATGGTCCACGACAGCGCCCTGGCGCGCGGCGAAACCGACTTCGCTGCCGACCGCCTGCGCGAGCAGTTCGGCAAGCCGATCTTCCTGGTGCATCGCCTCGATCGCGCCACCAGCGGCTGCCTGCTGCTCGCTTTCGATCGCGACAGCGCTTCGGCGCTGGGCAAGGTGCTGATGTCGCGCGAGGTCGAGAAGGACTACTGGGCGATCTGCCGCGGTTGGCCGGAAGAGAGCTTCGTCGTCGACTATCCGCTCGATGGCGGTCCGGGCAAGCCGCTCAAGAAGCCGGCCATCACACGCTTCACACGCCTGGCGACAACCGAGCTGGAACTACCGTCGGCCAATTTCCCGACGTCGCGCTATGCATTGCTGCGCGCGCAACCGGAAACCGGACGCTTCCGCCAGATCCGTCGTCACCTCAAGCACCTCTCGCACCACATGATCGGCGACACCAGCCACGGCGACGGCCGCCACAACCGCCAGTTCCGCATGCTCGGCATCCATCGCATGCTGCTGCACGCGCGCCGGCTGGCGTTCGTGCATCCGCTCGATGGGCGGCGCATCGAGGTGGTCGCACCAACCGACGCAGAGTTCACGAAGGCGCTGGCGTTGTTCGGCAAGTCGGTGCTGGCGCTGACATCAGATCCGCGCTTGCCCACGGCCTGATTGCTAAAGTTGCGCCATGCTCGAGATCAGCGACAACCTGGCCATCCCCGACGACGAGCTGGTCGAGCGTTTCGTGCGCTCGTCCGGTCCGGGCGGGCAGAATGTCAACAAGGTCGCCACCGCGGTCGAGTTGCGCTTCGACCTGGCCGGATCGCCGTCACTGCCCGAGCCGGTGCGGGCGCGGCTGCTGGCCAAGCGCGACCGTCGCATCACCGACGAGGGCGTGCTGGTGATCAGCGCCCAGCGTTTCCGCACCCAGGACCGTAACCGCGAGGATGCACGCGAACGCCTGGCGGCCTTCATCGCCACCGGACTGGTCGCACCGACTCCGCGTGTGGCGACGCGGCCGACCCGTGCGTCCAAGGAGCGGCGGCTGAGCGGCAAGCGCGAACGCGGTACGATCAAGCGCGGTCGCGTGGTCCGGGACTGGGATTGACGCCCGGGACTGAAAGGCCGCACAGCACGATGAAAGCGCACGAGCCACGAGGGGCCAATGGCCGACACTGACGACCACCGGGTCTTTGACCAGCGCGGCTCTGACCAGCGCGACCCTGACCAGCGCGTCTTGCCGCTGCCGCCGAGTGCGCCGCGGGTCAAACCCAATGCCTTCACGCGTTGGCTCGGCCGCGCCATCCTCCGCGCCGGCGGCTGGCGCATGGTCGGTGCCTTCCCCGACATCCCGCGCCTGGTCCTGATCGGCGCGCCGCATTCGTCCAACTGGGATGGCATCTGGGGCTTCGCCGCAAAGATGGCGATGGGCCTGGACCTGAAGGTGCTGGGCAAGGATTCGTTGTTCAAGCTGCCGGTGATGGGCGCGCTGATGCGCCACCTCGGCGTGATCCCGGTCGACCGCAAGGCGGCCCATGGCGTGGTCGAGCAGGCGGCGCGGATGATCCGCGACGCCGACAAGCTCTGGTACGCGCTGGCGCCGGAAGGCACGCGCCGGGCCGTCGAACGCTGGAAGCCCGGCTTCTGGCGCATCGCCAAGGCCGCCGCGGTGCCGGTGGTGCCGGCGTACTTCCACTACGGCCAGAAGGTGATCGGCATCGGTCCGCCGTTCGACCTGGGTGAGGACTTCGACAGCGACTTCAACCGCATCCGCAACTGGTACCGCGGCGTGTCGAAGGGCAAGAACCACGACGCGTGATCGATTGTTCCTCCCCCTGCTCGCAGGGGGAGGCCGGGAGGGGGTCGAGGCCGAAGGTCGAGGTCTGCGCCGCGCGCCCGAGAAAAGCGCAACCCCTCCCCAACCCTCCCCTGCGAGCAGGGAGGGAGCTATCAGCGCTCCGACTGCCCGGTCGAGTAGTAGTCCCCGCGCTCGAACAGCGCTGGCTTTATTAATTCTGTAAATGCCCGAGCCTGTGGTGATAAATATTTACCTTTGCGGACCACCACCCCGTACGTCCGCGACGGGAAGTACTCCGCCAGCGACCGCGCCGACAGCCGCTCGCGGTCGGCCTCGGTCAGGCAGATCGCCGTGACGATGCTGATCCCCAGCCCCATCGCCACGTACTGCTTGATGACCTCCCAGCCGCCCACCTCCAGCGCCACCGTATACGGCACCCGGTTCTGCTGGAACACCAGGTCGATCAGGCGGTAAGTGGTCAGCCGCTGCGGCGGCAGGATCAGGCCATAAGGCGACAGGTCCTGCAGGTGCAGGTCTTCCTTGAGCGCCAATGGATGGTCGCGCGGCGTGATCAGCATCGGCTCGAACCGGTACACCGGCTCGTAGCTGAGGTCGGCCGGCACGTCGAGCATCGAGCCTACGGCCAGATCGACCCCGTCCGACCGCAACAGGTCGAGACCGCCGGCGCCGGTGACGTTGTGCAGGGTCAGCCGCACCTCCGGATGGGCGGCGCGGAAGGCTTCGACGATCCGCGGCAGCAGATAAAGAATGGTCGAGCTGCCCGCCGCGACATTCAGCTCGCCGGCATCGAGGCCGCGGATCTTCTCCCGGAACACCGAATCCAGCGCGTCCAGGCCCTCCACCAGCGGTCTGGCCAGCTCGTAGAGCTCCTGGCCCTCGCGGGTCAGGGTGATCCGCCGACCGCTGCGCTCGAGCAGCCGCACCCCCAGTTCCCGCTCCAGCGCCTGCAACTGCAGCGTGACCGCGGGCTGGCTGAGGTAAAGCGCCTCGGCCGCCCTGGAAACCGAACCCAGGCGGGCGGTCTGGCAGAACGCACGGAGGGGCTTGAGCCGGTCCCCCTTGTAGGCGAACCGCGGGCTGGAAGGCGGCTGGGTGGCCATGGTTTCAATGCATATTAAGGAAAATAATGATTAGCATTGAAAAATCTTGATTGTCAAATAACACACGCCGCCGCATGGTGACCTTCCAAGGTGACCACGGAGTTACAGGCGATGTCGGCAGTGATGGCCAAGCGGCAAGACGGCGAAACCCATGAGGGTATCGAAGGCAATATTGAAGTCCTGGCCCAGGCCGAGGGCCAGGACCGGGTACTGACCCCTGCCGCGCTCGCGTTCCTCGCCGGGCTCCACCGCCGTTTCGAAGCGGCCCGCCAGTCGCGCCTCGATGCTCGCGCCGCGCGCCAGTCGCACTTCGACGTCGGCGGCCTGCCCGACTTCCGCGCCGACACTACCTTCATCCGCAGCGGCAGCTGGAAGGTCGCGCCGCTGCCGCAGGCCCTGCTCGACCGCCGCGTCGAGATCACCGGCCCGGTCGATCCGAAGATGGTCATCAACGCGCTCAACTCCGGCGCGAAGGTCTACATGGCCGACTTCGAGGACAGCACCTCGCCGACCTGGGACAACCTCATCGCCGGCCAGCGCGCCCTGATCGGCGCCGTCGCCGGCACCCTCGAGTTCACCGCCGTGGGCGCCGACGGCACCACCGGCAAGCACTACACCCTGCGCCCGTTCGAGGAGCAGGCCGTGCTGATGGTTCGTCCGCGCGGCTGGCACCTCGACGAGAAGCACGTCCGCATCGACGGCCAGCCGATGTCGGCCAGCCTGTTCGACCTGGGCCTGTTCGCTTTCCACAACTCGGACGTGCTCGCCGCGAAGGATCGCGGACCCTACTTCTACCTGCCCAAGCTGCAGTCGATGGAAGAGGCGCAGCTGTGGAACGACGTGCTCGGGCACATCGAACACGAACTGCGTCTGGCGCCGGGCCAGATCAAGGTCACCGTGCTGATCGAGACACTGCCGGCGGTGTTCGAGATGGACGAGATCCTGCATGCGCTGCGCACGCGCATCACCGGCCTCAACTGCGGCCGCTGGGACTACGTGTTTTCGTACATCAAGACCTTCCGCAGGCACCGCGACAAAGTGCTGCCCGAGCGCGCCCAGGTCACGATGACCCAGCCGTTCCTCAAGGCCTACTCGGAACTGCTGATCCAGACCTGCCACAAGCGCGGCGCGCACGCGATGGGCGGCATGGCCGCGCAGATCCCGATCAGCGGCGACGAGGCCGCCAATGAGATCGCAATGGCCAAGGTCCGCGCCGACAAACTGCGCGAAGTCACCGCCGGCCACGACGGCACCTGGGTCGCGCATCCGGCGCTGATCCCGCTGGCGCGCGAAATATTCGACGAACGCATGCCCACGCCGAACCAGCGCCACGTGCTGCGCGAAGACGTCTGGGCCACCCGCGACGACCTGATCAAGCCGTCGCTGGGCACGATCAGCCGCGCCGGTTTCGAGGGCAACGTCGAAGTCTGCGTGCGGTATCTCGCCGCCTGGCTCGACGGCAACGGCTGCGTGCCGATCCACTGGTTGATGGAGGACGCGGCGACCGCCGAGATCGCCCGCACCCAGCTGTGGCAGTGGCTGCACAGCGACGGCTTGCACCTGGACGACGGCACCCCGGTCGACTTCGCCCTGCTCGAACGCGCCTTCCTCAACCTGCCCGGCCGCCTGGGTGATCGCGCGCGCCTGCCAGGCGCCAGCCGCATCAACGAAGCGATCGGCGTGCTCGACCGCCTCACCCACGCCGACGTGCTGGAGGACTTCCTGACCTTGCCTGCCTACGCACGACTCGACTGACCCACGGCCCGTAGGAGCGAGCTTGCTCGCGAACCCGCCAGCTACCAAGCATCGCGAGCAAGCTCGCTCCTACAAGAACAACTACAGAAGGAACCGCCATGACCACCGCACTGCACACCGCCGAACAACTCCGCCACGACTGGGCCACCAATCCGCGCTGGGCCGGCATCGACCGCCCGTACTGCGCCCAGGATGTCGTGCGCCTGCGCGGCACCGTGCCGGTCGAGCACACCATCGCCAAGCTCGGCGCCAACAAGCTGTGGGCCTCGCTGCACAGCGAACCCTTCGTCAACGCGCTCGGCGCGCTGACCGGCAACCAGGCGATGCAGCAGGTCAAGGCCGGCCTCAAGGCGATCTACCTCTCGGGCTGGCAGGTCGCCGCCGATGCCAACATCGCCGGCGAGATGTACCCCGACCAGTCACTGTACCCGGCCAACTCGGTGCCGCAGGTCGTGCGCCGCATCAACAACACCCTGCTGCGCGCCGACCAGATCCAGTGCGCCGAAGGCAGCGGCGACATCGACTTCCTGCAGCCGATCGTGGCCGACGCCGAAGCCGGCTTCGGCGGCGTGCTCAATGCCTTCGAGTTGATGAAGGGCATGATCGAGGCCGGTGCCTCCGGCGTGCACTTCGAAGACCAGCTCGCCAGCGTCAAGAAGTGCGGCCACATGGGCGGCAAGGTGCTGGTGCCGACGCGCGAAGCGGTGGAGAAGCTGGTCGCAGCGCGCCTGGCCGCCGACGTGATGGGCGTGCCGACGCTGATCGTGGCCCGCACCGACGCCGAGGCCGCCGACCTCATCACCTCCGACATCGATCCGAACGACGCGCCGTTCATCACCGGCGAGCGCACCGTCGAAGGCTTCTTCAAGACCCGCAACGGCCTCGACCAGGCGATCAGCCGCGGCCTCGCCTACGCGCCGTATGCCGACCTGGTGTGGTGCGAGACCGGCAAGCCAGATCTCGAATTCGCGCGCAAGTTTGCCGAAGCGATCCACGCCAGGTTCCCGGGCAAGCTGTTGGCCTACAACTGCTCGCCGAGCTTCAACTGGAAGAAGAACCTCGACGACGCCACCATCGCCAAGTTCCAGAAGGAAATCGCCAGCTACGGCTACAAGTTCCAGTTCATCACCCTGGCCGGTTTCCACAGCCTCAATTACGGCATGTTCAACCTCGCCCACGGTTACGCGCGCCGGCAGATGAGCGCGTTCGTCGAGTTGCAGGAAGCCGAGTTCGCCGCCGCAGAAAAGGGCTTCACCGCGGTCAAGCATCAGCGCGAAGTCGGCACTGGTTACTTCGACGCGGTCACCCAGACCATCCAGGGCGGCAAGTCCTCGACCGTGGCGCTGAAGGGCTCGACCGAGGAAGAGCAGTTCCACGAAAAGCGCGCCGCGGCCGCCTGAGAAAAAGTCTCGGTTACCGCTACCGCCCCGGCCCAAAATCCCGGGGCGGTACGCGCGACTCCGTCATCCCGGCGAACGCCGGGATCCAGGCCCACACCCCCGCAGCCCCCGAAAACCCCGCATTTGGCACACTGGACGCCCCGTCCCCACCGTTCAGACGCCTCGTTCCCGGATCCCGGCGTGCGCCGGAATGGCGCCCGACGAGAGCCGCCGCTGCAGCCCGAAACCGCCCAGACGACACGTCCTCCACGCCCTGTTTTCACCGTTATTCACCGTGTTCAGGTGCTATTCTCCAGCCTCACCACGGACCGGGGTCCTGGGATGAATCGCGAAAACGCGGCGATGGTATACAGCCGCGAAACCATCATCGCAGGCACACCCAGCACGGCGTCGGCGGATGTGGCGACGGCGGTGCTCACCGATTCGGAATACGAACTGTTTGCCGAGATCGGCCGCTCGCGCCGCATCCAGGAAGGGCAGGTGCTGTTCCGCCGCGGCGAACTGGGCACGACCATGTTCGTGATCGCACGCGGTGTCATCGACCTCGACTTCGGCGAGGACCTCGTCGGCAAGCGCCTGGGTCCGTGCGAATTCTTCGGCGAACTGGGCCTGCTGATCGGCGACCACGTCCGCAGCGCCGATGCCGTCGCCGCCAGCGACGGCCTGCTGATCGAACTGCGCCACGAGGAATTCCAGCGCCTGGTCGATTGCGACCCGGGCCTGGTGTCGTACTTCCTGCGCCGCGCGATCCTGCGCGTCGTGCTCAACGAACAGAGCCTGATCCGCCGCCTGCGCCGCCGCAACGAGGAGCTCGAGTCCGCACTCGACAGCCTCTACGCCGCCACGCACCAGCTCAACCAGACCGAAGAGCTGGTCCGCACCGACGAGCTGACCAGCCTCTACAACCGCCGCGGCCTGACCCTGCACCTGCAGGAATTCCGCAAGCTCGGCATGCCGCACGCGATGGGCCTGTTGCTGATCGACTGCGACCGCTTCAAGCAGGTCAACGACGAGCACGGCCATTTGATCGGCGACCGCGTGCTGCAGGGCGTGGCCAACATCCTGCGTTCGGTCGCCGGCCCCGACGACCTCGCCTGCCGCCTCGGTGGCGACGAGTTCTGCCTGCTGATGGTGGCCGAGAACCGCGAAGAGGTGATGCGCTTCGCCGACTTCGTCGTCTCCACCGCCCAGGGCCTGATGCAGATGGTGCACGGTGCCCCCTTGATGTGTCCGCTCAGCGTCGGCGCCTGCCTGGTCGACCCGGCCAAGGACTGGAACGACTGGTACGCCCGTGCCGACGAAGGCCTGTACCGGGCCAAGCGCATGGGTGGCAATTGCGTGCAGTGGCAGGATCACGATGCGGAACTGACCTCGGCCTAGGCCGAAGAGGTGAGCACCATCGATGAATGAGATGACCCATCGCCCGTCGATCGACTCGCCGCAACTGCGGACGTTGTTGCTGACCGACCTGTGCGACTCGACCGCCCTGGTCGAGAGCATCGGCGACGTCGCAACGGCGACGCTGTTCCGCGACCACGACCGCCTCGTGCTGGACCTCCAGCAGCGCTGGCGCGGGCGATTGATCGACCGCTCCGATGGCCTGCTGCTGATGTTCGAGCGACCGATCGACGGCCTCGGCTTCGCCCTCGACTACGTGCGCACCCTGGAAGTGATGAGTGCCTCGCTCGGCATGGAGCTCAAGGCGCGTGCCGGCCTGCACGTGGGCGAAGTGCTGACCTGGCGCAACACCGACGAAGCCGTCCTCGCCGGCGCCAAGCCGCTGGAAGTGGAAGGCCTGGCCAAGCCGACCGCCGCGCGCCTGATGTCGATGGCGCGGCCCGGGCAGATCCTGCTGTCGTCGGTGGCCGAACCGCTGGCCCACCGCGCCGCGCGCGAACTGGGCGAACGCGGCCAGCAGTTGTTGTGGAAATCGCATGGCCGCTGGCGCTTCAAGGGCATGCCCGAGAGCCAGCAGGTCTACGAAGTCGGCGAGCCCGGTATCGCCCCGCTGCGCGCACCGCCGAACACGCCCAAGGCCTGGCGCGACATCCCGCTGTGGCGCCGGCCGGCGTCGCTGGTGGCCGAAGCGGCGGTGCTGGTGCTGTTTGGTGTCGGCGTCTGGTTCATGACCCGCCCGGCGCCGGCGATCGCGTTCAACCAGCGCGACTGGGTGGTGGTGGCGGACCTGCGGAACCTGACCGGGCAGACGGTGCTGGACGACTCGCTGGCCCAGGCGTTCCGGATCAGCCTGGAGCAGTCGCGCTACGTCAATGTACTCAGTGACATGAAGACACGGAACACGCTCGGGCGCATGAGGCTTCAACCTGGGACGCCACTGGACCGAGCCGTTGCATCAGAGATCGCGATGCGCGATGGGGCTCGCGCCGTGATCCTTCCGACAGTTGCGGAAGTGGGCGGCAAGCTGCGCGTCAGCGTAGAAGTAATCGACCCTCACACCCAGGCCACCGTCTACGCCGAGTCGGTCGACGGGAAGGGAGCCGAATCGGCGCTCGACTCAATCGACGAAGTCACCAGGACATTGCGCGGCAAGCTCGGGGAGGCGATTGCCTCGATCGACAAGGACTCCATCAAGCTGCCGGAGGCCACCACTGGCAACCTCGATGCCCTGCGCGCCTATGCTTTGGGGCAGAAGGCTTATGGGCGCGGACAGTACGCAGATGCAAAAGGGTTCTATTCCAATGCCGTGAAGCTCGATGGGTCATTTGCACTGGCCTATATCGGACTGCTGCGCGCTCACAACGCCCTGGACGATCTGCCTGGCGGCGTCGAGAATCTTCGCGAGGCCGCGAAGCTGCGCGAACACCTGCCGCCGCGCGATGCAATGTATCTGGATGCTTGGCTGGCCCAGGTCGATGCACCGTTGCAGGCGTTGGATCGTTGGCGCGAACTGTCGGCCATGTATCCGGATTTCTTTCCGGCTGCTGCGAACGTGGGGTACGAACTGTTCGCCCGCAATCGCTTTGAAGAAGGGCTGGTTTTTGCAAGAAGGGCGTCGGCTGCCCAGTACGAGTTCTCGCCGCTTGCCACCGATCTGGTGGGTAAGTTCCAGCTCGCGCTGGAGAACTACGACGAGGCCAAGTCTGCATTCGCCGATGCCTCGGGCGATGGCGTTGCATCGGCGCTCCTCCGCGGCGCCAGCGCGAATGCGGCCCAGGGAGGGTTTGACGCGGCAGAGGCATTGTTCGCCAAGGCACCTTCGGGCGTGAAGAACGATGACTTCAACCACGCTGCGGTCTATCTGGATCGTGGCCAATGGAGACAGGCGCGCCAGGAGGCCGAATCGGTCATCAAGGCGGTCGAGCCGGGTTCGTTCCGGGCAAGGGCAGCGGCATTCCCCATCGCCGTCACCGAGTGGGTACAAGGTAGCCATGATGCCGCCCTGCGCAGACTTCGCGACACTGCGCGCAAGGCCCTGGTGGCGGTGGATTCGCCGGAAAATGCCACCGGTGCCCTTGATGATGCGTACCTGGCAGCTTCCGCCGGCGTTCTGGCGCAGCGAATGGGGGATGTCGAACTCGGACGCGAAGTGGCGAGACGGCTGGAGCCTCAAAAGGCATTGCTCGGCGTGCCATCCTTGCGCGACATGATGGTCGTGCTCGTCGCCAACGACCTTCGGTTGTCGGGCAAGCCCGCCGAAGCGGTCTCGAACCTGGAAAGCGCCATCGATGGGGATGAGCGGTTTCAGGTTCGGGTAGCGCTTCTTGAGGCCTATGCTCAGACAGGAAAGACCGGGCAGGCCCTCGCGCAGGCCCGATGGCTTTCCGAGCATCGGGGCCGGGCATACATCGAGCTTGGCTGCGGCTGGTGTCAACAGCCGCTCAATGTCGTGGACACCAACTTGTCGCAACTGCGGGCAGCCGAACTGCAGATGCAACTCGGCCACAAGGAAGATGCCACCAGGGACCTGGCGGCATTCGACCGCCGATGGAATCCGTCGACGTTGCCCGATTACTTGCGAGTGCGCAGGGAAGCCTTGTTGGTGGCATCCAACTGAATCGGTTGCTGCGAGAGTCCTGAAAGCAGCATTTCCCTGAGTTGCACACGAGCCTTGATGACGTCGGCCTTGGGGGCGATGCGAGCCAGCTGGCAGCACGCGGCCACGGAGGCCATCAGTGCCGGGTCCCCGCCGACTACGATCTTTGCATTTTGCATCGCAAGCAGCGGATCCTTCTTGAAGGATCGGCGAAAGTCGTTGTTGCTGCTTAGAAGGTCCAACAGCTTGTCCGCAGACTTCGCATCCAGTGGAGCAGTCTTCTTGCCGGCCATTCCCCATTCCCCTATGGCGGCCCGTTGCGGGCCGGACAGGTCACGAATCTAACCTTCTGTGCTGTCTGTCACAAGGACTCGTCCGGTTTCGCTCTATCGATGCCGAAGGGTTTGGCAAGGTGCTGGCAATGGCAGCTGTCGGCCATCGGGCGGCTGCGGTACGCCTGTGGCGCCAGGTCCCAGCGTTCGCTGCGCGCAATCGGGTTAACCTGTGGCCGGACTGTTCTGGTTCCGGGGACTCATGAAAGTTAGGCGTTGCACGGTGCTCCTGCTTGAACCACGTGAGGAGGTCAGCTTTGACCTTGGCGTGCTCATGAGCGGCGGAGATGGATTGTTGCGGGAGCGGCGCTGGCTTGCATTGGCGGCACACCTGGGCGACGAGGTGGAAGTCGACGAGGCCGAACGCGAGTTGCTGGGCGGACTGAGTCCCGTGCAATGGGTGGATTCGAAAGCCATCGATGCCGACCACGACGCCATCAGGCAGCTGCTGCGTAAAGGGTTGTTGATCGGGAGCGGCAAGCGCCACGCCGGGATGCGCCAGCGCGACGAACGACTAAGGGACGTCTACTGGCACCCGCTGGCGGCGACGCTGCACGCCTTCAGTCGTTGGACCGGTGTCGATGCGGTCAAGAACATGGAGGACAGCGGCACCGGGACGGCAGTTGGGATGCGCAGCGTGCTCGGGGCGCCGCCATCCATCGACGCGCGGGAGGGCAGCGCACGGTTGCCGCTTCCGCGCGTCGCCCCCACCGCCTTCGACGACCTCCTCGCCCGCCGCGCCACCTGCCGCAACTTCGACCCGGCCCGCAAGGTCCCCTACGACCTGTTCGCCCAGTTGCTGCAGCGGGTGTTCGCCGCCCAGGCCGAGGTACGGATCAGCGACGACCTGACATTCCTGAAAAAGAACGTCCCCTCCGGCGGTGGCCTGCACCCGATGGAGTGCTACCTGATCGTCCAGCACGTCGAGGGCGTGGAGCCGGGGCTGTACCACTACCAGGCGCAGGAGCACGCGCTCGAACCGCTGGCCGGGCCGGACAAGCCGCTGCGCGAGTTCGTCATGGACATGGTTGCCCAGCAGCACTGGTTCGCCGATGCCCATGTGGTCGTGCTGCTGTCGCCGCGCTTCGACCGCACCTTCTGGAAGTACCGCCACCACGCCAAGGGTTACCGTGTGGTCGCGCTGGAAGGCGGCCACCTCTCGCAGACCCTCTACCTGGCCGCGACCGAGGCCGGGCTGGGCGCCTTCATCACCGGTGCGATCAACGAGGTCGAGCTGGAGCAGGCCTTCGGCCTCGACCCGATCCACCAGGGGGCGCTGGCGATCTGCGGCTTCGGCTGGCGCGGGCAGATCATGGAGACCGCAGAGCTCGACCCGGCCGAGCGGGTCTGGGTACGCGAGGAACCGGCTTCACAACGCTGAACCAAATCTGCGTCATGGGGCTGGCCTTGATCACGCCGGCGTTCGCGTGATGCGTGCAGCCAGCCTGCCGGTGGTCGCGAGCAAGCTCGCTCCTACGGTGGCCTTCAGGGCCCTTGCGCGTCCAATCCACGCGCCGCACGCCGCAACCCGATGGCTTCTGTCAGGTGCGCGGTCCCGATCGACGCTTCGCCGGCCAGGTCGGCGATCGTCCGCGCCACCCGCAGGATCCGGTGCAGCGACCGCGCCGACAGCTGCAGCGAATCGACGGCACGTTCGAGCAAGGCGTGGTCGCCCGCCGACAGGCAACACGTCGACGCAGTCTCTGCCTGGCCCAGCTGCGCATTGGGTTTTGCGCACCGCGTGAGTTGTCGTTCACGCGCAGCCACTACTCGCGTGCGTACTGAGGCCGTGTCTTCCGCCAGCGGCGCATCGGGCCGCAATTCCGACGGCGGCAGCCGCGCCACTTCCACATGCAGGTCGATGCGATCGAGCAGCGGACCGGAGATGCGGCCGCGATAGCGCGCAATCGCCTCGCTGCTGCAGCGGCAACGGCCGCAGGCATCGCCAGCCCAGCCGCAAGGGCAAGGGTTCATCGCCGCGACCAGCTGGAACCGCGCCGGGAATTCCGCGCTTCGCGCCGCGCGCGACACGGTGACCACGCCCGATTCGAGCGGCTCGCGCAGCACTTCCAGCGCGCGCCGTTCCCACTCGGGCAGTTCGTCCAGGAACAGCACGCCGTGATGGGCCATGGAGACTTCGCCCGGGCGCGGCTGAGCGCCGCCGCCGATCAGCGCGACCGCGCTGGCGGTGTGGTGGGGTGCGCGGAACGGACGTTCGCGCCAGCGTGCCGGGTCGAGTCCGCGACCGCTGACCGAGGCGATCGCCGCCGCTTCCAGCGCTTCGGCTTCGGATGCCTCCGGCAACAGGCCGGGCAGGCGCGAAGCGAGCAGCGTCTTTCCGCAACCGGGTGGGCCGATCAGCAACATGTGGTGGCCGCCAGCGGCGGCAATCTCCAGCGCCCGGCGGGCATGGACCTGCCCGCGTACATCGGCCAGGTCCGGTTGCTGTCCGCGCATGCCCGGCACGGCTACGGCCAGCGGCAGCGACTTGCGGCCGGTGAGCTGCGCGCACACTTCCAGCAGCGTGCGCGCGGTACGCACTTCCACCTGTCTGGCGAGCGCGGCCTCGGCACCATTGCCGGCGGGGACGATCAGCCGCCGCCCGGCCTGCGCGGTGGCCAGTGCCGCCGGCAGCACGCCGTCGATCGCGCGTAGCTCGCCGGTCAGGCCGAGTTCGCCGACGAACTCATGGTCGTTGAGCGCCTCGAGCGGGATCTGCCCGCTGGCGGCGAGGATCCCCAGGGCGATGGCGAGATCGAACCGACCGCCTTCCTTCGGCAGGTCGGCCGGTGCAAGGTTGACGGTGATGCGCCGGGCCGGAAACTCGAACTGTGCGCACTGGATCGCCGCACGAACCCGGTCCTTGGCTTCGCGTACCGCCGCTTCGGGCAATCCTACGATCGACATCGACGGCAGGCCGCCGGCCAGGTAGACCTCGACCCGTACCGCCGGCGCACGAACGCCCGATCGCGCACGGCTGTGCACGAGTGCCAGGTTCATCGGGGACAAGCCTTTAGTGGGCGGGAATCAGTGGCGCGGGGAGGCGCTGCCACCGAGCTGGGCTTCGAGTTCGGCAACGGTGCGCTGCAGCTCGTCGAGCTTCTCGCGGGTGCGCAGCAGGACCGCGCGCTGCACTTCGAATTCTTCGCGCGTGACCAGGTCGAGCTTGGCCAGGCCGGACTGCAGCACCGACTTGAAGTTCTGCTGGAGCTCCTCGCGGCTCTCGCGCAGTCCCGGCGGGACCAGGGTGCTGAGGCGGCGGGCGAGGTCGTCGATGTGGTTGAGGTCGATCATGGGTGATGAGTCCTCCAGCAGTAGTCGCAGCTTGGGGCGGGGGCCGTGAGGGCGCCGTAGGCGTCTGCTGCAACCTGCTGTCAGGAAATTCCGAGCGGGCGGGCCACTGTAGCGCATGGCTACTCGTGCGGGCGCAGTCTTCGCTATCCTGCCGCGTAGCAGGGGTCCGGTCCGGACCGGGAGAGATCCGATGAAGATGGTCATGGCGGTGATCAAGCCGTTCAAGCTCGACGATGTCCGTGAGGCGCTGGCCGAGGCCGGCGTGGCCGGCATCACCGCCACCGAGGTCAAGGGCTTCGGACGGCAGAAGGGTCACACCGAGCTCTACCGCGGCGCAGAATACGTGGTCGACTTCCTGCCCAAGATCAAGCTGGAGGTCGCCATCACCGACGACCAGGTCGAGGCGGTGGTCGAGGCGATCATGAAGGCCGCCGGCACCGGCAAGATCGGCGACGGCAAGATCTTCGTCTGGGACCTGGAACGCGCGGTGCGCATCCGCACCGGCGAGATGGACGGCGACGCGCTCTAGATTCCGCGCGCTGCAGATATCGCTACTCGCCTGCTCGCCTGCTCGCCTGCTCGCCTGCTCGGCAGGCCCGTCGCGCCACGGACCGGCGCAGTACCCACACACGAATTGCGAATGAGCCGACTTCCCGGGCTGGACCTGCTGCGTGCCATCGCCGTCATCTGGGTGATGTTGTTCCACTCGTTCCTGGTCGGCGGTCTCGGCCCGGATTTCGCCTGGCTGTCGCGCTTCGGCTGGATGGGCGTGGACATCTTCTTCGTCCTCAGCGGCTTCCTGATCGGCGGCCAGGTGCTGGCGCCGCTGGCGCGCGGCGGGCGGCTGCCATTCACCGATTTCTACTCGCGTCGCGCCTGCCGCATCCTGCCGGCGTTCGCGGTGGTGCTGGCGATCTACCTGACCTTCCCCGACCTGCATGAGGCCGAGGGCATGGCGCCATGGTGGCAATTCGCCACGTTCACGATGAACCTGCTGGTCCACTACGGCACCCAGGCATCGTTCTCGCATGCCTGGTCGTTGTGCGTGGAAGAGCATTTCTATCTGGTCTTCCCGGCACTGGCGTGGTGGCTGACGCGGCGGCCATCGATGGCGAAGTTCGTCGGCCTATGCGCGCTGGTGGTGCTGGGCGGCATCGCGCTTCGTACCGGCATCTGGCTGCACGACACCGCCATGCACCCGCCGCGAAACTGGTACATCGAGGACATCTACTACCCGACCTGGAATCGCCTCGATGGCCTGCTGGCCGGCGTGGTGCTGGCGACGATCTCGGTGTTCCGCCCGGCGTTGTGGGCGCGCATGGGCGAGCGCGGCAACGCGTTCGCGCTGCTCGGCCTGGCGCTGATGGCGCTGGCCCTGTGGCTGTTCCGGGAGCGCGGCGGGCTGCCCGGCAATTCGATCGGCTGGCCGGTGTTGTCGGCCGCGATCGCCTGCCTGGTCGTGGCCGGCGCGAGCGCGCGCAGCTGGATCGGACGCTGGCGCGTGCCGGGTGCGGCATGGGTTGCGGCGATCTCCTACAGCCTGTACCTGAGCCACAAGCTGGTGTTCCACGCCGTGGACGTGCAGTTCGGTCAATGGCTGCAAGGGCGCGGGCTGGTGGCCTTCGCCGTCTATGCACTGGCGACGCTCGCGGGCGGTGCGCTGCTGTACTACGCCGTCGAGCGACCGTTCCTGCAACTGCGTGCGCGGTGGCAATCGGCGCGCCGCAATCCCCGCGAAGCAGGCGAAGCGGTTACCGCTTGATCACCCGGTACAACCGCCGCCAGCCATCGCGCAGCGCCCGCACCCAGGTCGGCTCGGCCAGCGCCGCCGCCTGCTGCTTCGTTGGGCCTTCGCCGGTCAGGCGCTGCTGCATCTTGAACACGTTGGCCAGGTCGCTTCGACGCAACTGCCGCACCAGCGGCAGCGAGCGCAACCAGCGCGGCGTGCGCAGCGCCGAGGCGTAGTCGATCAGCACCGGCGTGGTGCCGCAGACCAGGATGTTGGACGCGTGCAAATCGTTGTGGGTGATGCCCGCGGCATGCAGGCTGGCCACCGCGCTGCGCAACTGCTGGAACAACTGCGCACCGGCGGCTTGCAGGGTCTCGCTGTCGAGCGGCTCGCCCTGCACCAGTTCCATGCCCAGCGCCAGGCCGCCGATCGTGCCGAGCAGCGCCGGTGCATGGCGCCAGCCGCGCAGCAGTTTCAGCACGCGCGCCTCCCGGCGCACCAGGATCCGCGCGAACGGCGCCAGCGGCGTCCAGCGATATCGGCTGTAGTCCTTGATCACGGCGGGGCGTCCGCCGAGGTCGGCCACGTAGACGTTGGGCTCGAGCAGCCGTTCGCCGCGCTTGAGCATCCGCGACGGCCGCGGCACCGGTCGCACCCGCGGGGCCGGGGATTTCATCAGATTCATTGGGCGGCATCCAGGCCGGCACCGTGGACCGTCGGGGGGAGGGAACGGGCCGGTCTCGCAGGGGGAGGGCGAGGCAGTGGCGCGAATTCTAGGCCGCGGGGGCGTTTGTGACAGTTCTGCGAACGGAACGATGCATTGCGGGCCCACGGCCATGTCTGGCCCGGAAAAGCAAAGAGCCCCGCAATCTGCGGGGCTCCTTCAGCAGAGCGAGGCGGCGCCCTTACTCGCCCAGTTCGGCGGCCACGAACGGCGGCAGCTTGGCCGCGCCCTGGTGGATGTCGGCGGTGTAGTAGCGGGTCTGGAAGCCCTTGGCGCGCGCGTCGGCTTCGCGGAAATCGAAACCCTTGCCCTTGCGCGCGAGCGTGCAGCTCCACCAGCCGGTCGGGTAGCACGGCTGCGGGAACGGCAAGGTCTGGAAAGTGGTGAAACCGGCCTTGCCCATTTCCGCGCGCATTTCCTTGATCAGCTCCAGCAGCATCAGCGGCGACTCGGACTGCTGCACCAGGATGCCGTCGTCCTTGAGGGCGCGGAAGCAGCTTTCGAAGAAGGCCTTGTTGAACAGACCCTCAGCCGGGCCGACCGGGTCGGTCGAGTCGACGATGACGACGTCGAGGCTGTTGGGCGCGGCGTTCTTCATGTAGGCGATGCCGTCATCGAACATCAGCGTCGCGCGCGGATCGTGGTTGGCGTCGCACAGTTCCGGGAACCACTTCTCGGCCATGCGCGTGACCTGCTCGTCGATGTCGCACTGCACGGCGCTCTCGACGCCGGGGTGCTTGAGCACCTCGCGCAGCGTGCCGCAGTCGCCACCGCCGATGATGACGACGTTCTTCGGCGCGGCATGGGTGAACAGCGCCGGGTGCGACATCATCTCGTGATAGAAGAAGTTGTCCTTCGTCGTCAGCATCATCGCGCCGTCGATGAGCATCAGGTTGCCCCAGTCGGTGCTCTCGAAGATCTCGATCTTCTGGAACGGTGACTGCACCTCATCGAGCTTGCGGGTGATGCGATAGCCGATGGCCGAGCCGGTCGGTTCGAAGTTCTCGTAATGCCAGGAGGTGTCGTTGCTCATGCCGGTTCGTCCCAGGGAGGTGGCCGCGTCCCGAGGGTAGCCGTCGTCGATGACAGGCCCGGGAGCTGGCGGGGGAATAGGGGGCGGCATTGTAGCGGACCGGCCGTGACGCGCCGGCACCGGTCCTACCCGCTTCATCCCCTCACCGTCATCCCGGCGGACGCCGGGATCCAGCGCCGGCCCGGGTCCTCACCTTGGCCGCGACGATGGCGCGCCGCTGCGTGGGCGGTCTACTCAAGCGGCACCCACACCCCCTACGATGTCCGCACCTCAGGGGGAGGCAACACGGATGGCGTCGGTCGCACGGTATCGGGGATTGGTGGAGCGTCTGGAGCGCGAGGCCCGGCAATCGCCGGGGCGTTACCGCTTCAAGCTGGCGTTGCTGGCCGGGCTGGGTTTCGCGGTGCTCGGCGGCGCGGTGCTGCTGGCGCTGGGCATGTCGCTCGGGCTGGTGCTGGTGCTGCTGGCGATCAGCCCGGTGCTCCTGTTGAAGCTGATCAAGATCATCTGGATTCCGGTCGCGTTCGGCTGGTTCGTGATCAAGTCACTGTGGATCCGCATCGAGCCGCCGCCGGGTTACCTGCTGCGCGACGGCGAGGCCCCGGAGCTGCGTGCCGAGGTCGAATGGCTGCGCGAGCAGACCGGCGCACCGCCGCTGCAGGGCATCATCATCGACTCGCGACTCAACGCAGCGGCAGCCAGCGTCCCGCGCGCGATGGGCCTGCTCGGCAACGGCCACTACCTGGTGCTCGGGCTGCCGCTGATGCAGTTGCTGAGCCGCGAGCAGTTCGACGCGGTCATCGCCCACGAGTTCGGTCACTTCGGTGGCGGCCACAGCCGCTTCGCCGGCTGGATCTACCGCGTGCGGGAGAGCTGGTACAGCCTGCTCGACGGGCTGGCGCTGCAACGCTCGTGGACCACGAAGCTGTTCAGGCGCTTCTTCGACTGGTATGCGCCGTATTTCAACGCCTACAGCTTCGTGCTCGCCCGCGCCAACGAATACGAGGCCGATGCGACGGCGGCGCGCGTGGTCGGCGCGCCCGTGGCGGCGCAGGCGCTGCAGCGGGTCGGGCTGGGCGCGACCGTGCTCGACCGAGACTTCTGGCCGGACGTGCACCGTTCCATGCAGACCCACGCGCAGCCACCTGTGGCGCTGTACCGGGAGATGGCCGCGAGCTTCTCCAGGCCGGGCGCGGACGAAAGCACGCGCCTGGCCGAGTTGCTGCAGGAGACGCCGGATCTGGAAGACACGCATCCGACCCTGGCGCAGCGCCTGGAGGCGCTCGGCCAGCCGGCCGCACCGGTGCCGACGCCGAACCGCAGCGCCGCCGACGTGCTGCTCGGCCCGCTGCAGGACCTGCTGCAGGAGCGCTTCAGCCAGGAGTGGCGCGAAGGGGTCGAGGAGAACTGGCGCGAGCGCCACGACCAGCACCGGCGCGACAGCGCCCGCCTGGACGAGCTGGACAACAAGGCCGAACGCAGCAGCGAAGAGGCGGTGGAGCACGCGCGCCTGGTCGATGACCTGCGTCCGGACGTCGACGCGGTGCCGCTGTTCCGTGCCGCCCTCGAGGTCAGCCCGAATGCCCCGCTCGCGCACTACCGGCTGGGCGTGCTGTTGCTCCAGCGCGACGACAATGCCGGCGTCGTCCACCTGCGGCGCGCGATGGACCTCGACCCGGAGGCGACGGAGCCCGCGCTGTACCAGCTCGACCGCTACCACCAGCGGCGCGGCAACATCACCGAGCGCGAAGCCGTGCAGGCACGCTTGCGTGCGCTCAACGACCGCCGCATCGATGCGCTGCATGCCCGCAACGAACTGGGCGCGCGCGACCGCTTCGTTGCCCACGGCCTGGAGCCGGCCGCGTTGCGCGAGGCGATCGACGCCTTCGACCGGGTCGGCAACGTCAAGCAGGCCTGGATCGCACGCAAGCAGATCGACGGCGACAGCTCGGGCGTGCACCACTACGCGGTGCTGGTGACCTGGCGCGGCATGGTGCTCAACGAGTCCTCGGCCCTGCAGAAGGTCGTGGATGCGCTGGAGCTTCCGGGCAGCTTCATCGTTTTCACCGCGCCCAACCAGCGTTCGGTCGCCTCGCGGCTCAGGAAAGCCGCCGGAGCCCCGGTCTACGGCCGCCGCTAGGCGTTCCCGGAGAGGTCGCCGCAGCCTTCGCGGCCCCCGGGTCAGGGGGGCTGTAGAATGCGCGTCCCCCACCTCCGCCGGTAGCACGCCGATGTCCCACTGGTCGCTCGATCAGGCCCGCAAGACCTACTCGATTCCGCACTGGTCGGAGGGCTACTTCGACGTGAATGCGGCCGGGCAGGTCGTGGTCCGTCCGCGCGGCGCGGCCGGTCCGGACGTGTCGCTGCCCGAGGTGGTCGACCGTGCCCGCGGCAACGGCGCCAAGCTGCCGCTGCTGGTGCGTTTCCCCGACATCCTCGGCGACCGCCTCGGCAAGCTGCAGTCGGCCTTCGCCCAGGCCCAGGCCGACTGGGACTACGCCGGCGGTTACACCGCGGTGTACCCGATCAAGGTCAACCAGCACCAGGGCGTGGCCGGCACGCTGGCCTCGCACCACGGCGACGGCTTCGGCCTGGAAGCGGGCAGCAAGCCCGAGCTGATGGCGGTGCTGGCGCTGAGCCGTCCCGGTGGCCTGATCGTCTGCAACGGTTACAAGGACCGCGAGTACATCCGACTGGCCCTGATCGGCCGCAAGCTCGGCCTGCAGACCTTCATCGTCATCGAGAAGCCGTCCGAGCTGGCGATCGTCATGGAGGAAGCCGCGGCGCTGGGCGTGAAGCCCGGCCTGGGCGTGCGCATGCGCCTGGCCAGCCTGGGCGCCGGCAAGTGGCAGAACAGCGGCGGCGACAAGGCCAAGTTCGGCCTGTCCCCGCGCCAGGTGCTGGACCTGTGGAAGAACCTGCGCGACAGCGGCATGACCGACTGCCTGCAGCTGCTGCACTTCCATATGGGCTCGCAGATCTCCAACGTCCGCGACATCGCCAACGGCATGCGCGAGGCGACGCGGTATTTCGTCGAGCTGTCGCGCCTGGGCGCGCGCATCGCCTACATGGACGTTGGTGGCGGTCTGGGCATCGACTACGAGGGCACGCGCTCGCGCGGCTACTGCTCGATCAACTATGGCGTCCACCAGTACGCCAGCAACATCGTCCAGCCGCTGGCCGAAGCCTGCGCCGAGCACGGCCTGGTGCCGCCGCGCATCGTCACCGAGTGCGGCCGCGCGATGACCGCGCACCATGCCGTGCTGGTGGCCAACGTGTCGGAGGTCGAGGAAGCGCCGGAAGGCCGCATCCCCGACGAGCACGACGACGAGCCGGCAGTGATCCGCCATCTGCGCGAGATCCATGCCGAACTCGACCAGCGCCCAGCGGTGGAGCTGTTCCACGAGGCCCAGCACCACCACAGCGAGGGCCTGTCGCTGTATGCGCTCGGCCAGATCGACCTGGTGCATCGCGCGCGAATCGACGACCTGTTCTATGCAATCGCGCACGCCGTGCGCAAGCGCCTGAGCTTCGACGAGAAGAGCCATCGCGAGCTGCTCGACGAACTCAACGATCGCCTGGTCGACAAGTACTTCGTCAACTTCAGCGTGTTCGAATCGATCCCGGACGTGTGGGCGATCGACCAGGTGTTCCCGATCGTGCCGATCGAACGCCTGGACGAGGCGCCGACGCGCCGCGGCATCCTCGCCGACATGACCTGCGACTCCGACGGCACGGTCAAGACCTACGTCGAGAACGAGGGCCTGGACACCTCGATGCCGCTGCACGCGCCGCGCGCGGGCGAGAGCTACCGCATCGCCTTCTTCCTGGTCGGTGCCTACCAGGAGATCCTCGGCGACATCCACAACCTGTTCGGCGACACCGATGCGATCGAAGTGCGCGTCGAAGCAACGTCTGCGCAGGGCTACCAGCTGACCCAGCAGCGGCGCGGCGACACCACCGACGTCATGCTCGACTACGTCGGCTACAAGCTGTCGGACCTGCGTGCCGCCTACCAGGCCAAGGTCGCGGCGGCAGGTTTGCCGGCCGACGAGGCCGCGCGGATGGGCGCGGCCCTGGAAACCGGCCTGACCGGTTACACCTATCTGGACGACACGCCGCTGGCGTGAACGCCCTGTCCGGCGCAAACACGACTCCGCGCCCCTGCGCGGATTGCAGCGGTCCCCGCCCGGCGGTGGATCGCGTTTTCAGTCAGGAAGGTGGCAGCGGATCGCTGCCCCACCTGCCCCCAAGCGGAATATGAATACGATGAAAGTTGGACTGATCGGCCTGGGCGCGATGGGCGCGCCGATGGCGCGCCACATACACAACACCGGCCTGCTTATCGCGGTGGGCAACCGCACCCAGGCCAAGGCCGACGCCATGGCCGCCGAGCTTTCGGTACGCGCGGCACGGTCGGCGGCGAACTTCGCCGACTGCGACGTGGTGGTGCTGTGCGTCTCGCTCGATGCCGACGTGCTGGAGAACGTGGCCGCGCTGGCCGAAGTGCTCAAGCCGGGCGCGGTGGTGATCGACCACTCGACCGTGGCGGTGGAGACCGCACGTCGCTGCGCGGCCATGCTCGGTGCGCACAACATCGCCTTCCTCGATGCGCCGGTCTCCGGTGGTGTCGAGGGCGCGCGCAACGGCAAGCTGTCGGTGATGGTCGGCGGCAACTCCGAAGCGCTCGACAGCGTCCGCCCGGTCATCGAGAGCTATGCCGCGCGCGTCACCCACATGGGTGCGAGCGGTGCCGGCCAGGCCGCCAAGGCGGTCAACCAGGTGCTGGTCGCCGGCATCAACGAAGCGGTCAGCGAAGGCCTGGCGCTGGGCGAGAAGCTCGGACTGAACCCCGACAAGCTGCTGCCGACGCTGCTGGCCGGAGCGGCGAGCAACTGGTTCCTGGAAAAGCGCGGCGCGACCATGCTGCGTGACGAGTTCGTGCCGGGTTTCAAGTGTGCGCACATGCTCAAGGACCTGCGCATCGTCCAGTCCATCTCGCGCGATTGCGGGCTGCGCTTGCCCACCGTCGAACAGGCGCTGGCCGACTACGCCGAACTGATCGAACACGGACAGGGCGAGGCCGACACGTCGGCGCTGATCACCCTCAAGCGCGGCGCCTGATCCGCGCCAGCCATTGCGGACCGTACTGCGCGCCCAGGCGGGCGCCCAGTACCGCGAGGGCCAGCGAAAGCAGCATCGCCAGCGCATTGAACTTGAGCACGAGCATCAGCGGCATCGACGGCGATGCCGCCGGAACGGCCAGGCTGGTCACCCAGACCACGGCCATCAATACCGCCGCGATCCGCGCAAAGCGCACGCCGGCGATCGCGCCGCCGGCGGCCATCGCCACCAGCACGCCAAGCAGATCGAGTACGGGCAGGTCGCCCAGCGGCGTCTTGAGCGCATGATTGAGGCGCGCATCGAACAGCATCGTGATCACGGCAAACAGCACCAGCAGGCCCAACGCCGCTATGCAGCCCCAAAGAATGCGCTTGTCCATGCCGTCCCCTCGAAGATCGGCGCAGTCTAGCCCGCGCCGCAGCACGGCGCGGTGACCGCGGTCGCAGAGGTCGGACCGTCATGTCGTCCCGAGCGCAGCGAGGGACCCGCTGTTCGCCGCGGAAAGCAGATCCCTCGCTACGCTCGGGATGACAAAGGCTATTGAACCTTGATCGCCATCGCCGGCAGCCCGCCGCTGGCGAGCTTGCGCTTGGCGTCGGCGAGATCGCTGGCCGTGCCATAGGGCCCCATGCGCACGCGGTACACGGTCGCGCCCTTGATGCTGGCCGACTCCACCCGCGCGCTCAGACCGAGCAGGGCGATCTTCGCCTTCATTTCCTCGGCCTGGCCCGAGGCCTGGAATGCACCGGCCTGAAGCAGGTAACGGGTGCCGTCGTCGACCGGAGTGGCAGCCGGCGTGGCGGCGCCGTCGGTGGTCGCCACTGCCGCCGGTGCCGCGTCGGCATTCCTCGGCACGGTGGTCGCCACCGCCGCCGGCGCAGTCTCGACCGGCTTGGGCAGGGATGCGGTGGTCTTGCTGTCGACCTTGTCCGCTGCGGCATCGTCAGTCCTGTTCGCCCTCTGCCGCGCCGCCTCGCGCTTGGCTTCGGCCTGTTCGCTGGCGGCCAGCTCGGCGTCCGACATAGGTACTTCCTTGCCTGGCAGCAGCGTGTAGAAGTCGTAGTCGGTGTCCTTCTTGCTCTCGCCGTCCTTGCCGCCGCGCCTGGGCTTGTCCGCCGGCTCGCTGCTGTCGCCGTCGCTGGCGATGGCTTCATCGTCGCTGCCCGAGACCGCGGCCGGCTTGGCGTCCGGGTTCGGCTGCGGGCGGAAGAATCCGTCGCCGCCGGACTTGAGGTACTTCGGCGCGACCAGGATGACCACTACCGCCAACAGGATGCCCAGCACCATCCATGCCCACCCCGGCAGGCCGCTGCTGTTTCCCTGGTTGCGCTTTGCCTGCGTCTTGCCGCGTCGTGCTGCCACTTACATCACCTCGGGGGCGCTCACGCCCAGTAGTTCGAGACCGTTGGCCAGGACCTGGCGCGTCGCCATCGCCAGCACCAGCCGTGCATCGCGGGTGTTGGCGTCGTTGACCAGGAACTGGTGGTCGTTGTAGTACGTCTGGAAAGTCTGTGCCAGTTCGAGCAGGTAGACGGCGATCTGGTGCGGTTCGAGGTCGCGGCCGGCGGTCTCGACCACGTCGCTGTAACGCAGCAGGGTGGCGACCAGTTCGCGTGCCGGGGCATCGTCCAGGTCGAGCGGCTGCGCCAGGCCGTTGCCCGGGTCGTAACCCAGGCCGCGCTCCTTGAGCTGGCGTACCAGGCCGCACATGCGCGCATGCGAGACCTGGACGTAGTAGACCGGGTTGTCGAGCGACTGGCTGCGGGCGAAATCGATGTCGAAGGTCAGCTGCGAATCGGGTTTGCGCGCGATCAGGAACCAGCGCGTGGCATCGCGGCCGACTTCGTCGATCAGGTCGCGCAGGGTCACGTAGCTGCCGGCACGCTTGGACAGTTTCACTTCCTCGCCACCGCGCATGACCGTGACCATCTGGTGCAGCATGTACTCCGGCCAGCCCTCGGGGATGCCGCAATCGAGCGCCTGCAGGCCGGCGCGCACGCGCGCCAGGCTGCCGTGGTGGTCGGCGCCCAGTTCGGTGACCGCGCGCTCGTAACCGCGCTGCCACTTCGACAGGTGGTAGGCGACGTCGGGCAGGAAGTAGGTGTAGGTGCCGTCGGACTTGCGCATCACGCGGTCCTTGTCGTCACCGAAGTCGGTGCTGCGCAGCCACAGCGCGCCGCCTTCCTCGTAGGTGTGGCCGTGCTTGACCAGCTCGCGCACGGTTTCCTCGACCTTGCCGTCGGTGTACAGCGACGACTCGAGGAAATAGACGTCGAACGACACGCCGAACGCTTCCAGATCGAGGTTCTGCTCGCGGCGCAGGTAGGCCACGGCGAAGCGGCGGATCGCGTCGAGATCGTCGGGATCCTTGGCGCCGGTGACGACATGGCCGTCGACTTCGACACTGGCGCCATCGAGGTAGGCGCGGGCGACGTCCTTGATGTAGTCGCCGCGGTAGCCGTCTTCCGGCCAGCCGGCATCATCCGGGCCCTTGCCCTGCGCGCGTGCCTGCACCGAGATGGCCAGATTGTTGATCTGCGCGCCGGCGTCGTTGTAGTAGAACTCGCGGGCGACGTCCCAGCCGTTGGCATCGAGCACGCGCGCGATGCAGTCGCCGATGACCGCGGCGCGGCCGTGGCCGACGTGCAGCGGACCGGTCGGATTGGCCGAGACGAACTCGACACCGGCGCGATGGCCCTTGCCGGTGGCATTGCGCCCGTACTTCGCGCCCTGCGCCAGAACCTCGCCGATGCGCTCGCGCCACGCGCCTTCGGCGACGTGGAAGTTGATGAAGCCGGGGCCGGCGATCTCGATCCGCGCCACTTCGGCACTGGCCGGCAGGGCATCGACCAGCGCCTGCGCGATCGCGCGCGGGTTGGACTTGGCCGGCTTGGCCAGCAGCATCGCCGCATTGGTCGAGAAATCCCCCTGCGCATGGCTCTTGGGACGCTCGATCACGAACTCGGGCGTGGCCAGGTCGGCCGGCAGGGTGCCGGCGGCGCGGAGGGCGTCGATGGCCTGCGCCACCAGGGCGCGAAGAGTGGCTTTCACGGGGAGTCTGCGGGTGTTGCGGGACCGGGGATTGTACGCGACGAGGCGGTATGGCATTGGCCTGCGCGGTCCCGCGTGGCGTTGTCAGCCCCGCCTGTGCCACCGCGTCGGCGCGTCACAGGCCGGCGCATTCACAGCTGGCGGCTCACACCCAGCCGCGTGCCGCCAACGACACCGGCGGGCCGTCGGCGATCACGAAATGATCCAGCAGGCGCAGGTCGACCAGCGCCAGGGCCTGTTTCAGGCGTGCGGTGAGGGCGCGGTCGGCGGCGCTGGGTTCCGGATTGCCGCTGGGGTGGTTGTGGCCGACGATCAGCGCCGCGGCGTTGTGCGCCAGCGCGCGCCGGACCACTTCGCGCGGGTGCACCTCCGCACCGTCGAGGGTGCCGTGGAACATTTCCTCGAACGCCAGCGCACGATGGCGGGTATCGAGGAAGAGCACCGCGAACACCTCGCGGGTCAGCCCGCGCAGGCGCTGGGCGAAGTAGCGGCCGGCGGCCATGGGGTCGTCCATGGCGATGCCACGTTCGAGGTCGGCGCCAAGCCGGCGATGGCCCAGTTCCAATGCTGCCGCCAGCAGGCTGGCGCGGGCGGGCCCCAGGCCCGGCAGTCGTGCCAGTTCCAGCGGCGGCCGCTCGAGCAGCGCCCGCAGCGGCCCGTGCGATTGCAGCAGCTCGCGCGCCGTGGCGATCGCATCACGGCCGCGCAGGCCCGAGCCGAGGAAGAGCGCCAGCAGTTCGGCGTCGGACAGGACGCCGGCGCCCTGGGCCAGCAGCCGCTCGCGGGGGCGTTCGCTGCTGGGCCAATCGCGGATGTGCATGAGGCGTCCTCGTCGGATCAGGTCGGGCCGGCTTGCGGGTAAGTGGCCGACCGCCGGGGGCGAGGGGTCGCATCCAGTGCCCCTGGATGCAGCATCACGGCGGCCGGCCACCCGGGCCCATTCGACACGCCGCTGCCATCGAGTGCCGCCGGGGCGCGACGTCCCATCGGGTAAGCTAATGATCGAATTGTCGGTAGGTAGTTCCCACAGATGACCGGTCCCAGTGCTCTGCAAGGACGCAGGATCCTGCTCTGCGTCTGCGGCGGCATCGCCGCCTACAAGTCCGCCGAACTGGCGCGGCGCCTGCGCGACGCCGGCGCCGAGGTGACCGTGGCGATGACGCAGAACGCCCAGCACTTCGTCGGCGCCACCACCTTCCAGGCGGTGTCGGGCCGGCCGGTGCGCACCTCGTTGTGGGATGCCGCGGCCGAGGCCGCGATGGGCCATATCGAGCTGGCGCGCTGGGCCGACCGTATCGTCATTGCACCGGCCACGGCCAACACGCTGGCCAAGCTGGCACACGGCTTCGCCGACGATCTGGTCAGCACGCTGTGCCTGGCGACCACCGCACCGCTCACCGTCGCGCCGGCGATGAACCATCGCATGTGGTTGCACGCGGCCACCCAGGCCAACATGGCCACGTTGCGCGCGCGCGGCGTGGCCGTGATCGGTCCCAACGACGGCCCGCTCGCCGAAGGCGAATCCGGGCCGGGGCGCATGGCCGAGCCGGAAGAAATCGTCTCGGCACTGGTGGCGGCGCAGGCATGAGGACGGCATGAGCACGCACGCGACGCTCTCCGGCCTGCGCATCGTGGTCAGCGCCGGCCCCACCTTCGAGGACATCGATCCGGTCCGCTTCATCGGCAACCGCAGCAGCGGCAAGATGGGCTTCGCCATCGCCCAGGCGGCGGCCCGTCGCGGTGCCCAGGTCGTGCTGGTGGCCGGCCCGGTCTCGCTGCCCACGCCCGACGGCGTCCAGCGCCTGGACGTGCGCTCGGCGGCGCAGATGCATGAAGCCGTGCTGGCGCAACTGCCGGCCGACGTCTATGTCGGCGCCGCCGCGGTCGCCGATTTCGCCCCGGCGCATCCGGCCGGCAGCAAGATCAAGAAGCAGTCGGGCCAGGACACCCTGACCCTGACTCTGGTGCGCACCCGCGACATCCTGGCCGACATCGCCTCGCACGCGCAGCGTCCGCGGCTGGTCGTGGGATTCGCCGCCGAGACCGACCATGTCGAGGCATACGCCCGCGGCAAGCTCGAGAACAAGCGCCTGGACCTGATCGCGGCCAATCGCGTCGGCGTGGCCGGCAGCGGCTTCGAGAGCGACGACAACACGCTCAACGTGTACGCCGCCGATGGCGCGGCGAAGGTGCTGGGGCCGGCGCCGAAGACCGAGCTGGCCGACGCGCTGCTCGACCTGGTCGCGCAGGCGCTGTCGCGCCAATAGGTCGCGATCTCCTTACGCGACTCTTTCCCGCCACCCGATGCCGGCGCGCCATCCCACGCAGGCGCCAGTCATGGCATGGTATTTGCGTCGGCTGTCATGTCGGCATCCCGCGGCGTCCAGCAGAACTCACGAATGCACCACATCCTCCAGCTCCGGATCCTCGACCCGCGTTTCGGCTCGCAGTGGCCGCTACCGGACTACGCCACCACCGCCAGCGCCGGCCTGGACCTGCGCGCGGCGCTGAGCGAAGACCTGACCCTGAAGCCGGGAGACACGGCGCTGGTGCCGTCGGGAATGGCCATCCACCTGGGCGATCCGACCATGTGCGCGGTGATCCTGCCGCGGTCGGGCCTGGGCCATAAGCACGGCATCGTGCTCGGCAACGGAACCGGCCTGATCGACGCCGATTACCAGGGGCCGTTGTTGATCAGCGTCTGGAACCGCGGCCGCGAGGCTTTTACGATGCAGCCTGGGGATCGCATCGCCCAGCTCGTCATCCTGCCGATCGTGCGGGCGACGCTGCAGGTGGTTGAAGAATTCGAAACCAGCGCCCGCGGTGCCGGTGGCTTCGGCCACACCGGCGTGCGCTGACGTTGCGCTGGACAAGGGGAAGACATGAAGGGTGTTGAGAAAGAGCAGCTGACGGCCTCCGCCGCCCAGCTCAAGTCGGTGCTGCCGCTCGTCATCGCGGCCTGCGCACTGCTGGCGGCCTGGTTCGGCTGGAGCGGCTGGCAGCTGCATCAGGACGGCGAACGCCGGCAGGCAGTGGCGCAGGTGCGTGACGACACGGTGCTGGCTGCGCAGCGGGCATTGATCGCAGAACAGAAGCAGCTGACCCAGCGACTTGCGGCGCCAGCGCTGCAGGCCACGCTGGCCGCAGGTGACCTGGCGGCCGCCTCCAGCCAGCTCGCCCAGGGTTGGGCGGGTGCGACCGATGTCGTCATCCTGCCGATCGACCTGACCGCCGAATACGCGGCACTGCCCAAGGGTGGCTACGGCCGCCTGGGCGTGATCGAGGCCGCCATCGCGGCCGACCGGCCGACTGCCGGCCTGATTCGCCATGGCGGCGGCCCGCAGCTTGCGCTGGCGGCTCCGGCGCGAAGTGGCGAGCAGATGGTCGGCGTCGCCTATGTGCGTCTGCCGCTGCAGAGGGTCACCGCCGTGCTGGAGGGCGCCGACGTCTCCGACGACAGCTATCTGGCCCTGCGCCAGGGCGGCTTCAGCGCGCTTGAACGTGGCGACACCACCTTGGCCGGGGGCGCCGAAGCCCTGGCCACCAAGGTGCCGGGGACCGACTTGCGCGTAGCCGCCGCAGTGCCGGACGTCGCCGGGGGCCCGCTGGGCCTGGACGCGATGCTGTGCTTCGGCGCCGCCGCCGTGTTCGCGCTGCTGGCACTGCTGGCCTGGCGCCTGCCGCACCTCAAGCTGGCCCGCGGCAAGGCCGAGACGGCCGAGGAGGGTGCCGTTCAGACGTTGGCGGAGAGCATGGAGCACCTCCCTCAGCCCGTGAAACCGCCGCCTGTGCCTCAGACCAAGCCCGCCACTCCCGCCCTGCCCGTCGCTATCGACCGCGGCATCTTCCGCGCCTACGACATCCGTGGCGTGGTCGGCCAGTCGCTGGACGCCGGCGTGGCCGAACTGATCGGCCATGCCATTGGCTCGTTGATGCACGACCAGGGCTTGACCGACATCGTGGTCGGCCGTGACGGCCGCCTGTCCGGCCCGATGCTGACCGAAGGCCTGATCGCCGGCCTGCGCAAGGCCGGCCGCAATGTCGTCGACATCGGCATGGCGCCGACGCCGGTGGTGTACTTCGGCGCCTACCACCTGCGCGCAGGTTCCTGCGTCTCGGTGACCGGCAGCCACAACCCGCCCGACTACAACGGCTTCAAGATCGTGGTTGGCGGCGAAACCCTGTCCGGCACCGCGATCACCGACCTGTACGCACGCATCGCCGAGGACCGCCTGCACCTGGGCGATCTGGGCAACCTGAGCGAGCGCGACATCTCGGAGGACTACGTCCAGCGCATCGCATCGGATGTGCAGATCGATCGTCCGCTGAAGGTCGTGGTCGATGCCGGCAATGGCGTCGCCGGCGAGATCGGCCCGCGCGTGCTCAGCGCGATCGGCGCCGAGGTCACGCCGCTGTACTGCGACATCGACGGCACCTTCCCCAACCACCATCCGGACCCGAGCGAGCCGCACAACCTGGTCGACCTGACCAAGATGGTGCAGCGCCTGGACGCCGACCTGGGCATCGCCTTCGACGGCGACGGCGACCGCCTCGGCGTGGTCACCCGCGACGGCGAGAACATCTTCCCCGACCGCCTGCTGATGCTGTTCGCGGCCGACGTGCTCGAGCGCAACCCGGGCGCGGTGATCCTGTACGACGTGAAGTGCACCGGTCGCCTGCCGGGTCAGATCCTGCGCCACGGCGGCAGCCCGCTGATGTGGAAGACCGGGCACTCGCTGATCAAGGCCAAGATGCGCGAGACCGACGCGGAGCTGGCCGGCGAGATGAGCGGCCACTTCTTCTTCAAGGAGCGCTGGTACGGCTTCGACGACGGCATCTACGCCGCCGCGCGCCTGCTCGAGATCCTGGCCGCGCAGCCGCGCAGCCCGGCCGAGACCCTGGCGGCGCTGCCCAATGGCGTGTCGACTCCGGAGATCAAGGTCGATGCACCCGATGGCGACCCGCACACGTTCGTCGATCGCTTCCGCGACGAAGCCCGTTTCGAAGGTGCGCGTTTGTCGACCATCGATGGCCTGCGCGTCGACTTCGCCGATGGCTGGGGCCTGGTGCGCGCATCCAACACCACGCCGGTGCTGGTGATGCGCTTCGATGCCGACAGCGCTGAGGCGCTGGCCCGGATCAAGGCGGACTTCCGCGGTCAGCTGCTGGCGTTGAAGCCGGACCTGGTGCTGCCGTTCTGACGAGCCCGGACCCTTCTCCCGCTTGCGGGAGAAGGTGCTAAGGCGGAGAGGTGTCCGACCCTTCTCCCGCTTGCGGGAGAAGGTGCCCGAAGGGCGGATGAGGGCAAGGGCGCGAAGCGCCCGCTTCGCCAAGCCTGGCTGACCGCCTCGCCCTCACCCCTTGCCCTCTCCCGCAAGCGGGAGAGGGGGAGTTGGTGCCGTGCGGGAGTCGCTTCGTTTCGCTTGCGACGGCCCTTGGGGAACTGGCCTTCTCAGCTCTTCTTCATCTGGTGATACCGCTCCAGCGCCGCCGCCAGGTCTTCGTCGATCAGCTCGCGCTCGGCCAGCTGCGCAGCCAGCATCGAGCGCTGCCGCAGCAGCAGCTCATGCTGGGTCAGGATGTTGTCGCCGGCCTTCTTCGGCACCGGCTTGCCGGACAGTTCGGTCTCGCCGGCGCGGCCGAGCAGGCTGATCAGGCTCTGCCGACGGCCTTCGACGCCCAGCTTCGAGGCCTTGATCGTCTCGTCCATCACCGCGATGCGCTCGCCGAATGCGCGGCGCAGGTCGGCTTCGGTGGCGTAGGACTCGGCCATTGCCCGATCACGACGCGCCGCAACCTCGGCAGCCGTCTTGGCGTCCTGGTCGGCCTTGGCCTGCACCGCGGCGGCGGCGCGCTCCTCGTCGGTCAGCGCGCGTGGCAGCTGACTGACGGCGCGGCCGCTTTTGGCGTTGAATTCGGTGCGCGCGTTATCGACCGCGTGCGCGGGCAAGGCGTCGCCACAGACCTTGGCACCGTTCTCGTTCCAGCAGTACAGCTTCTTGGTCGGAGCCTTCTGCGCCAACGTCGATCCGGTCACGGCGATCAGCAGGATGCAGGCGAGCAGGGCAGGCGTCTTGGTCATGGGGGATTTGCTGGAGGCAACGTTATTCACAAGCGCATGCAAGACTCACGCCATCGCCGGCGCGATCACGCCGCCGTGTGGCTGCCATAGGCGTCGCGATACGCCAGGAGGCGTTCGCGCTGGTCCGAGAGCCCGGCGTTGCCAACGGCAAAGGCGAGCAGGTCCGACAGGCTGGCCACGGCGATCACCGGCAGGCCCTGGTCGGCTGCGACCGTTTGTGCCGCAGAGCGTCGGGAAGTGGCCGGATCCACGGCTTCCTGGCGGTCGAGCGCGATCACTATTCCGGCCGGCTCGCCGCCGCCGTCGCGGATGATCGACAGCGCTTCCCGGATCGCGGTGCCGGCGGTGATCACGTCGTCGACGATCAGCACCTTGCGACCCTGCAGTGGCGCGCCGATCAGGCTGCCGCCTTCGCCGTGGGTCTTGGCTTCCTTGCGGTTGAACGCCAGCGGCAGGTCGCGGCCGCGGCGCGCGTACTCGCACGCCAGCGCGGTGGCCAGCGGGATGCCCTTGTAGGCCGGACCGAACAGCAGGTCGAAGCCGACCCCGTGGCCATCGATCGCATCGGCATAACAGCCGGCCAGCTCGGCCAGGGCGGCGCCGGAGTCGAAGCGGCCGGCGTTGAAGAAGTACGGGCTCTGGCGGCCGGACTTGAGGGTGAACTCGCCGAAGCGCAGGGCCTGCGCGCGCAGGGCCAGTTGCAGGAAGCGGGTGCGATGGTCGGTCATGGAAGGTGCACTGTCAGGGAACCGGTTGGAGGGGGAAGAACATCAGGTGTTGCGGCCCGGCGCTGCCGCCGCGGTACAGCTCGCCGGTGTCGACGAAGCCGACCTTGCGGTAGGTGGCGATCGCGGCGTCGTTGTTGCAGTTGACGGTGAGCACCAGCAAGGCGCGATCGGAATGACGCCGGCGCAGGTCGGCGCAGCAGGCCACCATGGCCTGCGCGCCGAGGCCGCGCCCCTGCTGGTCCTGCCCGATCACGAATGCGCGCAGGCCGACGCTGGGGGCATGCATCGGTCGGCCGGCGACGGCATTGGGGGCGAAGTCGAGCCGGTAGAAGCCGACGACCCGGTCGTCGGCAAGCACCGCGATCGCCTCGCTCATCGGGTCGCGCAGGCTGTCGGCCAGGTTGAAGGCGGTGTCGCCGACATAGCGGTACTGGTCCTCGCCGACACGAAGCGCCCGGACCGCATCGGCCGTGGTCTCGTCGAGGACGCGGGCGACGCTCACACGGGTGACCACTTGGATGATTGATGGCGCAGGCGCTGACATGGCGGGAATGATAGGCCTTGCCTGCCGCGTCCGGGCTATGATCGCCGCATACCGTCATGGAGTGCGCATGCGCATCATCAGCTTCAACGCCAATGGCCTGCGATCGGCCGCCAACAAGGGCTTCTTCGACTGGTTCCGCTCCCAGGAGGCCGACGTGTTGTGCGTTCAGGAAACCAAGGCGCAGGAACACCAGCTCGGCGATGCGGCGGGCTTGAAAGCGGAGTTCCGCCCTGACGGTTACAAGGCATGGTTCAAGGACGCCAGCACCAGGAAAGGCTACAGCGGCGTGGCCATCTACAGCCGCCGTGAACCCGATGAAGTCCGCACCGCGATGGGCTGGGCACCGTTCGACGACGAAGGCCGCTACATCGAAGCGCGCTTCGGCAATCTCAGCGTGGTCTCGTTCTACATTCCCTCCGGTTCCTCCGGCGACGAGCGCCAGGGCTTCAAGTTCGAGGTCATGGAGTGGCTCAAGCCGCGCCTGGACGAATGGCTCGCCAGCGGTCGGGACTACGTGCTGTGCGGCGACTGGAACATCGTCCGTTCGCGCCTGGACATCAAGAACTGGACCAGCAACCAGAAGAACTCCGGCTGCCTGCCGCCCGAGCGCGACTGGCTGAACGGCCTGTGCGCCGACGACAACGGCTGGGTCGACAGCTACCGCGCGCTGCACACCGACGGCCAGGACTACACCTGGTGGAGCAACCGCGGCGCCGCCCGCGCCAACAACGTCGGTTGGCGCATCGACTACCAGCTGGCGACGCCGTCGCTGCGCGACAAGCTGAAGGCCTGTTCGATCGCGCGCGACCCGCGCTTCTCCGACCACGCCCCCTTCACCGTCGACTATGAGCTCTGACGTCGCCGCCAAGCCGGCGCGCAGAGGCTGGCAACTGGTCCTGGCCAACCTGAGCCAGCCCAAGGTGCTGGTGATGTTGTTGCTGGGCTTCAGCTCCGGCATCCCGCTGTACCTGGTCGGCAACACCCTCGGCTTCTGGATGCGCGAAAACGCGATCGAGCTGTCGACGATCGGTTTCCTGTCGTGGGTGGGTCTGGCCTATTCGCTGAAGTTCCTGTGGGCGCCGCTGGTCGACAAGCTCGATGCACCGCTGATTGGACGATGGCTCGGCCGCCGCCGCGGCTGGATGCTGCTGTCGCAGATCGTGGTTGCCCTGGCCCTGGTGGGCATGGCGCTGGTGCAGCCGCAGCAGGGCCAGCTGGTGCTGGCCGGCGTGGTGCTCGATCAGTTGCTGGTGTTTGGCGCGCTGGCGCTGGTGGTGGCGTTCGCCTCGGCGACCCAGGACATCGTCATCGACGCCTGGCGCATCGAGATTGCCGACAGCAACGAGCAGCAGGGCCTGCTGACGTCGACCTCGGCGCTGGGCTACCGCGGCGCGCTGCTGGTCACCGACGCCCTGATCCTGATCTTCGCCGCCCACGTCGGCTGGTCGATGTCGTACCAGCTGATGGCCGCGCTGATGGGCGTGGGCATGGTCGCGACGCTGGCGGCGCGCGAACCGGCGGCCAGCGTGCTGGCGGCGAAGACGCCGCATCCGGCGTTGTTCACCGCCAAGGGCCTGTTCGACGCCCTGATCGGCCCGTTCGTGGTGTTCTTCCGCGATCACGGCAGCTGGGCGCTGCTGATGCTGGTGACGATCAGCCTTTACCGAATGCCGGACTTCGTGTTCGGCCCGATGGCCAACCCGTTCTATGCGGACCTTGGGATCGACAAGGAAACCGTCGGCGCCGTGCGCGGTTCGTTCGGCCTGGTGGCGACCGTCGTCGGCATCGCTGCGGCAGGCCTGTCGGCGCTGCGCTTTGGCTTCATCGCCACGCTGTTGGCCGGTGCCGTGCTCGGGCCCGCATCCAATCTTTCCTTCGCCTACCTGGCCCACCACGGCGCGGACCCCGGCGTGTTCACCGCGGCGATGGTGATCGACAACTTCTGCAACGGCTTCGCCGGCGTGGCCCTGATCGGCTACATGTCGAGCCTGACCAACGTTGGCTACACCGCCACCCAGTACGCCCTGCTCAGTTCGTTCTATGCGCTGCCGGGCAAGTTCCTGAAGGGGCTTTCCGGGGTCGCGGTCGAGCATCTGGAAGTGGGGCGCAGTTTGCTCGACGCCTATTCGCTATTCTTCGTGGGTACGGCCCTGATCGGCGTGCCTGCGTTGCTGCTTTGCCTGATACTGGCCGTGCGCCGTCCCGGCGCGGCGCCTGGTGCGCCGGCGGCCAATGGTTTAACCGGGTAGACCGTGCTCACGTGAAGCACGCTGCCTGTGTAAGGAGTACCCATGACCGACATCATCCTGCACGACATCGATCCGGTGCTCCTGGATCGCATCAAGCGCGTCGCCAGCCAGAGCGGCTGGGGCATGCAGGAGTCGCTGATGCATCTGCTTGAGCACGGCCTGTTCGCCTGCGAGTCCGAACTGGCCGCGCGCTTCACCGACTCCGACGCAATGGCCCTGCAGTCGGCGATCGCCGCACTCGAGGGAATCCCCAGCGACCCCGGCTATGCCCTGATCGGCCGCGTCGAACGGCCGGAGGACGTGAAAACGCCGACGCTGGAACAGCAGGGACTGACCGACATCGACCGCGACCTGCTCGACTTCGTCAAGAAGTCCTCGGGCGCATAGGCCTGCCAGGCGGCCCTTCAGGCCGGATGGATCGACCCGAGCACGCGCGGACCGCGGGCGCCACTGACGCTGGGCAGGTTGCCGGGCAGGCCGGACAGCGTCTGCCGGGCCAGCCACGCAAAGCCCATGGCCTCGACGAAATCCGGGTCGACGCCATGGCGTGCGGTCGATTCGACGGTGGAGTCGGGCAGGTGCTGGCCGATCGCCGCAAGCAGGCGCGGGTTATGCACGCCGCCGCCGCAGGCCAGTACGCGACGGGTGTCGGGCTGGTGCGCGAGGAGGGCATCGGCAATCGTGATCGCGCTCAGTTCCAGCAGCGTCGCCTGCACATCCGCCGACGCTTCCGTGCCGGTCAGCCGCGCCTGCAGCCAGTCGAGGTGGAAGTGTTCGCGGCCGGTGCTCTTCGGTGGCGGCAGCATGAACCACGGATCGTCGAGCAGGCGCGCGAGCAGCTCGGCGTCGAGCCGTCCCTGCGCCGCGAACGCGCCGCCGGCATCGTAGGTCTGGCCGGTATGGCGCTGGCACCAGGCATCGAGCAGGCAGTTGGCCGGCCCGGTGTCGAATCCGCGCACAAGACCTTGCGCCGGCAGCAGCGTGAAGTTGGCGATGCCGCCCAGGTTGAGCACTGCGCGGTCTTCGCCTGCGCTGTGCAGCAGTGCGGCATGCAGCGCCGGCAGCAGCGGGGCGCCGTGGCCGCCGGCAGCCACGTCGCGGCGACGGAAGTCGGCGACCGTGGCGATGCCGGTGCGCTCGGCGATCAGGTTGCCGTCGCCGAGCTGCCAGGTGAAGGGGTGCTGTCCGTTGAAGCGGGCGCCTTCTGGGCGATGGCGCACGGTCTGCCCGTGCGAGCCAATCGCAAGCACCTGCGCCGGGCCGACACCGGCCTCGCCTAGAAGCTGCTGCGTCGCCGCTGCGAAGGCCTCGGCAATCTGCACGTCGAGCGTGCCGATCTCGTCCAGTGATTGCGCTTCGCCGCCCTGGCCCAGCGCCACCAGGCGCTCGCGGATGCCCGCGTCCCAGGCGTAAGTACGGCCCAGGAGCAGTTCGACGTCGTGTTGCGAGAAACGCACCAGCGCGGCATCGATGCCGTCGGCGCTGGTGCCCGAGATCAGCCCGACGAACAGGCCATCGACTGGGCTGCCGGCCGGCCCGGCGTGGAGCGCGGGCACGTCAGGCCTTGGTCTTGGCGGGCTTGGTTGCCTTGCCAGGCGCCTTGGTGGGCGCAGGAGCCGGCGCATCGGCGTCGGCGTAGATGATGTTCTCGACCTTCTGGATCCGTGCCAGCGCCACGCCGGTCTGGGCGCGGAACTGCGCCAGCGCGGCACCCGACAGCGGCTCCGGCGGCGGCATGGTGATCGACAGCGGATTGCGGTGCACGCCGTTGACGCGGAACTCGTAGTGCAGGTGCGGGCCGGTCGACATGCCGGTGGTGCCGACGTAGCCGATCACCGTGCCCTGGGCGATGCGCTGGCCCGGACGGATCTTGCCGATGCGCGACATATGGCCGTACAGCGTGGTGTAGCCGCGGCCGTGGTCGAGGACGACCGCGTTGCCGTAGCCGCCCATCCAGCCGGCCGACTGCACGCGTGCGTCGCCGGCGGCCATGATCGGCGTGCCGGTGCGCGCGGCGTAGTCCACGCCCTTGTGCATGCGGGTGCGGCCCAGGACCGGGTGCTTGCGGGTGCCGAAGTTCGAGGTCAGGCGCGCATACGGGATCGGCATGCGGATGAAGCTCTTCTTCAGCGGACGGCCATCGCCGGTGAAGTACTCGGACTTGCCATTGCGCTCGAAGCGGAAACCGGTGTGCAGCTTGCCGCCGGTGGTGAAGGTCGCCGCCAGCACCGGACCGGTGCGCAGCAGTTCGCCTTCGCGCCAGGTCTGCTCGACCACCACGCTGAAGCGGTCGTCGGCGCCGACGTCTTCGTTGAAGTCGATGTCGTACTTGAAGATCTCGTCGGTCAGCGTGTTGATGTTGCTGCCCGACAGGCCCAGCTTGCGGCCCGAGCGGAACAGCGACTTGCCGACCTTGCCGCTGATCACGACGGTGCGGCTCTCGGTCGGACGGACCAGCACCTTCTCGGTGATCTTGTCGCCGGCCAGGCTCAGTTCGACGCGGTGGCTGTCGTCGCGGTCGTAGCGGAACGTGCGCAGCTCGCCGGGTTGGCCGTTGGTGCCCTGCGGCAGGTCGAACGCGAGTTCGGTGCCGGGCTTGAGCCGGGTCAGGATCGCCTTGTCGCCCGACTCATCCAGGATCCGGTGCATCGTCGCAGCCGGCAGGTCGAGATCTTCGAACACCGCGCCCAGGGTCTGGCCGCGTTCGATGCGGACGATCTGCCAGCTGTCGCCGTTGTGGCCTTTCAGGCGCGACAGCGGCAGCGGCGGCAAGGCCAGCGCCAGCGAGCTGCGCTGCGTGTGCAGCGGCTGCTTGCTGGCGGCGGGACCGAAACCGGGGACAATGGCGGCAACCAGAACGCCGAGCGTCGCGAACAGGCTCGCGTGAGCCCACTGCCGACGCGACCAGCGACCGTTGAATCCATTGGAAGCGCCAGTGGCCAGCACCGGTCGGTGCAGAGCGGCTTCGCGCAGGGCCTTGAGGCGCTCGCGCCGTTCCGTACCGCTATCGTGTGCTGTCATTTGAGGTATCTCGCGCGCTGGTGTGAAGGCCGCGTTGCCGCGTTACCATAGTGACGCGAGAAGTGTGCGTCAAACCCTTGTCCTGAATAGGGTTTTTCGTCACAGCTCGGTACCCGGATGTTTAACTTTGGTTTAACCCGAATCCATGACGGTGATCGCACTTCGCGTTCACCATTCACATTGCGAGCCCCAGCCTTGTCCCCCCAGTCCCCAGCCTCCGTCCAAGACGCCCTAGACCTGATCGGCCGCGGTGCCGACGAGATCCTCAAGCGCGAGGAGCTGGAGGCCCGCCTCAAGCTGGGCCGCCCCCTGCGGATCAAGGCCGGCTTCGATCCGACCGCCCCGGACCTGCATATCGGCCACACCGTCCTGCTGAACAAGATGCGCCAGTTCCAGGACCTGGGGCACCAGGTGATCTTCCTGATCGGCGACTTCACCGGAATGATCGGCGACCCGACCGGCAAGAACGTCACCCGCAAGCCGCTGACCCGCGAGGACGTGCTGGCCAACGCCCAGACCTATGCCGACCAGGTCTTCAAGGTCCTGGACAAGGAGCGCACCGAGGTCCGCTTCAATTCCGAGTGGTTCAGCAAGATGGACGCGGCCGACATGATCAAGCTGGCCGCCCAGCACACCGTGGCGCGCATGCTCGAGCGCGACGACTTCGCCAAGCGCTATGCCGCCCAGCAGTCGATCGCGATCCATGAATTCCTGTATCCGCTGGTCCAGGGCTACGACTCGGTAGCGCTGAAGGCCGACGTCGAGCTCGGCGGCACCGACCAGAAGTTCAACCTGCTGATGGGCCGCGGCCTGCAGGAGCACCACGGCCAGCCGCCGCAGATCGTGCTGACCATGCCGCTGCTGGAAGGCCTGGATGGCGTCAACAAGATGTCCAAGTCGCTGGGCAACTACATAGGCATCAACGAGCCGGCGATCGACATCGTCACCAAGACGATGAAGATCGACGACGTATTGATGTGGCGCTGGATCGACCTGCTCAGCTTCGAGATCTCGATGGCGGAAGCGGCCAAGCTGCGCGCGGACATAGAAGCGGGGCAACTGAACCCGCGCGACCTGAAGATGCGCCTGGCGCGCGAGCTGGCAGCGCGATTCCACGGCGAATCCGCGGCGGAACAGGCGGTGGCGGGCTGGAATGCCGCGGTTCGCGGCGAGGGCGATACCGCTTCGCTACCGCTGACGGACGTGCCGGTTCCGGCCGAGGGCATGCGCATCGCTGCGTTGCTGACGGCTGCGGGCCTTACGCCCAGCAACTCCGAAGCCAACCGCAAGCTCAAGGAGCGAGCGGTGCGCATCGATGGTGAAGTGATCGAAGACGCACAGCGCGTCTTCGCGCCAGGCTTCGAAGGCGTGCTCGCAGTAGGCAAGCGCACCTTTGCACGCGTACGCCTGACAGCAGCCTAAGCCCGCGACATATCCCTTCTCCCGCTTGCGGGAGAAGGTGCCCCGAAGGGGCGGATGAGGGCGCTCTTTGCTTGCGTTACATGCATCGCGATTGCGCCCAAGGCGCGCAAAACACCGCCGCGCAACGCGATGAACAATGACATCGCAAACGTCAACAAAAATTCGCAAAGAATTTTTCGATTTACCCCTTCCATTCCCCGTTGTGCATGTGCACAATGCGCGCCCCGCCACGGTGAACTTCACGCGGCGGGACGCGGAAAA
>NZ_JBDGKY010000023.1:0-65524 GCF_057656135.1 Lysobacter sp. Soil_N_23
ACATCCTGTCCGAATGCGGGGCGCGGGACATCCATGTCCCGCTGCGGAGCAATCCCCAGCCCGTCGAACGACGCTCCAGCAATTCGTTGCACGGTCTTCGGCGGCCCTCACCCCAACCCCTCTCCCGCAAGCGGGAGAGGGGCTAAAGAAACCCGTCATTCCCGCGAAGGCGGGAACCCAGGGACGTCGCTCGACGCGGCCACAAAAAAGGCCGCCCTGAGGCGGCCTTTCGGAATGCGTGTTGTCGCGCGGCTCAGATGCCGTCGAGGCGGCGCGCCTGCATGAACTTGCCGCTCCAGTAGCCGGTGTCCATGCTCGACACCTGGACGTCCTTGCCGCGGCTGGGTGCGTGCACGAAGCGGCCTTCGCCGACGTAGATGCCGACATGGTCGACGCGGCCGCGACGGCCGAAGAACACCAGGTCGCCGGCGCTGAGCTTGGCGCGGTCGGTGACCAGTTCGCCGCTCTTGGCCATTTCGCGCGAGACGCGCGGCAGGTCGATGCCCAAGGCGTTGCGGAACACGTAGCCGACCAGGCCACTGCAATCAAAGCCCTTGTTGGGATCGGTGCCGCCCCAGCGGTACGGGGTGCCGAGCAGGGCCATCGCGCGCTGCAGTACGGTGGCGATCTTGCCCTGTTGTGCCGGCGGCACGGACGCGGCGGCGTCTACGGCACCCGGGGCGAACAGGCGGTTGAGGTCGGTAGCCAGCAGCAGGGCGCGATCGGACAGGCCCATCGCTTCGGGCAGCATGGTGCTGGTGGCGGCGGCCGGCGCGTCGGCCGAATCGGCGGCCAGCGACGACGACGGCATCTGCTGGGCGAACGCCGGCGCGGCCAGTACGGCCAGCATGGCGGCGAGGAAGAATTGCACGCGCGCCCGGAAGGGGCGGCGGTAGGTTACGGCGGCTTGGCCGGGGCGGGGCGGGTTGAGCGTCACGCGGTCATCACGAAGTCGTCGACCCCGGGGATCATGCCTGCCAAACCCGTGGATTGGGTTTATTTTTCGTTAAAAAGTCATTAAGACGGCTGTGGATGGTCACAAATCATGCCACCGCTAAGTCCACGTCCCCGTTCAGGAAAGTTACTGAACTGCCTGGTTCAGCACACGCTTGGCGCCGCTGTAGTGGTCACGCCAGTAGCTGCCGTCCAGGGTGTCCAGGCGGACGGTTCCGCCGGTGCTGGGCGCATGCACGAAGCGGCCTTCGCCTACATATATGCCGACGTGGCTGACGTTGCCGCCCTGGCCAAAGAACACCAGGTCGCCGGCGGCGAGGCGGTCGGGGACGATCCGCGGGCCCTGGAAGCTGGCCAGGTCGCGCGAGGTGCGCGGCAGGCGCAGGTCGAGCATGTCGCGGTAGACATAATTGACCAGTCCGCTGCAGTCGAAGCCGCCTTCGGGCGTGTTGCCGCCGTACCGGTAGGGGGTGCCGACCAGGCTGATCGCCCGCATCAGCACCGCATTGGCGGCGACCGGGTCCTGGGGTTGCACCGCAGGCCACGAACGGGCCGGCGGTCGCGACTGGCGCACGGTCTGGTGGCCGCCACCGCAGGCGGCGAGGGCCAGGCACAGCAGCACGAGGGAAATGGTGCGCGCTCCGCGCAGTGGCGCGGGGGCGGTGTTGCCGGGATAATGCGGCGCTTTCGTCACGGCCATTAGCTTGGCCGTTCATGTTGCCGACGGTCAAGCCGTCGCTGCCCCCTGCTGCCGTGTCGGCGGCACATCATGCCGAGCTCCCTGCAATGAATATCGAGAAAGATCGCGTCGTCCTTTTCCACTACTCCGTTTCCGAGCAGGGCCAGGAGACGCTTGAAAGTTCGGAGGGCCGCGAGCCGCTGGCGATCCTGATCGGCCACGGCAACATCATCCCGGGCCTGGAGAAGGCGATGGAAGGCCATGTCGCCGGCGACAAGTTCGAAGTCGACGTCGCCGCGGTAGATGCCTATGGCGAGCGCCGCGAGGGTCTGACCCAGCGCGTGCCGAAGAAGCATTTCCAGGGTGCGCGCCTGGAGCCGGGCATGCAGGCGGTGCTGCCGACCAACTTCGGTCCGCGCGCTGTCACGATCCAGAAGGTCGGCATGAGCGTGGTCGACGTCGATCTCAACCATCCGATGGCCGGCAAGGATCTGCATTTCGCGATCGAAGTAGTGGAGGTGCGCGAGGCTTCGGCGGAAGAGGTCGAGCACGGTCATGTCCACGGTGAAGGTGGTCATCAGCACTGATCTGCTGAGTTCCCTTCAGCGAGAACCAACGGCCCGCGCAAGCGGGCCGTTTTCGTTTGCCCGTCGTCCCGGCGTACGCCGGGACCCAGGCCCGCACCACATCAGTTCCCGTCACCGTCGTCCCGGCGAACGCCGGGACCCAGGCCCGTACCCCAGCAGACACGTCACCGTCATCCCGGCGAACGCCGGGATCCATTTCGACTTTGCCCTTGCCCACCATGCGCATGCTTTAATCGGCGCTTCTCCTGGGGAGGGGTGCGTCGATGGCGGCAACTGGCTTGCACTGGGCGCGGGTAGTCGCGCTGGCTCTGGCAATGGGCGCAGTCGCGATCGCGAATGCCGCTCCGCCACAAGGCGCCTTGCCTGCCACTACAGCCACGGCCGCCGATGCAGTCGCGCCGCCACCGCCGCGCGCGGTCGATGCCGCCGACCTGTCGGCCTATGTCGATGGCGTCATCGAGGGCTACATGCGCCGCCTCGGCATCGCCGGCGTCACCGTTGCCGTGGTCGACCAGCAGGGGCCGCTGTTGCTGCGTGGCTACGGCATGGCCGCGCAGTCGCCGCATCGCGATGTCGATCCCGCGCGCACGCTGTTCCGCGTCGGGTCGGTATCCAAGACCTTCACCTACCTGGAAGCGCTCAAGCTCATCGACACCGGCAAGCTGTCGCTGGATGCGCCGGTCAACGATTACCTGCCGGCCGACCTGCGCCTGCCCGATGACGGCTATCCGCCGGTGCTGGTGCGCCACCTGCTCACCCACAGCGCCGGCTACGAGGACACCGCGCTCGGTCACCTGTTCGCCAGCGCGCCGGAGCGTTCGCTGAGCCTGCACGACTACCTGCTCAATCACCGCCCGGCGCGGGTGCGGGCGCCGGGCACGCACGCGGTCTACTCGAACTATTCGCTGGCGCTGCTCGGGGCCGTGCTGGCGCGCGTCAACGACGTGCCGTTCGAGACACTGGCCGAGCGCGACCTGTTCGAGCCGATGGGCATGCCGCTGACCACCTTCCGCGAGCCGCTCGGACAGGGCGACGCGCGCAGTGCCGATGCGCGCTTCCAGGGGCTGTGGTCACAGGGTTTCAAACGCGAAGGCGGCGGCTATACCAGCGAGCCGTTCGAGTACATCGCGCAGATCGCGCCGGCCGGCAGCGTCTCCAGCAACGCCGCCGACATGGCGCGCTATCTGACGATGCTGGTCAATCGCGGCCAACTCGACGGCCGTCAGATCGTCCCGGCCGCGGCCTTCGCGCGCCTGGAAGGCGAACCGCTGTTCCGCAACGCACCCGATGCCACCGGCTTCGCCTATGGCTTCTTCCGCAAGCGCTACGGCCAGGTGCAGAGCCTGGAGCACGGCGGGGCGACGTTGTATTTCCACTCCAACCTGGTGGCGGTGCCGGAACTGGGCTTCGGCGTGTTCGTCTCGACCAATACCGACAACGGCGCGCGACTCGCCGCGGAACTGCCGCAGTTGCTGCTGCAGCGCTACTTCCCGCGTGCCCGCGACGCCGAACTTCCGGCGCCGCCGAAGGACTTCGCCACGCGCGGCCTGGTCTACGCCGGCAAGTACCTGGGCGAACGCCGCCCGTTCCTGGGCTTCGAGAAGCTGCTGCTGGCCAGTGCCGCCACCGTCGCGGTCACGGATGACGGTTACCTGACCCTGACCAGCGGTGGCGAAAGCTCGCGCTGGGTCGAAGAGAAGCCGCATGTGTTCCGCGCCCTGCAGGGGCCGGGGCGCCTGGCCTTCCTCGTTGGCCAGGACGGTGCGATCACCGGTTTCGTCAGCCCCGGTGGGCACGACGTCTACGACCGCGCCGGCACGCTGGAGGATTCGCAACTGCTGATCGCACTGATCGTGCTGGCGGCGCTGACCGCGCTGGCGGTCATCACCGGCGCCTGGATGCGGCGCTGGAAGCGCCGCAACGGCGAGGCGATGGCGGCGATGCGCAGCGCGCAATGGCTGTACATCACCGCGGCGGCATGGCTGGTGCTGGCGGTGTTGCTGGCCGTCGCTGCCGTCGGCATCGTCCAGGGGGGCAATGCGTTGATGTTCAGCTACCCGGGCTTGCCGCTGCGGCTGGCGCTGTGGTGGGCGCTGCCGGTCATGCTGCTGACGGCGGTGTGCATCGTGCACCTGTGGCCGGCCTGGCGGGCACGCACCTGGGGCTTCTGGCGGAAGCTGCGGCACACCAGCGCCGTCGCGATCTTCGCCTTCGCCGCGGTGCTGATGTGGTCCTGGAACATGGTCGGCTGGAAACTCTGAGGAGATTGTCCGTGCTGCGTCTGCCCGCCGAGGCGGCTGCGCTGGCGCCAGTCGATGCGCGCCAACGTCTTCACACGCTCGATGTCCTGCGCGGGTTCGCGCTGTTCGGCATCGCGCTGATGAACGTCGAGTACTTCGGCCGGCCGCTGGCCGATGTCGGCACCGGCGTCGATCCGGCGCAGCGCGGAGTCGACTACGCCCTGTCGTGGCTGATCTACGTGTTCGTGCAGGGCAAGTTCTGGATCCTGTTCTCGCTGCTGTTCGGCATGGGCTTCGCGCTGATGGCCACGCGCGCGCAGGCGGCCGGCGGCGGTTTCTCGAAACTGTACGTGCGCCGCAGCCTTGGCCTGCTGGTCATCGGCCTGGTGCATGCGCTGGCGATCTGGGCCGGCGACATCCTCGTCACCTACGCCATCGGCGCGCTGCTGTTGTTGCTGTTCCGCGATGCATCGCCACAGAAGCAGGGGCGCCTGGGAGCGCTGCTGTACGGTGCGCCGGTGCTGGGCCTGCTGTTGATGTCAGCGGTCATGCTGGCCATGCAAGCAGCCGGGTCGAGCGCGGGTGACCACGTCGATGCCGCGCGGGACGCCGCCGAACAGGCCGCGCGTGCGGCGGAGATCGCGGCCTATTCCACCGGCTCGTGGTGGCAGGCGACCGTGGTCCGCGCGCGTTACCTGCTGGCCCACATCCCGGAAATGCTGGTGTTCGAGTGTTTCGCCCTCGGCATCTTCCTGATCGGTGCGTGGCTACTTCGCAGCGGCGCGATCGCCGACCCGGCCGCGCACGCGGTGCTGTACCGCCGCCTGCGTCGCTTCGCCCTTCCGGCCGGACTGGCGCTGGCCTTGCTGAGCGCGACGGTGACGGTGCACCTGGACTGGAAGGAAGACAGCGCGCGCGCGATGCTGGCGATGGCGGTGATGCTGGTCGCCAGTCCGCTGCTGAGCCTGGGTTACCTGGCGCTGGTCGTCGGCGCGCTGCAGACGGCCGTGGGTGCTCGCGTGCTCGGCCTGCTCGCACCCGCCGGCCGGATGGCACTCAGCAACTATCTGCTGCAGTCGCTGGTCGGTACCTGGCTGTTCCATGGCCATGGGCTGGGCCTGTGGGGCAGCGTGCCCCGGCGCTGGCAGGTCGCCGGCGTGGTGGTGGGATTCGCGCTGCAGGTGCTGCTCAGCCGGGCCTGGCTGGCGTACTTCCGTTACGGCCCGGCAGAGTGGCTCTGGCGGGCATGGACGTACGGGCGGTTTCCGCCAATGCGGGCGCGCTGAGCAACGCGCAGGGGCTGCAAACACAACGCGTTCAGAACACAACAATCGAGAAGACCTTCGTCTGATGGCCGAGCCCACCCGAACGACTAAACTTGCCTCCATGGAACAACGCGAAGATGTCCTGATCGTTGGCGCCGGCGTGATCGGCCTGGCCTGCGCCCTGGCCCTGCTGGAAACCGGTCGAAGCGTGCGCGTGATCGACGCCGGTCGCATCGGCGGCGGCAGCTCGCACGGCAATTGCGGCACGATCACGCCCAGTCATGCGCCGCCGCTGGCTGCGCCCGGTGTAGTGCTCAAGGCACTGCGCTGGATGTTGACCCCGGATGCGCCGCTGTACGTCCCGCCGCGCTTCGACCCGCGCCTGTGGTCATGGCTGTTGCGCTTCGCCCTGCGCTGCAACGAGCGCGACTGGCGCGCCAGCGCGGTGGCCAAGTCGGCGATCCTCAACGACTCGCGCGCGCGACTGGCGCAGTGGGTCGAGCAGTATTCGCTGGCGTGCGAGTTCGCCCCGTCCGGCGAGGACTACATCTTCCGCACCCAGGACTATTTCGAGCACACGCTCGAAGAGGTCGGTTTGCTGCGCGAACTGGGCGTCGCCGTCGATATCGTCGACGGCCGTGCCTACGAGGCGATCGAGCCGGCGCTCAAGCCCGGCCTGGCCGGCGCGATCCGCTTCAACGGCGATGCGGTGCTGCGTCCGGACCGCTACGTCGCCGAGCTGGCGCGCGTGGTCCGCGCGCGTGGCGGCAGCATCGTCGAGAACTGCGCATTCGTCGGCGCCGTGGCCGAGCAGGGCGGCGTGCGCGTGACCACCGGGCAGGGCCGGCTGCTGGCAGGCGAGGTGGTCATGGCGCTGGGCGCCTGGTCGGCGAAGCTGGCCGATGCCATCGGCGCGCCGGCACTGAAGCGGACCATGCAACCGGGCAAGGGCTACTCGATCACCTATTCATCGCCCGCTCTGGTGCCCAAACGCCCGCTCGTGCTGCGCGAACGCCAGGTCTGCGTGACGGCGTGGGGCAGCGGATACCGCCTGGGCAGCACCATGGAATTCAGCGGCTTTGACGACAGCCTCAATCCGCGCCGCCTGGCGGCGCTGGAGCGTGGCGCCGGCGAGTACCTGCACGAACCCGTCGGCGCGCAGAAGCAGGAACAGTGGTTCGGCTGGCGCCCGATGAGCTGCGACGACGTACCGATCATCGGCCCGGTGCCGGGGCGTGATCACATCTGGTTGGCGACCGGTCACGGCATGATGGGCGTCAGCATGAGCGCGGCGACCGGCCAACTGGTCGCCGACCTGATCGCCGGGCGTGATCCGGCGATCGATCCTGCGCCCTTCCGCATCGAGCGATTCGAATGAACACCCGGCCGGCCACCAGCGAATTCGACCTCATCGTGATCGGGGGCGGATCCGGTGGCCTGGCAGGCGCCTTCCGCGCCGCCGAACACGGCGCGCGCGTGGCGCTGCTCGAACCGCACCTGCTCGGCGGCACCTGCGTCAATGTCGGCTGCGTGCCGAAGAAGGCGATGTGGCTGGCCGCGGAGATGGCATCGAAGCTCAAGCTCGCGCCGACGCTGGGTTTTCCGGTGCAACCGGCAGCGCTGAACTGGCCCGAGTTCATCGTCCACCGCGAGCGCTACATCGAAGGCATCCACGCCAGCTACCGTCGCCGCCTGGACGCGGCCGGCATCGTGCTGGCGCCGATGCGCGCGCACCTGGTCGATGCGCGCACGGTCGAATGCGAGAACGGGACGCGGCTGCGGGCCCGCCACCTGCTGATCGCCACCGGCGGACGGCCGGAGCGACCGGAGATTCCCGGCGCCGATCTGGGGGTCGTGTCCGACGACTTCTTCCAGTGGCGCGCCGCGCCCGGGCGCGTGGCGATTGTCGGCGGCGGTTACATCGCAGTGGAACTGGCCGGGGTGCTGCAGGCGCTGTGCAGCCGGGTCGAGATGTACGTGCGCGGTTCGCACCTGCTCAGAGGGTTCGATCACGACGTGGTCGAGCAACTCACGGAGGACTATCGCCAGTCCGGCGTGCGCCTGCGCTTCGACCAGCGCCTGGTCGCGGTCGAGGCAGACAGCGGCGGCGTGCGCCTGCGCGGCGCCGATGGCAGCGCCAGCGATCGCTTCGATGCAGTGCTGTTCGCCACCGGGCGCCGTCCCAACAGCGAGCGCATGGGTCTGGAGGCCGTGGGTGTGGCCACCGATGCGGAAGGCTATATCGCAGTCAACGAGCGCCATGAAACGAGTGTCGAAGGCGTGTATGCCGTGGGCGACATCACCGCCAACGCGCAGCTGACACCGGTCGCGATTGCCGCCGCGCGTCGCCTGATGGACCGCGTCTACGGGGGCAGCCAGGCCGTGCTCGACCAGCGCGATATCCCGACCGTGGTGTTCTCGCATCCGCCGTTCGGCCAGGTCGGGTTGACCGAGGCCGATGCGCGCGCCGAGCACGGCAGCGAGGCCGTGCATGTCTATCGCGCCGCGTTCCGGCCGATGCTGTACGCGCTGGCCGACGTGCCGCAGCGCAGCCTGTTCAAGCTGGTCTGCGTGGGCGAGGAGCGCCGCGTGATCGGGATCCATCTGATGGGCGAGGCCGCCGACGAGATCCTGCAGGGCTTCGCCGTCGCCCTCAAGCGTGGCATCACCCTGCAGGACCTGCGCGAGACCGTGGCCATCCACCCGACCAGCGCCGAGGAAGTGGTGCTGATGCGCTGACTGTCGTCCCGAGCGAAGCGAGGGACCTGCTTTGCGCTGTTGAGTGCAGAAGCAGAAGCGGAAGCAGGTTCCTCACTGCGTTCGGAACGACAATTTCCCCGTTCGCAACGACAATGGGAAACGACAACGGGATACCGAGAATGAGCGCCGACATCTACACCCTGCATCGCGGCACCGCCCCGCTGCTGGTCAGCCTCCCGCACGATGGCAGCCATATTCCGCAGCCGCTGGCCGAGCGCATGACCGAGCGCGCACGCGTGGCACCGGACACCGACTGGCACGTGTCGATCCTCTACGATTTCGCCCGCGAACTGGGCGCGTCGGTGATCGTACCGCGGCATTCGCGCTACGTCGTCGACCTCAACCGTCCCCCCGACGACACCTCGCTGTACCCCGGCCAGAACACCACGGGCCTGTGCCCCGCAGTGCAGTTCACCGGCGAGCCGGTGTACCTGGAAGGCCAGGCGCCGTCGCCCGCGGAAATCGCACAGCGCGTGGACACCTACTGGCGCCCGTACCATGAGGCACTGCGCAGCGAGCTCGACCGCATCCACGGCGAGCACGGCCGCGTGGTGCTGTGGGAAGGGCACTCGATCCGTGGCAGCGACCTGCCGTTCCTGTTCGAAGGACGACTGCCCGACCTCAACCTGGGCACCTCCGCCGGCGCCAGCTGTTCGCCGGCGCTGCAGCACCGGCTCGAGTCGGTGCTGGCCGCGCAAGACGAATACGACTTCATCGTCAACGGGCGCTTCAAGGGCGGTTACATCACTCGCCACTATGGCGAGCCGGCGCGCGGCATCGACGCGGTGCAGATGGAGATCAGCCAGCGCAACTACATGGACGAGGACAGCTTTGCCTTTGATGCCGGCAAGGCCGCGCATCTGCGCAAGCTGCTGACGGCCCTGCTGCAGGCAACGCTGAAGCCATGAAGGCGGCGGCGTGACCGGCGCCGTCATGGTGCTGGCGCCGGCGCAGGCGCGCGCGCTGCATCTGGCCGCGCAGGGCCTGGGCGCGCGCCCGCGCGCACGGGCACGCAAGAGCGACCTGCTCGCGGCGATCGCGCGCATGCAGCTGCTGCAGATCGACACCATCCACGTCGTCGCACGCAGCCCGTACCTGGTGCTGTTCTCGCGCGTCGGCGCCTATCGCGCCGATTGGCTCGACGAACTGCTGGCGCAGCGCGCCATCTTCGAGACCTGGGCGCACGAGGCCTGTTTCGCGCCGGTCGGCGACTACACCCTGCTGCGCAGCGCGATCGAGCATCGCGAACATCACTGGGCGATCCGCAGCGCCCGCCGCCGCCACGCCGAGCACGGCGCCGACATCGCGCAGCTGCTCGCGCACGTGCGCGAGCGCGGTGCGGTCAAGGCGGCCGACTTCGAGCGCGAGGCCGGCAGCGGCAACGGCGGCGGCTGGTGGCAGTGGAAGAACGAAAAGCTGTGGCTGGAAGCTGCCTTCGCCCTCGGTGAGCTGATGGTGAGCCGGCGCGAGAACTTCCACCGCGTCTACGACCTCGCCGAGCGCGTCATCGGCCAGGTGCAGCCCGACTGGAACAGCGCCGCGGTGCCCACCGGGCTGGCGCGGCGCGAGCTGCTGCTCAAGTCAGTGCGTGCGCTCGGCATCACCCAGGCGCGCTGGATCGCCGACTACTACCGCCTGCGACCGCGCCTGCGCGACGCCGACCTGGACGATCTGGTGGAGGAGGGCGCGCTGCTGCGCGTCGAGGTGCGCGGTTGGGCGGCGCCGGGCTACGTCCATCCGGAACTGGCGCCGCAACTGGCACGGGCTGCAGCCGGCCGCCTGCGCCCCACCCATGCCACGCTGCTGTCGCCGTTCGACCCGGTGGTCTGGGATCGCGAACGCGCCAGCGAGTTCTTCGGCTTCGACTACACGCTGGAGTGCTACACGCCCGAGCCCAAGCGTCGCTACGGCTACTTCGTGCTGCCGATCCTGGTCGGCAACCGCCTCGTCGGCCGACTGGACGCCAAGGCGCATCGGCGCGAGGGCGTGTTCGAGGTCAAGGCGCTGTACCTGGAGGACGGCATCGTCGCCGACGATGCGCTGGCGCAATCCGTGGCCCGCGCGATCGACGACTGTGCGCGCTGGCACGCGACGCCGCGGGTCACGCTGGGGCGCTGTCGCCCCGCCCCGTTCGCGCGGATGCTGAGGGCGCAGCTCGCCGCGATGCGCTGAAGCGCACCGCGCCGCGCCGAGTCCCGCGCTATTTCGCAGTGGCGGCCGAAGCCGTGCCCGCACCCGGACCGATGTTCTGGTTGAGGAAGGCCTCGATGCGCCGGTATACCTCGGCGCGGTTTTCCGGCTTGTAGAAGCCATGGCCTTCGCCCTTGACCACCATCGTGTCGACCTTGACGCCGGCCTTGCGGAAGCCGGCGACCATCGCGTCGAACTGTTCCATGGGCACGCGCCGGTCGACGGCGCCCTGGAACAGCATGACCGGCACCTTGATCTTGTCGGCATGGCGCGACGGCGAGTTGGCCGCCAGTTCCACCGGATCGGTGCCCAGTGCCTGGTCGAGATAGTCGCGGCCCTGTTCGCTGCTGCGCACGTCGCCGACCTTCTTCATCAGCGCCAGGTCATAGACGCCGATCGAGCCGATCGCGCAGCGGTACAGGTCCGGATAGCGGATCGGATTCATCAGCGCGGCGTAACCGCCGAAGCTGGCGCCGTAGGTGCAGATGCGGTCAGGCTCGGCGAGCTTGCTGTCGATGGCCCAACGCACGCCGTCGGCGATGTCGTCCATCATCGTGCCGCCCCATTGGCGGTAACCGGCGTACTCGAAGGTGTCACCACGGCCACCGGAGCCGCGGAAGTTCACCTGCAGCACGGCATAACCACGGCTGGCGAGGAACTGCACGTCGCTGTCGTAGCTCCACGTGTCATAGGGCCCATGCGGACCGCCGTGCGGCATCACCACCATTGCCTGCGGGCCCTTGCCGCCCGAAGGTGGCGTGTAGAAGCCATGCAGGGTCATGCCGTCGCGCGTCTTGAAGCTGACGGGCGTCACTGACGCCATGCGCTCGGGCTTGATCCACGGCTCGACCTCGTTGACCAGCTGGATCTTGCCGGCCTTGCGATCGAAGACGTAGTAGCCGCCCGGATTGCGGTCGCTGTAGGTCCTGAACAGGACCTTGTCGTTGTCGTGGCTGAAGTCGTACATCGACACCAGCTCGCCCGGGAACGCTTTCATCAGACCGGCGTGCAGGCGCGCCCACTCCGACGACGGATCCAGGTACTGGATCGTCGGCGCCGCAGCGTTGTAGTAGACGCCGAAGGGCGCGCCGCGGTGCCCGGCGTACAGCAGGCCGGCAATGTCGATGTCATCGCGGCCGGCCACGCGCGTGCGGGTTCCGCTGGCCAGGCTGACCCGGTAGAGCTGGGCCGGTTCGCCCTTGTCGGAGATCAGCGCGTAGGCGGTGTCGTCGTCATCGGCCACGTAGGACAGGGACATCGAGCGCCCGGCCAGGCTCGCCGGCACGGCAGTCCATTCCTTGTCGGTCGGTCGCGGTCGATAGAACAGGTCCGGCTTCTGCATGCCGGGCCGGGTCACGATGCGCAGGCGGGCACGCGACCTGCTGTCGAACTGGAAGCTTGCCGCTTCCTCCGAAAACTCCACCTGACGGCGTTCGCCGGTGACGGTGTCGACGCGGAAAATAGTGGTTGGCTGGTACTCGTCGTCATGGCGCGTGCGCCAGGCAGTGAAGTCGACCATGGCGATGCCGGGTTCGCTTTCCACCAGGTCGGCGATCTCGGCCCAGCCCTGGTCCTTGCGCCGTCCACCGACGACGCCGTCGTCGGGGATGTAGGCGAACAGGATTTCCTGGTTCTTGCCATCGATGTCGGTGGCGACCAGCTCGCCCTGGCTGATCGGCCGCGCCCGTAGCGGTTCCATGTTCGCGCGCGACACGACCACACGGGTCGGGCTGGTCCAGATGATGTTGTTGACGTGCTGGCGCTTGCCGAAGCGAAGGGCCTGGGTCTTGCCGCTGCCGTCGAGCGGAACGATCAACAGCTGGGTTTCATTGCCGTCGTCGACCGGCACGGACATCGCGACGTTGCGCCCGTCGGGTGACAACGCCACTTCCTGGACTTCGACGTGGCGCGCGAAGTCCTCCACCGGAACCACTTGCGCCGCTGCCACGACAGGCAGCATCCATACGAAACCGGCGATTAGCCGGCGACTGACTCGGTGCATCCGTTGGCCTCCCCAAGGCCTGGCGATTGCCCAAGCATATCGCCTGCGACGCACCTGTAGGAGCGAGCTTGCTCGCGATATTGCGTCACCTCTGCGGGCACGCCTGGTCGCGAGCAAGCTCGCTCCTACAGCGAGCAGGCCAGCGGGTCAGACCTCCAGCGTCGCCAGGTCGCCCTTGGTTTCCAGCCATTGCTTGCGGTCGCCGGCGCGCTTCTTGGCCAGCAGCATGTCCATCAGCGAGTGGGTTTCGGTGTTGTCGTCGACGGTCAGCTGAACCAGGCGGCGGGTGTCTGGATGGATGGTCGACTCGCGCAACTGCGAGGGATTCATCTCGCCCAGGCCCTTGAAGCGGGTGGTGTTGACCTGGCCGCTGAAGCCCTTCTTGCGGTCGCCCTTCTCGCGCTCGATCTTCTCCAGCAGGATCCGCTTTTCTTCCTCGTCCAGCGCATAGAACACCTGCTTGCCCACGTCGACGCGGAACAGCGGCGGCATCGCCACGAACACATGCCCGGCCGAGACCAGCGACGGGAAATGCTTGAGGAACAGCGCCGTCAGCAGGGTGGCGATGTGCAGGCCGTCGGAGTCGGCGTCGGCGAGGATGATGACCTTGCCGTAGCGCAGGCCCGACAGGTCGTCCTTGCCCGGGTCGCAGCCAATCGCAACGGCCAGGTCGTGCACTTCCTGCGAGGCCAGCACGCTGCCGGAGGCGACTTCCCAGGTGTTGAGGATCTTGCCGCGCAGCGGCAGGATCGCCTGGAAGTCCTTGTCGCGGGCCTGGCGCGCGCTGCCGCCGGCCGAGTCGCCTTCCACCAGGAACAGCTCGGTACGCGACAGGTCCTGGCTGCTGCAGTCGGCCAGCTTGCCGGGCAGGGCGGGGCCCTGGGTGACCTTCTTGCGGACGACCTGCTTCTCGGTCTTCAGGCGCGCGCTGGCGCGTTCGATCGCCAGTTGCGCGATCCGCTCGCCCATCTCGGTGTGCTGGTTGAGCCACAGCGAGAACGCGTCGTGCGCGGCGCCCTCGACGAAGCCGGCGGCCTGGCGCGACGACAGCCGCTCCTTGGTCTGGCCGCTGAACTGCGGGTCGGTCAGCTTGATGCTGAGCACGAAGGCGACGCGATCCCAGACGTCTTCCGGCGCCAGCTTGACGCCGCGCGGCAGCAGGTTGCGGAAGTCGCAGAACTCGCGCAGTGCATCGGTGAAGCCGGTGCGCAGACCGTTGACGTGGGTGCCGTGCTGCGCGGTCGGGATCAGGTTGACGTAGCTCTCCTGCACCAGCTCGCCTTCCGGGACCCACGCCACCGCCCAGTCGGCGGTCTCGGTGTCCTTGCTGAGCTTGCCGACGAACAGGTCCGGAGGCAGCAATTCGCGGTCGCTGAGTTCGCCGCGCAGGTAATCGCGCAGGCCGTCCTCGTAGTACCACTCGTTGCGCTCGTCGCTGGCTTCATCAAACAGGCGGACCGTCAGGCCCGGGCACAGCACGGCCTTGGCGCGCAGCAGGTGGCGCAGCGAGCGCAGGTTGAACTTGGCCGTGTCGAAATACTTCGGGTCGGGCCAGAAGTGCACGCGCGTGCCGGTGTTCTTCTTGCCGACGGTGCCGATCACTTCCAGCGGCGTGGCGCGATCGCCGTCCTTGAAGGTCATGCGGTATTCGTTGCCGTCGCGCTTGATGCGCACGTCGACCAGGGTCGACAGGGCATTGACCACGCTCACGCCGACGCCGTGCAGGCCGCCGGAGAAGGTGTAGTTCTTGTTGCTGAACTTGCCGCCGGCGTGCAGGCGCGTGAGGATCAGTTCCACGCCCGGGATCTTCTCCTCGGGGTGGATGTCCACCGGCATGCCGCGGCCGTCGTCGCCGACCGAGCAGCTGCCGTCGCTGTGCAGGGTGACCTCGATGAAGCGGGCGTGGCCGGCCAGGGCCTCGTCGACCGCGTTGTCGATGACTTCCTGCGCCAGATGGTTCGGGCGCGTGGTGTCGGTGTACATGCCGGGGCGGCGCTTGACCGGATCCAGCCCGGACAGGACTTCGATATCAGCTGCGTTGTAACGGGAACTCATTCGGGGCTACGACAGCGGGGGCAGGAGCGGGGATGGTCTGCGCGTAGCGCCGGAAATTCAACCGCGCTGTCCGGCGCACGGGGTGCGCCCTTGAAGCGTCAGGGTTCCGGCCGCATCTTTGCGAGGCACGGCGACCCTGCCGGGGCAACTTCGCGCAGGCCGTTCAGTCCCGGCTACGGAAGCCGCCGCTAGGGTCGCCCGGTCGTCAACCGCGCGTCCCGTGACGCGTTATGCAATATGGATGGCGCTGTCGCTACTGTTCCCCAGGAGGTCTTACGCATGAATACCCGCAAGCTACTGCTCCCGAGCCTGATCGCCGCGATGCTGGCGTCGCCGCTGGCATTCGCGCAGCAGCAGGACGCCCAGGCCGACGCCAAGGCCAAGGAACAGGCCGCGCAGGCCCAGAAGGCCGACGCAGCGCAGTCCGGCAAGGCCGACAAGGCCGGCAAGAGCCAGAGCGACGCCAACAAGGGCAAGAACGACAAGTCCAAGTCCCGCCCCGAGGTCGAACCCGAGGAAGAGGACGACCGCTGAGTCTTCTGGCTCAACAGGTTTGACCCGCGACGCCCCGGCTTGCCGGGGCGTCGCTGTTTCTGGGCGCGCGCGGCGCATCTGAACGGCCCTGCGGAGCCCGGACGGCTCGCCGGAAACCGGCGCAGCCTGTAGACTATGGCTTTCCAGCGGTAGCAAAACCATGACTCCCCTGATTTTCGTCACCGGCGGCGTGGTGTCCTCGCTTGGCAAGGGCATTGCGGCAGCCTCGCTGGCGGCCATCCTCGAAGCACGCGGCCTGCGCGTGACGATGATGAAGCTAGACCCCTACATCAACGTCGATCCGGGCACGATGAGCCCGTTCCAGCACGGTGAGGTGTACGTCACCGACGACGGCGCCGAGACCGACCTGGACCTGGGCCACTACGAGCGCTACCTGCGCAACCGGCTCAGCCGCAAGAACTCGATCACCACCGGTCGCATCTACGACAACGTGATCCGCAAGGAGCGCCGCGGCGACTACCTGGGCGGCACCGTGCAGGTGATCCCGCACATCACCGACGAGATCAAGCGCTGCATCATCGAGGCCACCGAGGGCTTCGACGTGGCCCTGGTCGAGGTCGGCGGCACGGTCGGCGACATCGAGTCGCTGCCGTTCCTTGAAGCCATCCGCCAGATCCGAAGCGAGCGCGGCTCGGAAGGCGCGTTGTTCATGCACCTGACCCTGGTGCCGTACATCGCCGCCGCCGGCGAGCTCAAGACCAAGCCGACCCAGCATTCGGTCAAGGAACTGCGTTCGATCGGCATCCAGCCCGACGTGCTGCTGTGCCGCAGCGAGCAGCCGCTGCCCGACAGCGAGCGCCGCAAGATCGCGCTGTTCACCAACGTCCCCGAGCGCGCCGTCATTTCGGCCGTCGACCTGGACAACATCTACAAGATGCCGCGCCGCTTCCACGAGGAAGGCCTGGACGCGATCGTGCTCGACCGCCTGCGCATCAAGGCCGGCCCGGCCGACCTGAGCGAATGGGACGAAGTCGTCGATGCCAGCGAGCATCCGGTCGACGAGGTCCGCATCGCCGTGGTCGGCAAGTACATCGATCACCAGGATGCGTACAAGTCGCTGGCCGAGGCGCTCAAGCACGGCGGCCTGCGCCAGCGCACCAAGGTCAAGCTGAAGTGGCTGGAATCGAGCGAGATCGAGGAGCAGGGCGTCGCCTCGCTCAAGGACGTCGACGGCATCCTCGTGCCGGGCGGCTTCGGCGACCGCGGCTTCGAAGGCAAGGTGCTCACCGCCAAGTTCGCGCGCGAGGCCGGCGTGCCGTACTTCGGCATCTGCTACGGCATGCAGGCGGCGGTGGTCGACGTCGCCCGCCACCTGGGCGGCCTGGACGGCGCCAACAGCACCGAGAACGACAAGGCCAGCCCGCATCCGGTGATCGGCCTGATCACCGAGTGGCGCACCGCCACCGGCGAGATCGAGCGCCGCAGCGAGGACAGCGACCTGGGCGGCACCATGCGCCTGGGCCTGCAGGAGCAGCGCCTGAAGCCGGCGACGCTGGCGCGCGAGGTCTACGGCAAGGACGTGGTCGCCGAGCGTCATCGCCACCGCTACGAGTTCAACAACCGCTACCGCACCCAGCTCGAGGACGCCGGCCTGGTGATCTCGGCCAAGTCGATGGACGACCTGCTGGTGGAGATGATCGAGCTGCCGCGCGACAAGCACCCGTGGTTCCTGGCCTGCCAGGCGCACCCGGAGTTCCTGTCGACACCGCGCGACGGGCATCCGTTGTTCATCGGGTTCGTGCGCGCTGCGCGCGAGCACAAGGCGCAGGCCGGCGGCAGGCTGCTGAAGGAAGCCACCGCGTGACGGCTGCGGCCGCACCCAACCCGTCGTCCCGGCGAAAGCCGGGACCCACCTTGACGTTGTCTCCGTTCGTCATTCCCGCGAAGGCGGGAACCCAGTGCCTTCGCCGTAGTGATTCCAAGGCAACCGCAAAATGGGTCCCGGCTTCCGCCGGGATGACGGCAACCAGGAGTGATGCATGAAGCTTTGCGGATTCGAAGCCGGTCTCGACCAGCCTTTCTTCCTGATCGCCGGCCCGTGCGTGATCGAGTCGATGCAACTGCAGCTCGACGTTGCCGGCAAGCTCAAGGAAATCACCTCCGAGCTGGGCATCAACTTCATCTTCAAGTCGAGCTTCGACAAGGCCAACCGCACCTCCGGCACCAGCTTCCGCGGCCCCGGCCTGGAAGAGGGCCTGAAGGTGCTGGCCGAAGTGAAGAAGCAGATCGGCGTGCCCGTGCTGACCGACGTGCACGAGTACACGCCGATGAACGAGGTCGCCAGCGTCGTCGACGTGCTGCAGACCCCGGCGTTCCTGTGCCGCCAGACCGACTTCATCCAGAACGTCGCCCGCACCGGCCTGCCGGTGAACATCAAGAAGGGCCAGTTCCTCTCGCCGTGGGAGATGAAGCACGTCACCAACAAGGCCAAGGCCACCGGCAACGAGCTGATCATGGCCTGCGAGCGCGGCGCCAGCTTCGGCTACAACAACCTGGTCTCGGACATGCGCTCGCTGAGCGTGATGCGCGACACCGGCTGCCCGGTGGTGTTCGACGCGACCCATTCGGTGCAGCTGCCCGGCGGCGCCGACGGCAAGAGCGGCGGCCAGCGCGAGTTCGTGCCGGTGCTGGCGCGCGCGGCGATGGCGGTCGGCATTGCCGGCATCTTCATGGAGACCCATCCGGTGCCGGACGAGGCCCTGTCCGACGGCCCCAACGCCTGGCCGCTGCCGAAGATGCGCGCGCTGCTGGAGACGCTCAAGCAGCTCGACGAGATCACCAAGCGCAACGGTTTCCTGGAATCCGACGCCTGATCATGCCGGGCGCAGCCGTCCCCTGTGACGTCCCCTGCGACCCCGGCCTGGCGCCGCGACCGCGCGGCGCCGCCCCAACTCGGCTATCGTCCCCGGCTGGCGCCATTCCGGCCCCCCATTCCCATTGACCACACCTTCGACGACATGACCACGACCATCGCCAAAGTCCACGCCCGCGAGATCCTCGACAGCCGCGGCAATCCCACGCTCGAAGCCGAGGTCACCCTGGCCGACGGCAGCTTCGGTCGCGCGATGGTGCCGTCCGGCGCCTCCACTGGCACCAAGGAAGCGGTCGAGCTGCGCGACGGCGACAAGACCCGCTACCTGGGCAAGGGCGTGCGCAAGGCGGTCGAGAACGTCAACGGCGCCATTGCCACCGCGCTGGCCGGTTTCGACGGCGCCGACCAGGCTGGCCTCGACCGCCGCCTGATCGACCTCGACGGCACCGAGAACAAGGGCCGCCTGGGCGCCAACGCGCTGCTCGGCGTGTCGCTGGCCAACGCCCATGCCATGGCCGCCTCGAAGAAGCTGCCGCTGTGGAAGTACCTGGCCGGTGGCCGCGAGGCCGTGCTGCCGGTGCCGATGATGAACATCATCAACGGCGGCGCGCATGCCGACAACAACGTCGACCTGCAGGAGTTCATGATCCTGCCGGTGGGCGTGGACAACTTCGCCGAAGCGCTGCGCGCCGGCACCGAGGTGTTCCATGCGCTCAAGTCGGTGCTCAAGGGCCGCGGCCTGAGCACGGCGGTGGGCGACGAGGGCGGTTTCGCTCCGGATCTTCGCAGCAATGAGGAAGCGCTGGAAACCATCCTCGAAGCGATCGGCAAGGCCGGCTACAAGGCCGGCGAAGACATCCTGCTCGGCCTCGACGTCGCCTCCAGCGAGTTCTTCGAGAACGGCAAGTACAACCTCACCGGCGAAGGCAAGCGCCTGACCAGCGAGCAGTTCGTCGACTTCCTCGCCAACTGGGCCGCGCAGTACCCGATTATCACCATCGAAGACGGCATGGCCGAAAACGACTGGGCCGGCTGGAAGCTGCTGACCGAGCGCATCGGCAACAAGGTGCAACTGGTCGGCGACGACCTGTTCGTGACCAACCCGAAGATTTTCCAGGAAGGCATCGACAAGGGCGTGGCCAACGCCATCCTGATCAAGGTCAACCAGATCGGCACGCTGACCGAGACCCTCGAAGCGATCGCGATGGCCGACGCCAACCGCTACGCCTCGATCGTCTCGCACCGCTCGGGCGAAACCGAGGACACCACCATCGCCGACATCTCGGTGGCCACCACCGCGACCCAGATCAAGACCGGCTCGCTGTGCCGCAGCGACCGCGTCGCCAAGTACAACCAGCTGCTGCGCATCGAAGAGCAACTGGGTGCCGCGGCGAAGTACGCCGGCCGCGACGCCTTCATCTCGCTCAAGCGCTGAGTCCGGAGACCGGGCGCATGCGCTGGTTGCGACTGCTGCTGGTGGCATTGGCCGGATTGCTGGTGTTTTTCCAGTACCGGCTGTGGGTGGGCGAGGGCGGCAGCCGTTCGGTCGCCCGCCTGCAGCAGCAGGTGCAGCAGCAGGCACACGAGAACCAGGGCATGCAGCAGCGCAACGACGCCCTCGCCGCCGAAGTCGAGGACCTCAAGTCCGGCGAGGCGGCGGTCGAGGAGCGCGCACGCAGCGAGCTGGGCATGATCAAGCCGGGCGAAACCTTCTACCGCGTGGTCGAGCCGGAAGGCGCGGCGCCGGCGCCGGAAGAAGGCGCCGAGCCGAAGAACGAGTGACGCACCCCACCGTCACCGTCACCGTCATCCCGGCGAACGCCGGGAACCAGTGGAGGAGCCTCAGGCTGTCGTGGGCGGCAAGGTTGAAGGCCTGGGTCCCGGCGTTCGCCGGGACGACGATCGGGTGGGAGTGTCGATGAGGACCGTGACGAAGTGATCTGGGCCGTGATTCCCGCAGCAGGCCGTGGCTCGCGCTTTGGCGGCGAGGTGCCCAAGCAGTACCTCGAGATCGAAGGCCGGCCGCTGATCGCGCATGCGCTCGACGCGTTGCTTGGCCATTCGCAGATTGCCGGTGCGATGGTTGCGCTGTCGCAGGACGACGTCCTGTGGCCCGGCTGGAGCGAAATGCACGGCAAGCCGGTACTGCGCTGTGTCGGCGGTGGCGAGCGCGCCGATTCGGTGCTGGCGGCGTTGCGCGCGCTTCCGTCCGACGTGGACGACGATTCGCTGGTGCTGGTGCACGATGCCGCGCGGCCAAACCTGTGCCGCGACGACCTCGATCATCTGATCGCCATCGCCGGTTCCCGTGCCGACGGTGCGATCCTGGCAGCGCCGGTTCGCGACACGCTCAAGCGCGCCGACGGCGCTGTCCAGATCGCCGCGACCGAGCCGCGAGAGCGCTTGTGGCGTGCGTTCACGCCGCAGGCGTTCCGGCGCGGCGCGCTGACACATGCGCTGGAGCAGGCGAGGGTGGCCGGCATCGTCGTCACCGACGAAGCGATGGCAATGGAGCGCCTCGGCGCCCATCCGGCGCTGGTCGAAGGACGCGAGGACAACCTCAAGGTGACCACGCCGGCGGACCTGGCGTTGGCGCGGTATCTGATTTCCCATCGAGGTTGAGGGCGCGGTTGCCCTCACCCCAACCCGCACCCCGGCCCGAGCGCATAGCGCTCGGGCGTTCGGGGCCACGCGAGCCAATGGCTCGCAAGCAGTGTCCCCTCACCCCGCAAGCGGGAGAGGGGCTTAACGGCAGAACAGCATCCATGAACATCCGCATCGGCCAGGGTTTCGACGTCCACGCTTTCGGCGACGGCGACCACGTCATGCTCGGCGGCGTGCGTGTGCCGCACGAGCGCGGCATCGTCGCCCACTCCGACGGCGACGTGGTCATCCACGCGCTGTGCGACGCGATGCTCGGTGCACTGGCGCTGGGCGACATCGGTCAGCACTTCCCGCCGAGCGATCCGCAGTGGAAAGGCGCCGACAGTCGCGCCTTCCTGCGGCATTGCCAGGCCCTCATCGGCGAGCGCGGCTGGCAACTGGGCAATGCCGACATCACCGTGATCTGCGAACGCCCCAAGGTCGGTCCGCATGCATCGGCGATGCGGCAGCTGCTGGCAGGCGATCTTGGCCTGGCGGAGGACGCGGTCAGCATCAAGGCAACGACCACCGAGAAGCTCGGCTTCACCGGCCGCGGCGAAGGCATCGCGGCGATGGCGGTCTGCCTGCTGGTGCGCGCGTGAGCGCGCAGGAGCCGACGCTGCCGCGTGCGCACGGCCCGTCCGTGCTCAGCGCCAACATGCGCACCACGCTCGAGGACTTCCTGGTCGAGGAGCTCCCGGGCTTCGAGCCCAGCGGCAGCGGCGAGCACCTGCTGCTGACCATCGAAAAGCGCGGCATGAACACCGCCTTCGCCGCCCGCCGCATCGCCGAATGGGCGGGCGTGGGCGAGGTCGCGATCGGCTATGCCGGCCTCAAGGACCGCAGCGCCGTGACCCGGCAGCGTTTCAGCGTCCATCTGCCCAAGCGCGTGGCGCCGGACCTGGCGACCCTGGAAACCGGCGACGACAACGAGCACCTGCGCGTGCTCGAGCACACCTGGCATGCGCGCAAGCTGCCGCGCGGCGCGCTGGCCGGCAACCGCTTCGTGCTGGTCCTGCGCGAAGTGGCCGGCGAGCGCGAGGCGATCGAATCGCGCCTGCAGGCGATTGCCGCGCGTGGTGTGCCCAACTACTTCGGCGAGCAGCGCTTCGGTCGCGATGGCGACAACGTCGCCAATGCCATGGCGATGTTCGGCGGCCGACGCGTGCGCCGCGAACAACGCACGCTGTTGCTGTCGGCGGCGCGCTCGGAGCTGTTCAATCGCGTCCTGGCGGCGCGGGTCGAAGCAGGCAGCTGGGACCGGGCGCTGGACGGCGAGGTATGGATGCTCGATGGCAGCCGCAGCGTGTTCGGCCCTGAGGCCTTCAGCGACGAACTTGCACAGCGTCTGGCCGCGTTCGATATCCATCCCAGCGGACCGTTGTGGGGGCGTGGTGAGCTGCGCAGCCAGGACGCGGCTGCCGAACTGGAACAGCGGGCGTTGTCTGGCGACGATGCGCTGGCGTTGCGCGCCGGGCTCGAGGCCGAAGGTCTCAAGCAGGAGCGCAGGGCGCTGCGCCTGAAACCGGACGACCTGTCGTGGCAGTGGCTCGACGGCGATGCACTGCAGTTGGCTTTCAAGCTGCCACCGGGCACCTATGCCACCGTGGTGCTGGCCGAACTGGGCGACGTGCGAGCACTCGGCCGCAGCGGCTGAACGGGCTTTTCCGACCGTTCGTCGGAAAGCATCTGCTGGCACTGGTGTGGCTGTTGCGCCGGCGTATAAGCCGAAATCGTACAGGGCGTGAAGTCCTGTGCCGTCGTACTCGTCGGGTACGGCGCCTCACGTCATGGAGATGTCGTCATGAACGCATCGCTACGCATGGTCGTGTTGGTATCGGTCTGTGGCCTGGCTGCCTGCGCCGGCATGGAAAGCAAGAGCACCTATGTGCCCGAGCAGAAAGCACCGTCGATCATGGACGACGACGAGGCCTACATCGCCTATGTCGAGCGCGTTGCCCGCCGCCGTGGTCTCGATGTGGTCTGGGTGAACATGCCGCGCAAGACGGCCGAGCAGGTCACGCAGGAAAGCGGACAGTAAAACCACTGCAGCGTCCCGGCTGCCGGGCTCAGGACGAGCGCAGGCGACGGGGCGCCAGCAGCACCAGCACCGCTCCGGTGCCTCCCTGCGCGGGCGGCGCGGAGTGGAATGCCAGGACGTCCGCGCGCTGGCGCAGCATGCGGTCGACCAGGTTCTTCAGCACCGGCATGCCGCTGCTTGCGATCGTGGCGGCGCCGTGCAACCCCTTGCCGTGGACCACGCGCACGCAGCCCACGCCGTGCAGGCGAGCGTCGTGCAGGAATGCGCGCAGCAGCAGTTCGGCCTCGCGCGTGTCCGCGCCATGCAGGTCGAGCTCCTCCTGTACCGAGATCTCGCCGCGCTTGAGCTTGAGCAGCAGCCGCGGCGAGACTTCGTCGCGGCGATAGGACAGGGCGTCGCCGGCATCGAGCAGGCTTTCGTCCAGGGCATGGCGGAACTGCTCGCGAGCCTGGGCTTCATCGCGCTCGGCCATGCGGGCCCGTGGCCGCGGTTTGGGCGTCGCCGGTGGCGGCGCGGTGTCGCGCAGCCGCCTGACCGGACCGATCGCGGCGCGGAACAGCTCGGCGTCGTCGTCTGCGGGGTCGTCAGCCATGGCGACAGTCTAGGACAACCCACGTAGGAGCGAGCTTGCTCGCGATGGCCCGGCCGGTCGCGAGCAAGCTCGCTCCTACGCTGGGCGGCCGGGGGCGAGGGTCTGCAATCCCCATCGGCTATCATGGGTGCCGAAGGGTCCGGCAAGCGCATGCAGCAAGCGCCCGAACCCGTCACAAGCCCACGTTCCAAGGTTCGATCAAGGGAGTTCATGCGAGTTCTGGTCAGCAACGACGACGGCGTCGACGCCCCCGGTATCCGCGTCCTCGCCGAAGGCCTGCGCGCCGCCGGCCATGAGGTGCTGGTGGTCGCCCCTGATCGGGACCGCTCCGGCGCCAGCAATTCGCTCACCCTGGATGCGCCCGTGCGCGTCCAGCGGCTCGACGAGACGACGTGGCGCGTCTACGGCACGCCCACCGACTGCGTGCATGTGGCCATCACCGGCATGCTCGAGGTCGAGCCGGACCTCGTCGTGTCGGGCATCAACAACACCGCCAACCTTGGCGACGACGTGATCTATTCCGGCACGGTCGCCGCGGCCATGGAAGGGCGCTTCCTCGGCCTGCCGGCAGTGGCGATGTCACTGCAGACGGTCGACCACACCGGTCGCCATTACGAAACCGCCGCGCGCGCGGCAGTGGAGATCATCGCGCGCCTGCGCGTGGATCCGCTGCCGGCCGACACCATCCTCAACGTCAACGTTCCCGACCTGCCCTGGGACGAGGTCCGTGGCTTCGAAGTCACCCGCCTGGGCAACCGCCATCGCGCCGAGGCGTGCATCCCGCAGCGCGATCCGCGCGGTCGCGAGTGGTGGTGGATCGGGGCTGCCGGCCAGGAACAGGATGCCGGCCCCGGCACCGACTTCCATGCGCTGCGCACCGGCAACATCTCGATCACGCCGATCCATGTCGACCTGACCCGCTACCAGGCGCTGGACCAGGTCGCCAGCTGGGTCGATGGTCTGGCGGTGTCGCTCGACCGTGGCACCGTTCGCCCAGACACGTTCCCCAGGAACCGGGAGCACAGCGCATGACGTTGCGCATGCGCCTGCAGCCCGAGGCGATCGGTTCGGGCATGACCTCGCAGCGGGTCCGCGACCGCCTGGTCGAGCGCCTGCGCGAGAACGGCATCCGCGACGAACGCGTGCTCAACGCGATCCGCACCGTGCCGCGCCATCTGTTCGTCGACGAGGCGCTGGCCACGCGTGCCTACGAGGACACGGCACTGCCGATCGGCCACGGCCAGACCATCTCGCAGCCGTGGGTGGTGGCGAAGATGACCGAGGCTGTGCTCGAGGCCGAGCCGAAGAAAGTGCTGGAGATCGGCACCGGCTCGGGCTACCAGGCGGCCGTGCTGGCCGCGCTGGGCCTGGAAGTACACACGGTGGAGCGCATCGGCGAGCTGCTGCGCACCGCGCGCAAGCGTTTCCGCCAGCTCGGCATGAACATCCGCAGCAAGCACGACGACGGTCGCATCGGCTGGCCCGAGAACGGCCCGTTCGATTCGATCATCGTCACAGCGGCTGCGCCGGCACTGGTCGAATCCTTGACGGCGCAGCTGGCCCCGGGTGGCACGCTGATCGCGCCGGTCGGCGGCGCGTCGTCGCAATCGCTGTTGAAGTTGCACAAGGACGCCGAAGGCGTCGTCACCCAACACACGCTGGCTCCGGTCGTATTCGTGCCGCTGCTGTCAGGGATGATCGATTGAACACCGCAGGGACCGACACCGCAGTGACATTCTGGAAGGACTGGCGTTGAAGATATTTGGACCGCTGTACGAGCGCACCATCGCCTGGGCGCGCCATCGCCACGCGCCCGCCCTGCTGACCGGCCTGAGTTTTGCCGAGGCGGTGGTGTTCCCGGTGCCGCCGGAAGTGATGCTGGCGCCGATGTGCCTGGCCCAGCGGCGACGTGCGTTCTGGTTCGCCACGCTGAGCCTGGCCGGCTCGATGGTCGGCGCACTGCTGGGCTACGCGCTGGGACACTTCGCCTACGAACTGGTCAAACCGCTGCTGACGTCGCTGGGCTGGATCGACCGCATCGACGCGCAGGTCACGCAGTTGCGCGAGATCGCCGCGAACTCGCCGTGGAAGGCGTTCTGGCTGCTGGTTCTGGCCGGGTTCACGCCGATTCCGTTGAAGATATTCACCTGGGCGTCGGGCATCGTCGGTATACCGGTCTTGCCGTTCATGGCCAGCATGTTCGTTGGCCGCGGCAAGCGCGTGTATCTGATTGCGCTGGCAATCCGCCTGGGCGGCGAGCGCGCGGAAGCGGCGCTGCGCCGTTACATCGAGCCGATCGGCTGGGCTGCCTCGGTCCTGCTGCTGGCGGCACTGGCATGGCTGGTCTGGAAGGCACAGTTCGCAGGATGAGCGCACGCACGACACGAGCACGAATGTCCGCCGCATCGCGCCAGCTCCTGGTGGCGGCGCTGGTCGTGGCCGCGCTGGCCGGATGCGCCAGCACGAAGGTGATCCGCACACCCGGCAGCGGCGCGACCACGGTCAAGCCGTCGGTTCCCAAATACGGCAAGACCGTGGTGGTGCAACGCGGCGACACCATGTACCGCGTGGCCTCCAGCAATGGCATCCGCGCGGTCGACCTGGCGGCATGGAACGGCATTCCGGCGCCTTACACGATCTACCCGGGCCAGCGCTTGCGCCTGTATCCGCCGCAGGCCGGCTCCGGCAGCGCGACCGGCACGGCAGGCGGCACTGTCGCGACCCGGCCGGTGCCTGCAACCAAGCCGCCTGCGACCACGCCGCGTCCGCCGACTGCCACCGCACCGCCGCCCAGCGCGCCACCGGCGGCGCCGGTTGCCAGTGGCTTCAACTGGCGCTGGCCGGCCGATGGCCAGCTGATCGGACGCTACGTCGCCGGCGAGCCGACCAAGCAGGGCATCGACATCGCCGGCAGCAGCGGTGCGCCGGTGCGTGCGGCTGCCGACGGCGTGGTGGTGTACTCGGGTTCGGGCCTGGTCGGTTACGGCGAGCTGATCATCATCAAGCACAACGAGCAGTGGCTGTCGGCCTATGGCCACAACCGCAATCGTCTGGTCAACGAGGGTCAGCTGGTGAAGGCTGGTCAGCAGATCGCGGAGATGGGCCGCAGTGGTGCGCCGCGCGAGATGCTTCACTTCGAGGTGCGCTACAACGGCAAGCCGGTCGACCCGCTGCTGTATCTGCCGAAGAAGTAACGTCGTCCCGGCGAAGGTCGCGCATCCGCTCCCACCGTCGTCCCGGCGAACGCCGGGACCCATTTTGACTTTGCCGTTGCTCCTGATCGTACGGGGCAACATCTACAGCTTCCGCCACTAAAGCGGCGGCTTGCTTCTGCGCAATGCCAAATCCCCCTTCACCGTCATTCCCGCGAAGGCGGGAACCCAGTGACTTCGAGCGACGACAAGCGCAAAAGCGTCATCCCCGCGAAGGCGGGGATCCATGGACGTTGATCTCACTTGGGCCAGGAGCAACAGCAAATGGATCCGGCGTTCGCCGGGATGACGGTGATGGGGTGGGTGCGTTGCGGGCCTGGGTCCCGGCGTTCGCCGGGACGACGTGATGGGTGGGTGCGCTGCGGACTGGATCCGCGTTCGTGTAAAGACTGGACACATGGTTTACAGGTGTGCCAAGACATGGTTTACACCTGCGGCGGTTGACCCTCAGGGCGTCCGTTCGAACACGAATGCCGCGACCACGCGCCGGCCTTCGCCGGCCAGCACGTTGAACGTGCGCGCAGCGGCGGCATTGGTCATGGTTTCCAGGCCGACGCCGCGGCCGAGGCAGGCGGCCAGAACCGCGGCGGTCGGGAATACCTGGGTCGCGCCGCTGCCGAACAGGATCACTTCCGGATCCAGCGCCAGCACCGGTTCCAGGTCCTGTGGCGTGATCGCCTTGGCCTCACGCACCGGCCAGTCTTCGATCAGCTGGTCGGGAGAGAGAACGAAACTGGCGTACAGGCGCCGATCGTTGACCAGCGCCGAGGTGCCGTCGGCGGCACGCAGGTAGAACGACTGGTCGGGGTGTTCGAGGTTGAGCTGCATCGGCTGCTCGTCGACTCAGAGGCTCGGCGGCCGTGTGTCAGGCCCGCGGCAGCACGATCTGGCGACGGTCCTGGCTGGGCTTGTACAGGATCGCGGTATGGCCGATGCGCTGCACCAGGGCCGCCTCGGTGCGCAGGGCGATGTCGTCGATCATGGCGTCGCGGGCGTCGCGATCCTCGGCGGCGACCTTGATCTTGATCAGCTCGTGATGCTCCAGGGCCAGGGCGACCTCGGCGATCAGCGACTCGGTCACGCCCTTGCCGCCAACCTGCAGCATGGCCTTCAGATCATGGGCCTGGCCGCGCAGGAAACGGGTCTGGGCGGCGGTCAGGACGGTCTGCATTGGGGCACGGGGAGCTTGGGGGTGGGTTGCGCAGGGTATCATGACCGCCCCCCACGGGCCCCACGGCCCACTCACGCCCCCGCTTCTTACACGGCAGCCCCCCACGCCCGATGGCGACTCGCAGCAAATCCAGCCAGCGCTGGCTCAAGGAACACTTTTCCGACCCCTTCGTGAAGAAGGCCAAGGCGGAAGGGCTGCGTTCGCGCGCCGCTTACAAGCTCGAAGAGCTGGTCGAGCGTGACCGGCTGCTGAAGCCCGGAATGGTCGTGGTCGACCTCGGCGCTGCTCCGGGCGGGTGGTCGCAGTGGCTGCGCGGCGAGCTCGACCGCCTCGATCCGGCCCGGCCGGGCCGGGTGATCGCCCTGGACATCCTCGAGATGCCCTCGCTGGCCGGGGTCGAGTTCCTTCATGGCGATTTCAGGGAGGATGAGGTCCTGGCGCGGCTGGTGGCCTCGCTGGACGGCCAGCGCGTGGACCTTGTCCTGTCGGATATGGCCCCCAATAAGAGCGGTGTGGATGCGGTCGACATGCCGCGGGCAATGTACCTGTCCGAACTGGCGATGGACTTCGCCGACCAGCACCTGCGTACCGGCGGCAACTTCCTGATCAAGCTGTTCCAGGGAGTGGGCTTCGACGAGTACGTCAAGGAGCTGCGGCGACGCTACGACAAGGTCGTGATCCGCAAGCCGGAGGCGTCGCGCAAGCGCTCGCCCGAGGTGTACGCGCTGGCACAGGGCAAGCGCGCGGTTATGAAGTAAGGTGCGACAACCCCGAGATGTACAGGCGCTCCGGCGCCGCCCCCGCTGTAACCACGCCATGAGGGCGACAGGTAGGAATTGATGAACGACTTGGCCAAGAATCTGCTGCTCTGGGTAATCGTCGCCGTCGTATTGATGGTGGTGTTCCAGGCGTTCGGACCGCGCGCGGCAGGGGCCGAAACCCTGGCCTACGACCAGTTCGTCCAGCAGGTGCAGCAGGACCGGGTGAAGGAGGTCAAGATCGGCGACGATCGGACGACCATCAACGGTGAGCGCAAGGACGGCAGCAAGTTCGTCACCTACAGCCCCGGCGACGAATACCTCATCAACGACCTGATCTCGCACAAGGTCGCCATCGACCAGGCGCCGCCGCAGAGCGGGCCGTCGCTGCTGTACATCATCATCAACGTCCTGCCCTGGCTGCTGTTCATCGGCATCTGGGTGTATTTCATGCGGCAGATGCAGCAGGGCGGCAGCAAGGGCGCGATGAGCTTCGGCCGTTCGCGCGCCAAGCTGCAGGGCGAGGACCAGGTCAAGGTGACCCTGGCCGACGTCGCCGGCTGCGATGAAGCCAAGGAAGAAGTCGGCGAACTCGTCGAGTTCCTGCGTGACCCGTCCAAGTTCCAGAAGCTCGGCGGCAAGATTCCGCGTGGCGTGCTGATGGTCGGCCCGCCGGGCACCGGCAAGACCCTGCTCGCCCGCGCCATCGCCGGCGAAGCGAAGGTGCCGTTCTTCAGCATTTCCGGTTCCGACTTCGTCGAGATGTTCGTCGGCGTCGGCGCCAGCCGCGTGCGCGACATGTTCGAGCAGGCCAAGAAGCATGCGCCCTGCATCATTTTCATCGACGAGATCGACGCGGTCGGCCGCCATCGCGGCGCCGGTCTTGGCGGCGGTCATGACGAGCGCGAGCAGACCCTGAACCAGTTGCTGGTCGAGATGGACGGCTTCGAGGGTGGCGAGGGCGTGATCGTGATCGCCGCGACCAACCGTCCCGACGTGCTCGACCCGGCGCTGCTGCGCCCGGGCCGTTTCGACCGCCAGGTCGTGGTCGGCCTGCCGGACGTGAAGGGCCGCGAGCAGATCCTGCGCGTGCACATGCGCAAGCTGCCGCTGCACGACGACGTCGAGCCGATGACCATCGCCCGCGGCACCCCGGGTTTCTCCGGCGCCGACCTGGCCAACCTCTGCAACGAGGCGGCCCTGTTCGCGGCGCGCGAGAACGCCAAGGACGTGCGCATGGAGCACTTCGACAAGGCGCGCGACAAGATCCTGATGGGCGCCGAGCGCCGCTCGATGGCGATGAGCGAGGACGAGAAGAAGCTGACCGCCTACCACGAGGCCGGCCACGCCATCGTCGGTCGCATGGTTCCCGAGCACGATCCGGTCTACAAGGTCACGATCATCCCGCGCGGTCGCGCGCTGGGCGTGACCATGTACCTGCCCGAGGGCGACAAGTACAGCTACAACCGCACCGCCATCGAGTCGCAGCTGTGCTCGCTGTACGGCGGTCGCGTCGCCGAGGAGCTGATCTTCGGTGTCGACAAGGTCACCACCGGCGCTTCCAACGACATCGAGCGTGCGACCAAGATGGCGCGCAACATGGTCACCAAGTGGGGCCTGTCCGAACTGGGTCCGATCACCTTCGGCGAGGAAGAGGACGAGGTGTTCCTGGGCCGGTCGGTGACGCAGCACAAGAATGTCTCCAACGAGACTGCGCGCAAGATCGACGAGGTCGTGCGCGACATTCTCGACAGGGCCTACGGTCGCACCACGGAAATCCTCAAGGGCAACCTCGACAAGCTGCACGCGATGGCCGATGCGTTGCTGCTGTACGAGACCATCGATGCGCACCAGATCGACGACATCATGGCCGGCCGCGTGCCGGGCCCGCCGGCGGACTGGTCGAAGTCGGGCAAGACCTCGAAGGACGACGGCGAGCGTCCGGGTGCGATCGGCGGGCCTGCGGCGCAGACCTGATCGGATCGGATGACGATGCAATGAGAGGGCCGGGGTGATTCCCGGCCCTTTTCTTTGCTGACGGTTTCCATCTGCGGAACGGCGCCGTCCGCCGGGCCGGGGATTGCTCCGCCCCTTCGTCGGACATCCTGTCCGAAGGCCGGGCGTGGGCCATCCATGGCCCACTGCTGCGCAATCCCCGGCCCGGCGGACGACGCTTCGGCATTTCGTTGCATGGTCTTCGGCGGCCCTCACCCCAACCCCTCTCCCGTAAACGGGAGAGGGGCTAAGGAAGACCGTCATCCCCGCGAAGGCGGGGACCCAGCGTCGTTGCTCTGATGCTCGTCATTCCCGCGAAGGCGGGAACCCATGGACGTTGCTTGAAACCCCGGAGGTTCCGCCAGCACCGCCACCGGGCTACCCTGCGCACGCACATCCCAGGAAGCCCGCGCATGTTCGACACCACCCTCACCCTCGACTGCAACGGCCGTCCGCTGGTGCTCGATCGCCCGCGCGTGATGGGCATCGTCAACGTCACCCCGGACTCGTTCTCCGATGGCGGCGCACACGACACGCTGGATGCGGCGGTCGCACACGGCTTGCGGCTGGCGGAAGAGGGCGCCGACCTCCTCGACATCGGCGGCGAATCAACCCGTCCCGGTTCCGATGGCGTCTCGCTGGAGGAAGAACTGCGTCGCACGATTCCGGTAATCGAGCGACTGGTCCGCGAAACGACGTTGCCGATCAGCATCGACACCTCCAAGCCCGAGGTGATGCGCGCGGCCGTGCAGGCCGGTGCCGGCATGATCAACGACGTCTACGCGCTGCGCCGCGAAGGCGCGCTCGACGCTGCAGCGAGCCTGCGCGTACCGGTGGTGCTGATGCACATGCAGGGCGAGCCGCGTTCGATGCAGCAGTCGCCGCAGTACGACGACGTCGTCGCGCAAGTGCATCGCTTCCTCGCCGAGCGCATATTCGCAGCCGAGATGGCCGGCATCCCGAAGAAGAACATCGTCGTCGATCCGGGTTTCGGATTCGGCAAGGACACGCAGCACAACCTGGCGTTGCTCGCGCAACTCGAGCGCTTCGCCGAACTCGGCGTGCCGGTCCTCGCCGGGTTCTCGCGCAAGAAGACCATCGGCGAGATCACCGGACGTGCGCAGCCGGGCGAGCGCGTGCACGGTTCGGTGGCTGCGCACCTCATCGCCGCGCAGCGTGGTGCCAAGCTGGTGCGCGTGCACGATGTCGCCGCGACCGTGGATGCACTGAAAGTGTGGAGCGCGCTGTCGGCGCAGAAGCTGCCGAGGGCGAAAGCCACGCCATCGATGCCGAAGTGGCCTGACGACGAGTAGCCGCGCGACGCGCACAAGTCAACGTTTTTCGCTGGTCAATTCTTCGCCATGCCGGTTGCGTCCCTTGCGCCGCAAGGCCCACGGCATTCGCTCCACACTACTGTCCGCAGGCTTGTCCACAGGCGATGTGGATAGAAGCACGAGCGACTGCCGCCGACGCCGAACCGGCCCTGCAAGTCAACCTTTTTCGCTGGTCAATTGTTCGCCACCCCTCTTGCATTGCTTGTGCGGCAAGGCGCGCAGCGTTGTCTCCACACAACTGTCCGCAGGCTTGTCCACAGGGTTTGTGGATAGAGTGCGTGGCCTTGCGGGAAGGGCTTGCGCGCTGACGAATTTGTCGGGACGTATCGAGGCTGAAGCCGCTCCCGCACATTCTCGAGCGCATGCCGAATTCGTGCGCCAAGTCAACAAATTTCGCCGGTCAATTTTTCGCCAAGCTGGCGCAGGCCCCGTTGCAGCAGCCTGTCCGCCATCTGCACACATCGCTGTCCGCAGGCTTGTCCACAGGGCTTGTGGACAGCGCGACAGGGCTGGCGAAAAAATCGACAAGCACCCGGGAAGCGTTGCGGGCAAAGGCGTGGAGCACGTTATCAACAGCCTTGCCCCAGTGCTTGCCCACAGCAACTGTGGAGGGCCGCACCGATGCTGCGTCGCGACACGGTTGCAGCGGTGACGGTTCCGCCGGGCCGGTGCCTGTGCGAGGCTACGCCTCCGCTACATCCGTGCCGTGCCATGCCTGCTGATCCGCGTCCGATTGCGATTGCCCTGATGGGCCCGACCGCTTCGGGCAAGACCGCGCTTGCACTGGAATGGGCGCAGCGCCACGGCGGCGAGATCGTCAGTGTCGATTCCGCCCTGGTCTATCGTCGGCTCGACATCGGCGCGGCCAAGCCCAGCGCCGACGAACTGGCCCGCGTGCCGCACCACCTGGTCGATCTGCGCGAACCCTGGCAGCCGTACTCGGCCGCCGAGTTCGCCGCGGACGCACGGCGGGCCCTGGACGACATCGTCGCCCGGGGGCGGTTGCCGATCCTCGCCGGTGGCACCGGTCTGTATTTCCATGCGCTGCTGCAGGGCCTGTCGCCGATGCCGGAGGCCGACGCGGCCACGCGTGCGCAACTGGAGGCCGAGGCCGGCGAGCGGGGGTGGGCGGCACTGCACGCCGATCTGGCCGCGATCGATCCGGTTGCCGCGGCCCGCATCCATGCCACCGATGCCCAGCGGATCCAGCGTGCGCTGGAGGTCTACAGATTGTCCGGCCGCAGCATCAGCGACTGGCGGCGCGACCGCGCGCAGGTACCGCGCCTGCCCCTGAGGGTGCTCAAGCTGGTGCTGGCACCGGACGACCGCGCGCTGCTGCATGCGCGCATCGAGCGCCGCTTCGACCAGATGCTGGCCGATGGCTTCCTTGACGAAGTCAGGGCCCTGCGCGCGTTGCCGGAACTGATCGCCCAGCCGCGGCCCCTGGAGCTGCCGGCCCTGCGCGCGGTCGGGTACCGCCAGGCCTGGGAGCACCTGGACGGTGCCAGTCCGGCGGCGCGGATGCGCGAGCTGGGCGTCTTCGCCACCCGCCAGCTGGCCAAGCGCCAGCTGACCTGGCTGCGCGGCGAGCTGGATGCGCAGTGGTTCGACCCGCAACGGCAGCGCCCCGCGCTGGAGCAGGCCAGGGCGATGTTCATGGACGGCGCGACCGGGGTTTGACTCGGGCAAAGGGTGCAGCAGGTGCGGGTGCGCCCGGGGGGTTTGCGCTACCATCGAACCCGGTCGCCGCTGTGGGGACAGGTTCCGGCGACTGCGGCCGGCTTAGCCACGCCGCCCTTATAACTAGAACGAGTTGGGGAACTACACCATGTCCAAGGGACAATCTTTGCAGGATCCTTTCCTGAATGCGTTGCGCCGCGAACGCGTGCCGGTTTCGGTTTACCTCGTCAACGGCATCAAGCTGCAGGGCACCATTGAGTCGTTCGACCAGTTCGTGGTGCTGTTGCGCAACACCGTGAGCCAGATGGTCTACAAGCACGCGATCTCCACCGTCGTGCCGGCGCGCAATGTCCGCGTCGGGCCGGGCGGCGGCTATGTGCAATCCTCCGAGGGCGAAGGCGAAGGCCCCGCCGACGAGACCGAGTAAGCCTGGTGGGAGGGGCTTCAGCCCCGATCGGTCAGCCACCTCAAGCCTGGATCCCTGCCAATGTCGGCGGGGACTGGTTCATTGCCCCCGCGGAGCCCTTGTTTGCCGGGCCCGTCATGCCCATCTTGTGATCCAGTCCCCCGCTCAGGCATGACCCCGCTTGTTTGAAAGATCCCGCAAAGGCGAACACGCGCTATTGATCCAGCCCCATGCCGGCGGTCCGCCGGACGAGGGTCTGCTGGAGGAGTTCGCCGACCTGGCCCGCTCGGCCGGTGCCACGGTGGCGGCGGTGCTGACCGCGCGCATCGACCGGCCGAACGCGGCGATGCTGATCGGCAGCGGCAAGCTGGAAGAGGTCAGGGCCGCGGCCGAAGCCACCGGCGCCGACCTGATCCTGATCAACCATCCGCTCTCGCCCGGCCAGGAGCGCAATCTCGAACGCGAACTCAAGCGCCGGGTGGTCGACCGCACCGGTTTGATCCTCGACATCTTCGCCCAGCGTGCGCACAGCCACGACGGCAAGCTGCAGGTCGAGCTGGCGCAGCTCAAGCACATGGCGACCCGGCTGGTTCGCGGCTGGACCCATCTGGAGCGACAGCGCGGTGGTTCGATCGGCCTGCGCGGTCCGGGTGAAACCCAGCTGGAAACCGACCGCCGCCTGCTGCAGAAGCGCATGGAGCAGTTGCAGAAGCGCCTGGAAAAGGTCGAAGTGCAGCGCACCCAGATGCGCCGTGCACGCATGCGCAGCGAGATGCCGCGCGTGGCCCTGGTCGGCTATACCAATGCCGGCAAGTCGACGTTGTTCAATGCCATGACCGGAGCGGAGGCCTACGCCGCCGACCAGTTGTTCGCCACGCTCGATCCGACCGTGCGTCGCATCGAGTTGTCGGGCGGCAACGTGGTGCTGGCCGATACCGTCGGCTTCGTCCGCGACCTGCCGCACGAACTGGTGGCCGCGTTCCGCTCGACCTTGTCGGAAGCGCGCGAGGCCGACCTGCTGATCCATGTGGTTGACGCTGCGGACCCGTTGCGCGACGAGCGCATCGCCCAGGTCGACGCCGTGCTCAAGGACATCGGCGCCGGCGACCTGCCGCAGCTGCTGGTGTTCAACAAGATCGACAAGCTCGGCAACGGCGACGAGCCGGTGCAGCCGCGCCTGGATCGCCCGGCCGAAGGGCGCATGCGGGTGTGGCTGTCGGCGCGCGACGGTCGCGGCTTGGAATTGTTGCGCGAAGGCCTGGCCGAAGCGCTGGAACTGCGCCACGTCAGCGGTGAGCTGCGCCTGCCGCCGCAGGCGGCGCGCCTGCGTGCACGCCTGCACGAGTTGGGCGCGGTCCGCGGCGAGGATCACGACGAACACGGCTGGGTGATCAATGTCGACCTGGCACTGGCCGACGCCCAGCGTCTGTTCGTACAGGCTCACGGCGAGGTCCTCAGGCCCCTTTTGCCGGCCGAAGAGAGCGATGATGCCGCCTGAGCGGGCCGTCGCCTTGCTTGAGCCCCGTCGCACCCCCACCTAGAATCGACCCACGCCCGCATTGCTGAACGCGGTTGCGGACGTATCCCCTTCTTGGAGCAGGCATGGCCTGGAACACACCTGGCAGTGACAATTCCGGCGGTTCGAATGGTCGAACCCCGCGGCGCAGACCCAACGGCCGCGGCCTGGATGCCTTGCTCGATCCCTTGCGCGGCCTCTTTGGCGGTGGCGCGGGAGGTGGCGGCAACATCCTGCGCTGGGTCGGCATAGTCGTTGGCCTGTGGCTGGTGTTCAACTGCTTCGTACTGGTGACCGAGCAGGAGCGCGGCGTGGTCCTGCGCTTCGGCCAGTTCTCGCGCGTGCTGCAGCCGGGCCCGCACTTCAAGGCGCCGTGGCCGATCGAACGCGTGACCAAGGTCAACGCCACGCAGAGCAACGCCTACAGCGATACCGTGCCGGTGTTCACCCGTGACGCCAACATGGTCAACGTCGAGATCAACGTGCAGTACCGCATCGGCGATGCGCAGATGTACCTGTTCGGTTCGCGCGATGCCGACCGGGTGCTCAAGGAAGCGGCGCAGAGTGCGGTGCGCGAACAGGTCGGCCGTTCCGATCTGGACACCGTCCTCAACGCGCGCTCGGAGCTGACCGTCACCGTGCGCCAGCGCTTGCAGGCGTCCTTGCAGGACTACCGTACCGGCCTGGTCGTGACCGAGCTGAACCTGCCCAACGCGCGTCCGCCGGACGAGGTCAAGGACGCGTTCGACGAAGTCCAGCGCGCCGCCGCCGACAAGACCACCGCGATCAACCAGGCCCAGGCCTACGCCAAGCAGGTCGTGCCGGAAGCGCGCGGTGAGGCGTCGCGCGTGCGCACCGCGGCCGAAGGTTACAAGACCTCCTCGGTCGCCCGCGCCGAAGGCGACGCCAACCGCTTCTCGTTGCTGGTCGATCAGTACAAGGCCGCGCCGGACGTCACCCGCAAGCGCCTGTGGCTGGACACGTTGCAGGATGTACTGAGCGACAACCGCAAGATCATCGGCGGCGACTCGCGCCAGCTGATCTACGTGCCGATGCCCGACAAGCGCAGCGGTTCGGCCACGACGGGTACTCCGTTGCTGACGCCGGACCTGTTGCCCCCGACCATTACCACCGAGCCCGGCGACAGCGGTCGCGGCGCACGACCGACCCGGCCGACCGGTCGCGATGAGGTGACGCGATGAGATTCTCTCTGTGGATTGCCGCGGTGGTTGCAGCGCTGTTCGCGTTGCTCGGCTCGATGTTCGTGGTCACCGAGGGTCGTACCGCGATCGTGCTCAACCTCGGTCGCGTGGTGCGCACCGACATTGGTCCGGGCCTGCACTTCAAGTGGCCGCTGGTCGAGACGGCGCGCGTGTTCGACCGTCGCCTGCAGGTGCTCGATGCCGAGCCCGAGCGCTACCTGACCGCCGACAAGCAGAACGTCAGCGTCGACTTCTTCGCGCTGGGCCGTATCGAGAATTCGCGCGCTTTCTACCGCGCCACCGGTGGTGACGAGGTCACCGCGGTCGATCGTCTGGCGCCGATCATCAAGGATTCGCTGCGCAACGAGATCAATGCGCGCACGCTGCAGCAGGTCGTTTCCGGCGATCGCACGTCGGTGATCGGCAAGCAGCTCGATGCGATCAACGTCGGTGCTGCCACGCTCGGCGTGAAGATCGTCGACATCCGCATCAAGCGCATCGAACTGCCGCAGGACAGCAACGTGCTCGGTTCGGTCTACAACCAGATGCGCAGCCAGCGTCTGCAGGTGGCCAGCCAGCTGCGCGCCGAAGGCGTCGAGCAGGCCCAGGCGATCCGCGCCCAGGCCGATCGCGAGAAGCTGGTGATCGTGGCCGAGGCCGAGCGCGATGCGCAGAAGCTGCGCGGCGAGGGCGATGCCGAGGCCACGCGTCTGTATGCGCAGGCGGCCAACCGGGATCCGTCCTTCTATGCGTTCCAGCGCAGTCTGGAGGCGTACCGCAAGGCGTTCGCCGATGGCGAGGGCGTGATCGTGCTCGACCGCGACGATCCGTTCCTGCAGTACCTCAAGTCGGACCGCTGATCGGGCGCGCCTGAACCATGCTGCTGGAGCTGTTGTCGGCGGTGTGCCTGGTGGCGGTGCTGGAGGGGTTGTTCCTCTTCGTCGCCCCGCGCGGGTGGAAGCGCGCCGCCGAGCAGCTGCACGCGTTGCCGGACCGGCATCTGCGGGTGGTCGGGGCGGTCGTGGTGGGGTTGGGGCTGCTGTCCTTGTGGCTGGTGCGGCTGTAGTTCACTAGGCGTCGATGCGCGTAGATGCGAAAAGCGTCGGCTGCGGATGGGCGTCGTCCGCTGGGCCGGGGATTGCTCCGCCCCTCAGGACGCCATCCTGGCTTTATTCGGGGCGCGGGCCATCCATGGCCCGCTGCTCCGCAATCCCCGACCCAGCGGACGACGCTCTGCCAAGTCGTCGCCCGGTCTTCGTCATTGGGTGTTAAGCCCCTCTCCCGCGCGCGGGAGAGGGGTTGGGGTGAGGGCAGCCGCGAGGCAGGCGTGAGGGCGGCGCGAAGACCCCCACCCAATCTGTCCAATCCCGCTTCCGGGGTGGCCCCCGTCCCCTAAAACCCGGATAATGCACAAAAGCCGGACGGGGCCCTGTGCCCCGCCGGCTTTCTTGCTGTTTGCGCGTCCCTCCCGATGAGGCGTCCGCGGCAGCCCGGCCTTGGGCCGGTTCTCAATGCAACGCAGTCAGGAGCTTGGCAATGGGTCAGTCAGTCGTCGTTCTCGGTGCCCAATGGGGCGATGAAGGCAAGGGCAAGATCGTCGATCTGCTCACCAAGGAGATCGGCGCCGTCGTGCGCTTCCAGGGTGGCCACAATGCCGGTCACACCCTCGTCATCGGCGGCAAGAAGACCGTCCTGCATCTGATTCCGTCCGGCATCCTGCGCCCCGACGCGCTGTGCCTGATCGGCAACGGCGTGGTGCTGTCACCGGCGGCGCTGCAGAAGGAAATCGGCGAGCTCGAAAGCAACGGCGTGGAAGTGCGTTCGCGCCTGAAGATCAGCCCGGCCACGCCGCTGATCATGCCGTACCACATCGCCCTGGATCAGGCCCGCGAGAAGGCCGCCGGCGGCAAGGCCATCGGTACCACCGGTCGCGGCATCGGTCCGGCCTATGAGGACAAGGTGGCGCGTCGCGGTATCCGCATTGCCGACCTGCATTACCCGCAGCAGCTCGCCGAGAAGCTGCGCAGCACGATGGATTACCACAACTTCGTCCTGACCAAGTACCTGGGCGTGGACGCGGTCGACTTCCAGCAGACGCTCGACGAGGCGCTGGCCTTCGGCGAGTACGTGGAGCCGATGAAGTCTGATGTCGCCGGCATCCTTCACGAGCTGCGCAAGCAGGGTAAGCGCGTGCTGTTCGAAGGCGCGCAGGGTTCGCTGCTCGACATCGACCATGGCACCTATCCGTACGTGACTTCGTCCAACACCACGGTCGGCGGCGCGTATGCCGGTACCGGCGTGGGCGCGGACGCGATCGACTACGTGCTCGGCATCGCCAAGGCCTACGCCACGCGCGTGGGTGGTGGTCCGTTCCCGACCGAGCTCGACGACGACGTCGGTCAGGGTCTGCGTGATCGCGGCGCCGAGTACGGTGCCACCACCGGCCGTCCGCGTCGCTGCGGCTGGATGGATATCGTCGCGCTGCGTCGTGCGGTCGCGGTCAATGGCATCACCGGTCTGTGCATCACCAAGCTCGACGTGCTCGACGGCATGGAGAAGTTGAAGATCTGCATCGCCTATGAGTACCGCGGCAAGCGCACCGAGTACGCACCGCTCGATGCGGCCGGTTGGGAAGAGTGCACGCCGGTGTACCTGGAGTTCCCGGGCTGGGAAGAGAACACCCACAACGTCACCGAGTGGGACAAGCTGCCGGCCGCTGCGCGTGCTTACCTGCGCGCGCTGGAAGAGCTGGCGGGCTGCCCGCTGGCGATCGTCTCGACCGGTCCGGACCGCGACGCCAACATCGTGCTGCAGGATCCGTTCGCCTGATCGGTTGCGCGGCGTGGAAAAAGCCCCGCGAAATGCGGGGTTTTTTTTGGTTCTTCCCTTTGCGTGAAGCTTGGCGTTGCTTGTCGTCCCGAACGCAGTGAGGGACCTGCTGTTCTTGTTGCTGTTGCGTGCTGGGCTTGCGTCTGCGGCGGACGACGCTTCGGCATTTCGTTGCATGGTCTTCGGCGGCCCTCACCCCAACCCCTCTCCCGCAAGCGGGAGAGGGGCTTTGCGACGTTCGCCCGGTCGGCGCAGTCAGTGCTTCGGATACAGCAGCGTGAAAACAAACCGCAGGCCCCACTCGGCGCCGCTGTCGGGTGCTTCGGCGTAATAGCGCACGCCGCCGGCATAGCTGACCAGTTGACTGCCGATCTTGCCCACCTTGCTATAGCTGAAGTTGATCGGCACCGTCCACTGCTCCGCCTTCCAGTCGTAGGTCGATTCCAGGTTGGCGCTCAGCGTGCGGCCTTGGCCCAGCCCTCTCGACAGGAACGGTTGCAGGAAGGTGCTGCTGATGTCGGTGCGATCGTCGTCGCCGGCGAATGACCACACATGATTGACCAGTGCGCCGTAAGTCCAGCCGGCTTCGGTCTGCTTGAGTACCACCGCGGTCGGGCCTGCGCCCCACTTGTCGGCGCCGAGCAGATCGTCGCTGGCGGTGGGCAGGTAGAGCACGGGTCCGACGCCCCAGATCCATCCGGAACCTGTCGGCGCCTTGGGCGAGAAAAAGAACGATTGCAACACATCGCCGGTTCCGAACTGGCTACCGGCGCCGGGAAAGATGTCGTCCTGGTACACGATCGGAAGGATCGTGCGAGAGATCAGGTTCCAGTCCTCACCGATCGAGATCGGGACCACCGGCTGCACGTTGAGGTAGGTCTTGCTGCCGTCATCGTCGGGGCCGATGCCATCGTCCCAGTTCAACTGCAAAGGCACGCTGATCAGGCTGGCGACGGGATTGGACAGCTGCTTGGCCAGTTCGTCCGCGTCCTGCGCATGCACCGCTGGACAAGGCCATGCCGCGAACAACGCGAGAGAGGTGGCCGCAGCAATCGCCTTCATCGTGACTTCCCTGGTCGACTGGGCGAAGCGTGCCCGGCGCACCCGCTGGTGCGCCTTCCAGAAGAATCACGGCGCTTTGCTTCAGCGCGGCGGCTGTCCTGTCAGGCCCTGCTCGACGATGCGCAGCACGTCGGCCAGGCTGACGCCGAACGAGCCGGCCCTGCCGGCATCGAACGCCTGTTTCCATTCGGCATAGCCCTTGAGGTAGGCCGGGTAGGGCGGCTGCTCGCCCTCGTAGCTGATCGCGCTGGCTTCCAGCGTCGCCCGCGTCACCGGCAGGTGCGGCAGTTCGGTCAGCATTCCCGACGGCAGGCCCGGGTGACGGATCTTCACGTTGCGGACGGTGACGTGGAAGATCTCGCCGCCGAGCGGATGCAGGTCGACGCGGTTGATCAGCAGCGTCGGTGTCTCGGCCAGCGTGCGGCCGGTGCAGCGCCAGAGCTGGCCTGCGGCGAAGTCGGGGGTGGTGCTCATGCGGAAGTCCAGGCGGATCGTGATCGGGAATGATGCCCCGACCCGCCACGGCGGCGCGATGCCGAAACGGGCCGAATGCCGGGATCGCCTGCGCTGCCGCGGAGCTGAATGGGATGCGGCGCGGCCTGAGCTACTCGACGATGGCGAGGGGCCCGTTCTCTCGCTGTCGTTGAGGCTTTTCTTATGGACACAGCGATCACTTTCGTGAGCTCCTCCAAGCCATTGAGGCCCCGCGCACTGCTCGGTTCTGATCGCACCACCGGTATCGACTGAATGGAATGGAATTGACATGAAAGCTTGGATTCGTATTTCGGCGCTGACACTCGCTCTGGGCACGAGCACTGTGGCTGCCAACCAGCCGACTGCCTCGCCTGCTTCCGGGCCTGTAAGGACCTTGGGCACCATGGTGGTCGGCGCGAATCAATCAGGTCCCGCCATTTGGGAGTTCACCCGAGGCGGCAAGCGGGTCTGGGTACTCGGGACGTTTCCGCTCTTGCCCGATGGACTGAAATTCAATGCGTCTGGAATTGAAGCCAGGATCGCGAAATCTGGCGTGGTTCTCGGATCGCCCGGGCTGGTTGTCGGGGCAAACATCGGCCTCTTTCGCGGCTTGACACTTTGGCCGTCGATACATCGTGCAAAATTCAATCCTGACAATCGATCATTGCAGGACGTCCTTTCACCGGCCACATACGCCAAGTGGAAAGCCGCACGATCCATGCTTCTTGGAGACCGCGAAGATACCGATCGTCTCCGGCCGATGTACGCCGCATACGAGCTATTCAAAGCCGCTGTTGAGCAGACACACACGTCGATGGCCAGCGCTGCTGGCGCCGTCATCGAGCGAACTGCAAAGAAGCAGAATGTGCCGCGTGCCGATGCTCGTTTTCGTCTGGCCATTCAGGAGCCGAAGGATGCCGTCACGCAGTTCAACGTGTCCGGCACCGATGACATTCAATGTCTTGAGGAAACTCTGGACAGAATTCAGCCGTTCATGCGGACGTCCTCAATTCGTGGGGATGCGTGGGCCAGCGGTGACATCCCGCGCCTTTCCGAAATCTCGGAAAGTGGCAGCGAGTTGAGCTTCTGTTGGGCTCGCCTTACCAATCAAGCCATCGGCGTCCAGCAGGGTTTTGCGGACATTGATCGTCAAGTGGATGCAAGGTGGCTCGAGGAACTGCGGACCGCCCTTGCAAGTCACGACACTGTGTTCACCGCGTTGGCGGTGAAGGAGTTGATTGGCTCCACCGGACTGGCCGCTGCCCTCCAGCGCGACGGTTTCCAGATGACAGCTCCTGATATCGCCAGCCACTTGACTGCCAATCCGTGAGGTTCTCGGATACCGCCGCTATGGCTCGCGAAGCGACCTCAGTCCCCTGATGGCTCCCGGTTGCCGGCCCGCGCAGCCAGCGGTGACGGCACACCTTCCCAGTGCGCCCGCTCGACCACCTTCGGCTGCTCGGGGTCGGCTTCGTAGTTGGGCGACATGATCTGCACGCCGGCCTCGTTGAACGCGTCCTGGATGTTGGCGTGCAGTTCGGTCAGCACGAACGGACGCAGCACCGGTTCCAGGATGCGCGCGCGCAGCTTGTACTCGACGTAGAAGTCCGACAGCGCGGTCTGCAGGACATACGGCGCCGGCGTCGCCTGGATCTTCGCGGTTTTCGCCGCGGCATCGAGCAGCAGGCGGTGCACCTGGCGCCAGGGCGAGTCGTAGCCGATGGTCACGCCGGTCTCCAGCCACAGGCCCGGGCCGTCCGGGTTGCGCGAGTAGTTGTGCAGCTGGCCGCCGAGCACGACGTTGTTGGGGATGCTGATCTCCACGCCCATCAGGTTGCGCAGGCGGGTGGTGAAGAGTCCGATCTGCAGGACCACGCCGTCGACCTCGCCGATCCGGACCAGGTCGCCGACCGCCATCGTGCGCGCATAGAGCAGCGTGAACCCGCCGGCGGCCTGGCCGACGATGCTCGACGCGCCCAGCGAGATCATCAGGCCGACCAGCACGCTCAGGCCCTTGAACGCGTCGGTCTGCGCGCCGGGCAGGTAGGGATAGGCCATCGCCACGGCGAACAGCCAGATCACCGCCACCAGCAGCTTGCGGGTGGGTTCGGCCAGCTGGTCATCGATGCCGAACAACTGGAAGCGACCGCTCTGCACGGCGCGAAAGGTCATGCTCAGGGTCTGGGTGAGGACGCGGGCGAGGAACAGGATCACGAATGCCGCAACCAGGCCGGGGACCGCGCCGGCAATCGCCTGGCCCCAGCCCGACAGCAGGTCGACGATCCAGCCGGTCATGCGTTGCGACCACGGCTGGGTGAAGCCGAACTGGCCGAGTACGAAGCGCAGCCACTCCTCCAGCACCAGCAGCGCGATCAGCCACAGCACCAGGCGTTTGAACCAGTTGACGAAGCTGCGCAGGCTGGTCACGACGTGGCGCGTGGACTCCTGGCGCAGCGTCTGCACGCGGATCTCGATCCAGCGCTGGAATCGCGATTCGATCTGCCGACGCAGCCAAAGCAGCACGAGCATCGCCAGCACGGCGACCCCGGTCGCCAGCAATGACATGAGCACGCCGTTGAGCAGTTGCCGCGGCGCGCGGTCGCGTTCGGCCGCCTGCACCGCTTCGCTCAGGTTGCGCGCGATCTCGGCGCGGGCCTGGGCCATGGTCTGGTGGTTCAGTGCGTCCAGGTCGGCGGGCGTGAACATCGCCACCAGTTGCCCGCCCAGCAGCACCAGCGAGCCCTGCGGGATATTCTCGAATGCCACCGCGGGCGTGCCCGGCCGCTGCACCACCTGCTCGATATTGGCTTCGGCGGTGCGCGCACGCAGCTCGGGCGGGCGGCCGAGCAGGGTGCTGCGCAAGGTCATGATGTCGCGGTTGAAGAATTTGACCGTCGCCTCGGTGGCAGGCGGCGGCGTCGGCGTTGCAGCGTCCGTCGTGGCGGTGATGCCGGTCTGCGCAGGGGGAGGGGCCGCGGTCGCTGCCGGCGCCAGGCCCGCCAGCACGGCGGCGAGGATCAGCGCACGCATGCGGCGGCCAGGTCCAGGTCGCGCGACAAGATCGTTTCCTGTGCTCACCCAACGTCCTGGCATTGGAATCCCCGGCGGCGCGTGGCCGCGGTCACGTACCGCGACTGCACGTCCTGTTTACAGCACGCCCTGTTTACCGCACAACGACGTCAAGGGCGCGTGGCGACGGCCAGGCGGGGCTCAGTCGATCCGGTACACCCGCGCCTTGGGCATGTCCTCGTCGACCTGCAGGAACCAGCGTCCGGCCAGGCCGGGGACCACCACGATCTCGGGCGCGTCCAGGGGCTTGCGCAGTTTCATGCTGCCCTTGAGCACCTTCCACTGCTGGCCGTTCTCCAGCTCGAACACGGTGCCGGGCTCCCAGCCATCGACCGATCCCTTGAGCCGGCTGCGGATCGGTTGGCTGCCGAGATCGGCCGATTCGTGCTGCGTCGCAGTCTCCTCGCGCGCGGCGGCGGGCGCCGGAGCCGGTGCCTGGGCGGCGGCGGTCTCCTGCGCCGGGGCCTCGCGCAGCAGCCGGTTCAGCGTTTCCAGCTGGGCGGGCGACAGGCCCACCTCGCGCAATTGCGCGGGCGTGAGGCGCTGCTCGATCGGAACGTAGGCCTGCTGTGCCGCCGCTGCCCATGGCGCCAGCAATGCCAGGGTCAAAACCGCCATCGCCTTGAAGCGCATCGCCTGGGACTGCATGGGGCCTCCACCGTTCGGGACCGCCCGATGATGCCAGCAGCGGGCGACACGTGCATGGCGCCTGTGGGAGCGAGCTTGCTCGCGAACTGGCCTCCGGTCGCCTGACAGGCTGATCGCGAGCAAGCTCGCTCCTACGGCGGTGCCCGGGCATGACTTCCGGTGCTGGTCTTTCGGGTCGATTTGCGCTCAGCTGCCAACGGGCAGGATCGGCACAGCCGCTCTGGGGCAAGTTGCCGAGTGGGGACGCAGCCGTCGTCGCCCCGACCCAATACAGGCTCCTTAAGGGCCGATCACACCGTAGATCATTCAGGGGAAAGTTGATGCGTCGTTTTCTGGTTACCGCTATCGCGCTGGCACTGGCCGGCAACTGCGTCACCGCCATGGCAGCTGCACCCGCACCCGTATCCGAAACCGCTGCCGAGCAGGCCACCACCACGCAGCTCCCGCGCAACGTGCGTCCGACCCATTACGACGTCGCGATCGTTCCGCACGCGCAGACGCTGACGTTCGATGGCCAGGTGACGATCACGCTGGACGTACTGGAACCGACCGCCACCATCACCCTGCAGGCCGTGGACATGACCTTCGCTTCGGCGAAGCTGTCGCCCGCCACCGGCAAGGGCAAGGCCGTCGCGGCCAAGGTCGGCGTCGACGCCGATGCGCAGACCGCCACCTTCACCTTCGACAAGCCGCTGGCGGTGGGCAGCTACCGCCTGGCGATGGACTACACCGGCAAGATCGGCACCCAGGCCAACGGCCTGTTCGCGATCGACTACGACACCCAGGCCGGCAAGAAGCGCGCACTGTTCACGCAGTTCGAGAACTCCGATGCGCGCCGCATGATCCCGTCCTGGGACGAGCCGTCGCACAAGGCCACCTTCACCCTCGAAGCCACCGTGCCGAGCGGCGAGATGGCGGTCAGCAACATGCCGGCTACGGCGACCAGCGACCTGGGCAACGGCCTGACCCGCGTGCGCTTCGCGCAGTCTCCGAAGATGTCGACCTACCTGCTGTTCTTCAGCCAGGGCGAGTTTGACCGCGCCACCGCCAAGCTGGGCGAGACCGAAGTCGGCGTGATCACCCAGAAGGGCGTGGTCGACCAAGCTCGTTTCGCACTCGATTCGTCGGTGGATGTGCTGCGCGAATACAACGACTACTTCGGCACGCCGTATCCGTTGCCCAAGCTCGACAACGTGGCCTCGCCCGGCGCCAGCCAATTCTTCAGTGCCATGGAAAACTGGGGCGCGATCTTCACCTTCGAGCACACCCTGCTGCTCGACCCGGCCTTCTCGACGCAGTCCGACAAGCAGCGCGTGTTCTCGGTCGCCGCGCACGAGATCGCCCACCAGTGGTTCGGTGACCTGGTGACGATGAGCTGGTGGGACGACCTGTGGCTCAACGAAGGCTTCGCCACCTGGATGGCCTCGCGCACGACGCAGAAGCTGCATCCGGAATGGAACACCCAGCTGTACGCCGTATCCGGCCGCGAGGGCGCGATGAGCCGCGATGCCGTGGCCACTACGCATCCGGTGGTGCAGCACGTGGAAACCGTCGAGCAGGCCAGCCAGGCCTTCGATGCCATCACCTACCAGAAGGGCGGGGCAGTGATCCGCATGCTCGAAGGCTATGTCGGCGAAGACGCATGGCGCGAGGGCGTGCGCAACTACATGAAGGCGCACGCTTACGGCAATACCGTGTCGGACGACCTGTGGAAGCAGGTGCAGGCCGCCGCCGGCAAGCCGATCCTCGACATCGCCCACGACTTCACCCTGCAGCCGGGCATCCCGATGATCACGGTGCAGTCGGCGACCTGCAGCAATGGCAAGACCACGCTCAAGCTGAGCCAGGGCGAGTTCACCAAGGACCGTCCCGACAAGCAGCCGCTGTCGTGGCGCGTGCCGGTGATCGCGCAGGCGGTTGGTGGCGAGCCGGTGCGCACGATCGTCGAAGGCGGCGCCGGTTCGCTCGACGTGCCCGGTTGCGGCCCGGTCGTGGTCAACGCCGGCCAGAGCGGTTACTACCGCACGCTGTATTCGCCGGAGCAGTTCGCCTCGATCCGCACCGGCTTCGCCAAGCTGCCGCCGATCGACCAGCTCGGCCTGATGAGCGACACCTGGGCGCTGGGCCTGGCCGGCCTGCAGTCGCCGGCGACCTACCTCGACCTGGTCAAGGCCACGCCGGCCGGTTCCGATCCGCAGATCTGGGGTGACATCGCCGGCAAGCTCGACAGCCTCAACGATTACTACCAGGGCGACGTCGCGCGCCAGGCCCGCTTCCGCAAGTTCGCCATCGCACAGCTGGCGCCGGTGTTCGCACGCGTCGGCTGGGACGAGAAGCAGGGCGAGGCCGATCCGGTCAAGATCCTGCGTACGCGTCTGATCTCCACGCTCAGCGCGCTGGGTGACGACAAGGTGGTCGCCGAGGCGCGTCGTCGTTACGCGGCGCAGGATACGGATCCGGCCGCTGTGCCGGCCGCGTTGCGCAAGACCATCCTCGCGGTGGTCGCACGCCACGCCGATGCTGCGACCTGGGACCAGCTGCACGCCGCCGCGCAGGCGGAGAAGACGCCGTTGATGAAGGACGAGCTGTATCAGATGCTGTCTTCGAGTGAGGACAAGGCGCTGGCGCAGCGTGCGCTCGAGCTTGCCCTCACCGATGAACCGGGTGCGACCAACAGCGCCGGAATGATCCGCGCTGTCGCTTCGCAGCATCCGGAGCTGGCGTTCGACTTCGCCATGGATCACATGAGCGACGTCGACAAGCGCGTCGATTCGTCCTCGCGCAGCCGCTACTACCCGGGCCTGGCCAACGCGTCGCTGGATCCGGCGATGGTAGGCAAGATCCAGTCGTATGCGGAACAACACCTCGCCGCCGGTTCGCGCCGCGACGCCAACACCGCGGTCGCCAACGTGATCTACCGGTTGAAGGTGCGCAACGAGCGGTTGCCGGCAGTGGATGCGTGGTTGAAGAAGTACGGCGGCTGACCGGTCCAAGCATGAAGAAGGGCCCCGCATTGCGGGGCCTTTTTTCTTGATCCCGTCCGCGTCATGGACGGCAATCCAATGGGCGCGCAGAGCCACGATCATCAGTCGAACTTGACCAGGTCCTTGAAGATCAGTTGACCCCAGCTATTTCCGCGCGCCTGCACAAGCATTCCACCTTCCGAAAGCCCGCCAAGTTTGACCGGCGCGAAACCGAGATTCTCCGCAAGCGCGCCGATCTCCGCTGCTGCGCCGTCATCGTCGCTCGCCAGGAATACGACTCTCCTGCCACCATGTACGGCCGGATCCTGGTCAAGGACGGCAGCGACCAGATGGTTGAAGCCCTTGACCAGTCTTCCACCAGTGAAGGCCTGCGCGACGACCTTGGAAGAAGGCTGTCCTCCCAGTTCCTCGGGGGATACGCCGTAGGCATTGGTCACATCGATGATGGTCTTTCCCTTCCAGGTCGGCAGCGCCTTTGCGACATCCCGGTGCGACTCGAAACGGACAGCCAAAAAGATGATGTCCGCCTTGACGGCTTGCGCCAGTGTTTTGGGAATGATCGTGGGTCCGATCGCGGCCGCGGCGGATGCAAAGCTCTCCGGGTCGCGAGTGGTTGCAACGGAAACTTCGATGCCGCTTCGGGCAAAAGCCTTGGCTAGAGCCTGGCCGATCTTGCCGAAGCCGATAATTGCGTAGCTCATATATTCTCCTTGGGTTTACCGCGCCCTATCGGCTCCGAATATCGAATGGAGTGACCGGCCGGGCGTAGCACGTCAGAGTTGGGCCAGGCCGCCGTCGACGGCGACCTCGCTGGCGGTCATGAAGCTGCTGTCCGGCGACGCGAGAAAGGCGGCCACCGCTCCGATTTCCGCCGGATCGGCCATGCGCTGGAGCGGAGTCATCGAGGCGAAGACCTCCTGGCCCTCCTCGCCTAGCGCTTCCTTCGCCAGTTCGGTCGCAGTCGGCCCGGGCGACAGCACGTTTACCCGGATGCCGGTGCCCTTCAGGTCCGCCGCCCAGGTCCGCGCGAGGTTGCGCACTGCCGCCTTGCTCGCGCTGTAGGCGCTGAAAGCCGGGGCGCCCGTGGTGCCGGCGCTCGATCCGGTCAGGATGATCGAGCCGCCCTGGCCCATCAGCGGCAGCGCCTTCTGGACCGTGAAGATCGAGCCCTTCACGTTGGTATCGAAGATTTCGTCAATGTGCTCGGCGGTGATCTCGCCGAGCGGAAGCTGGCTTCCCGCCCCGGCATTGGCGAAGACGATGTCGAGGGTTCCGCGCTCGGCCTTCACCGCCGCGTAGAGTCGGTCGAGGTCGGCCACATCGGAGACCGAGCCCTTCACCGCGCGGGCATTGGGCCCGAGGTCGGCCACAGCGGCGTCGAGCGCTTTCTGCCGGCGGCCGAAGATGAAGACGAAGGCACCCTCCTCGATGAAGCGCTTTGCTGCGGCGAGGCCGATGCCGGTAGCGCCGCCGGTGATCACGGCGGTCTTTCCATTCAGTCTGTTCATGTCACGCATCCTTCGTTGGGGTTGTAGGGCAGCAGGGAGCTGCCTACTTGAGGCCAACTATGGAGTTCTGGTAACTTAAGGACAAGTATGCACTTTTTGGTAAGTATCATGACAACGCCTTCTCAGAGCTGCGATACCGGCTGCGGGCTCAACGCCACGCTCCGCATCATCTCGGGCAAGTGGAAACCGCTGATCCTGTTTTTCCTGCGCGAAGGCCCGAAGCGCTACGGCGAGCTCAAGCGCTTGACCCAGGGAGTCAGCGACAAAGTGCTGATCCAGCAATTGAAGGATCTGGAGGCCGATCGCGTGCTGGCGCGGACCGACTACAAGGAGGTGCCGCCGCGCGTGGACTACACGCTGACCCCGCTCGGTCGCAGCCTGGCCGACGCGATCGTCCCGCTGTGCACTTGGGGAACCGAGAATGCGGCGGAAATGGCAAGCATCTTCGCCAAGCGCGACGCTTTGCCCTAGCAGGATGCTGAAGAACCGCTGGGTCGGACGACCCTCCGCATTCGTGGGAGCTCTGCGGGAGAGGGTGAGGGCGAGTCTTGCTACGTCGCCATGGACGGCAGGATCGTCGACAGTTCGCGCGCCAGTTGCGCGTGGTCGATGGGCTTGCGCAGGACTGTCCGCAACATGTTTGCCGGCAGCGTCTGCTCGCTGACGCGGTCGGCCAGGCCGGTGTAGAGCAGCACCGGCAGCTGCGGTGCGACCGCCTGCAGCGACTGCGCCAGTTGGATGCCGGTGATCGTCGGCATCGAGTGGTCGGTGATCAGCAACTGGTAGTGCGCGGGTGCGTTTCGGATGCGTTCCAGCGCCTGCGCCGGCGCGGCGACGAAGTCCGCCTCCAGGCCCCAGCTCGACAACAGTTCGCACATGAACTCGCCGACACTGCGCTCGTCGTCGACCACGAGCACGCGGCCGTGCAGTCGCGGGTTTGTCGTCGGGGTGCTCGCGCGCTGCTGGCGCACGACTTCGTCGGCGTCGGCCTGGCAGATCGGCAACAGCACCCGGAAACAGGTGCCCCGGCCCAGCTCGGATTCGACGACAAGATGTCCGCCATGTTCGTGGACGATGCCGTGCACGGTCGCCAGGCCCATGCCGGCGCCCTTGCCCGGTGGCTTGGTCGAGAAGAACGGATCGAAGATGCGCTCCAGCACAGCCGGCTCGATGCCGGGACCAGAGTCGCCAATGGCGATTTCGACGAACGTGCCCGACACGGGCTGCTGGCAAGCGCTGCACAACCGACCGTCTTCGTTGGCTTCATGCAGCCCGATCTCGAGTCGGCCCCGGCCCTGCATCGCATCGCAGGCATTCAGGCACAGATTGAGCATGACCTGGCCGAACTGCACCGGATCGAAGCAGATGGCGCCGACACCGGCGACGGTATCGACCGCCACGTCCACGTCGCAGGGAATGCTCGGGCGCAGCACTGCGAGGTTCTGCTCGATGCACTGTGCCGGGTCGAGCAGGCGCGGCTCGCCCTTCTGGCCGCGGCTGAACATCAGCATCTGCTGGATCAGGTCGCGCGCGCGCTCGCAGGACTGCAGTGCGTGGCCCAGGTAGCTTTCCAGGCGCGCGTCGCCGCCACCGGCACTGCGCTCGCTGGCCATGGCTACATAGCCCATGATGCTGGCCAGCAGATTGTTGAAGTCGTGGGCGATGCCGCCAGTCAGATGGCCCAGCGCTTCCATCTTCTTGGCCTGCAGCAGCTGCGCCTCGAGCCGCGACCGGCGCTGTTCGGCCTCGATGCGTTCGGTGATGTCGCGCAGGTAGCCGATGAAGATGCGTCCCGACGGGCTCTCGTCGACGCCGATGGCCAGTTCCGCCGGGAACTCGCTGCCGTCCGCGCGCAGCGCGGTCACTTCCAGGCGACGCTGCAGGTACGGGCCAGGGCCGCCGGAGAGGAAGCGCTGCATTCCCTGGCGATGGCGTTCGCGGTAGCGCTCGGGGATGATCAGCTCGGCCAGCGACTGGCCGAGGGCTTCGCGCTCGCGATAGCCGAAGCAGGTTTCGGCAGCCGGGTTGAACTTGATGATCGTGCCGTGCTCGTCCATGGCGATGATGCAGTCGAGTGCCGCGCTGACGGTGGCGCGCAGATGCTCGGCGTTGCGCTGCGCGGCTTCCTCGGCGAGTTTGCGCTCGGTGATGTCGCGGGTGAAGGCGAGGATCCGCGGCTCGCCGCCGATGCTGGCGGACTTGAGGAACACCTCGTCCGAGGCTGCCGTCCTTGTTGCGGCGGCGCCATTCGAAACGTGCCGAGCCGTGTTGTTGGGCCTGTTGCAGGTGGCTGGCCGCGTCGGCGCCGGTGTAGGGCGCCTCGCCCGAGCCGAGGTGGTCGACGGCAATGTGCAGCAGTTCATCGTGGCTGTAGCCGGAAGTCGTGCAGGCCTTCGGGTTGACGTCGACGATGCGGTCGGTGGCCGGGTCGTAGACGACGATCGCATCCTCGCTGGCCTCGAAGATCTGCCGATAACTGACCTGCGAGGCCAGCAACGCCGCATCGGCGCGCTGGCGCTCGATCTCGGCCGAAGCGCGCACGGCGAAGATCTTCATCACCGACTCGATGAATTCGGCCTGCTCCAGCGGGCGCCGAGAAACGATCGAGATCAATCCCAGCGGACGGCCCTGGGTGTCGGTGAGCGGGTAGCCGGCATAGCCTTCGGCGCCGAGTTCGATGAAGTCGTCATCCAGCGGGAACAGGCGGCCAAGACCGGCGGGGTAGATGCGGAAACCGTGGCCGACGACGGTGTCGCAGGCGGTGTTGGCCAGTGCGTAGTCGAAGTTCTCGCGCGGCGCGCTGTCGGCAACGAAGGCGAGCACGCGCATCATGCCCGGGTCCTCTTCACGCATCTCGGCAATGAAGGCTACATCGACGTCGAGGATTGCACCGAGGTAGCGCGACAGCTCGACGAACAGATCGCGCCCGCGCGCGTTCGACACCGCCAGCGCCGAACTGGTCAGCGCGGTTTCGATCTGCTTGCGGCGGGTAATGTCGGTGGCGATGCCGCAGACGGCGTAGGGCGCGCCATCGCAATCGAGCAGCGGGAACTTGGCCGAGAGGTAGGTGCGCTGCTCGCCGGCGAACACGCCGCTTTCCTCGAACTCCATCGCCCGTGCCTCCAGCAGCACGCGCATGTCGTTGCGGCGCAGGCCGGCGGCCTGCTCGGCGGGGAAGATGTCGCGGTCGGATCGACCGATCAGCGCTGCGGCGCTGTGTCCGGTCAGGCGCTCGAACTCGCGGTTGACGAACAGGTAGCGGCCGCTGCGATCCTTGGCGAACACCGCCGCGGAGGTGTTGTCGAGCACCTGCTGCAGGCGCAGTTCGCTGTCGCGCAGTGCGCGCTCGCGGTCGTCGGCGAGAACGTTGCTGGACAGTTCGCCGGACTTCATGGCGTGGCTCCGCTGCAGGCGTGGACCGAGTATAGGAGCGCGCAACACGGGCGCGGGCCGCTGTTACGCGGCAGAAACAATTCCGCCAGCGGCAGTTACGCAGACGGCACGAACATGTAGCCGACGCCGCGGACGGTGCGGATCGCGCGCGGGTTGTCCGGGTCGACTTCCACCTTGCGCCGCAGGCGGGCGATGCGGATGTCGATCGAGCGGTCGAACGGCTCCCATTCACGATTGTGGGTAAGGGTCAGGATCTGGTCGCGCGAGAGCGCCCTGCCGGCGTGTTCGTACAGCACGCGCAGCAGGTCGAACTCCATGTGCGTGACCATGACTTCGGTGCCATCGGCGCCGAAGACCTGGTGTGCGTCCAGGTCGAGCGTGCAGCGGCCGAACGCGACGCGGCGGCCGACGCCACTGGCCACGGGCGCTTCCGGCCTCGCCTGGATGCGGCGCAGCACGCTCTTGATGCGCGCCATCAGCTCGCGCGGGTCGAATGGCTTGGCGACGTAGTCGTCGGCGCCGATCTCCAGGCCGACGATGCGGTCGATCACGTCGCCCGAGCCGGTGACCATGATGATGCCGACGTCGTAACGCTCGCGCAGGAAGCGTGCCAGGCTCAGGCCATCCTCGCCCGGCAGGCGGATGTCGAGCAGGACGATGTCGGGCGCCTCGCGCTCGAGCTCGCTGCGCATGGCGGCACCGTCGCCGGCCTGCAGGGCACGGAAATCATGGGTGCTCAGCGCCTCCACGAGCATCTCGCGGGTCGCCTGGTCGTCATCGACCACCAGAACACAGGGCGTATGCGCCATCACCTGCTCCTGCTTCCATTGCCGCCGCGACAGTATCGGCCGTCGTTACCGGCTGTTACAAACCTGCCGCGCTCAGACATCCGATCGATACGCGCGCTTTCTAGATTGGCCCCCATGCCGCCGCATACGACGAAGGCAAATCCAGGGAGGCCGTCATGGGCCGTTGTCCGCTCACGATCGACAGCAATCGGCTGAACCAGCAGGTCCGCGTCGTCTACGAGCGCGTCGCCCGCGATCCGGCCAGCGGCTTTCATTTTCATACCGGCGCGGCCTATGCGGTGCAACGGCTTGGCTATGACGCAGCCGCGCTGGCAGTGCTGCCGGCGCTGTGCACCGATCGCTTCTCCGGTGTTGGCAATCCGCTGCGGATTGGCACGATCCCTGCCGGCGGCGTGGTGCTCGACCATGCCTGCGGTTCGGGCATGGACCTGCTGCTGGCGGCGCGCGCGGTCGGCCCGCGCGGGCGGGTGATCGGCATCGACCTGACCGCGGCCATGCGCGCCTGCGCGATGGCGGCCGCGGCGCAGGCCGGATTGCTGGATCGTCTGGAACTGCATGAAGGCACCTTCGAGGACCTGCCGGTTGCCGACACCAGCGTCGACATCGTGATCTCAAACGGCGTCATCAACCTGGCACCGGACAAGCCCCGGCTGATGGCCGAGGTCGTGCGCGTGCTGCGGCCCGGCGGGGCGCTGTACCTGGGCGCCGTCGCGCTCGACCGCGAACTGGCAGCCGTTGCCCATGGCAACGCCGACCTGTGGGCGGCCTGCATCGGAGGCGCATCCACCGAGGCTTCACTGCTGCAGCTGATCGGCGACAGCGGCCTGGAGCAGGCACGCGTCTGCGCACGCTTCGAGTCCTTCGTCGGCACCGGCGTCGACCGCAAGTTCCGCAACCGGCTGCACGCCTATGGCGTGAACGTGCATGCCGTCAAGCCGCACGCCATCGCTTCGCAGGACACGTCGGCCTGAGGCCGGCACCAGCACAACCGGAGAACCACCATGCTCAGGAAGTACGTCATCGAAAGAAACATCAACGGCATCGGCAAGGAGCCTTACGAGGCACTGTGCGATGTCGCCCAGCGCTCCAACGAGGTGCTCGACCAGCTCGGCACCGGCGTGCAGTGGCTGCATTCGTATGTCGCTAACGACAAGACGTACTGCGTCTACCTGGCGAGCGACGAAGGGCTGATCCGCGAACACGCACAGCGTGCTGGATTCCCCGCCGACGCCGTCGTCGAAGTGCAGTCGGTGCTCGATCCGACCATGGCGCCTGGCTGAACGATCCACCCTTCAACGCTTCACCGCTTCAATGCATGGCCATCTCGGCCCCCGGCCCAGGGAAAGCGGGCAGGGCATCGCCGTTCGGCCACGAATAAAGGAATTTCACCATGAACGTGATGACCCTGGTTTCCGCACTGGCAATGATCGCTGCCACTCATTCGATCGCGACCCGCGTGGTTGCACAGCCCGTGGGAGATGGGCCGGTCCAGACCATGCAGATACACGACCTGCCTGGCGTGCGCGTGATCGCCACGCTCGAGCCGGAGCTGACGCCTCTTCCGCCGATCAAGACGGTGGCGTCGGCAGAACCAGAACCCGAACGCGTGTTCGATCTTCCGACCGTACGCGTGTATCCCAGCCATGACCAGGTCATGCAGTTCCGCATGGCACGCTCGCGCACCGCACTGGCGGTGCCTGCTGCGCGGACACGTCGCGGTGCGTCGCCTCAGCGCACGCCGGCCAGCCAGTCGAGCAGCGTGTACGCCAGCGCTGAACGCAGTGGCCGCTGGCAGGCAGTGGCCTGCATCGCCCGCATGCGACTGTCGCGGGCGTGGCCGGTGTCGCGTTGCGATATCGCCGACAACGCGCGGGCCGCGGCGCGTATCGGGATGGCCCTGGTCAGCAACCAACCGGTGCCGGTCCGGCGACCATGAGCCCTGGCAGGTCGCTCAAACAACGAGGCCCCGCAGTGCGGGGCCTCGTCGCGTTGCGATCAGGGGCGCGTAACGCTTACGCCTCGACCACCTCGTCCTTGTACGCATCCACCGGGATGCACGCGCACATGACGTTTTTGTCGCCGTACACGTTGTCGACGCGGGCGACCGGTGGCCAGTACTTCTGCAGCTTGAGGCTCGGCAGCGGGAACGCCGCCAGCTCGCGCGGATACGCGTGGGTCCACTCGCTGGCCGTGACCGCCGTGGCGGTGTGCGGCGCGTGCTTGAGCGGGTTGTCCTCGCGGTCGAGCTTGCCGTCCTCGATCGCGCGGATCTCGTCGCGGATCTGGATCATCGCGTCGATGAAACGGTCGAGCTCGTGCTGCGACTCCGACTCGGTCGGTTCGACCATCAGCGTGCCGGCGACCGGGAAGCTCAGGGTCGGGGCGTGGAAGCCGAAGTCGATCAGGCGCTTGGCGACGTCCTCGGCCGACACGCCGGTGGCGTCCTTGAGCGGGCGCAGGTCGAGGATGCACTCGTGCGCGACCAGACCATTGCGGCCGGTGTAGAGCGTCTCGTAGTGCGGTGCCAGGCGGGTGGCGATGTAGTTGGCATTGAGCAGGGCGACCTGGGTCGCCTTGCGCAGGCCGGCCGCGCCCATCAGCGTCACGTACATCCAGCTGATCGGCAGGATCGAGGCCGAACCGAAGCTTGCCGCCGAGACCATGCCGACATCGCCCTCACCACCAAAGGTGCGCGGCAGGAACGGCGCCAGGTGCGACTTCACCGCGCACGGGCCGACGCCCGGGCCACCGCCGCCGTGCGGGATGCAGAAGGTCTTGTGCAGGTTCAGGTGCGACACGTCCGAGCCCCACTTGCCGGGCTTGGCGACGCCGACCAGGGCGTTCATGTTGGCGCCGTCGGTGTAGACCTGTCCGCCGTGGGTGTGCACGATCTCGCAGATCTTGACGATGTCCTCCTCGAACACGCCGTGCGTGGACGGGTAGGTGATCATCAGCGCGGCCAGGCGCTCGCTGTACTTCTCGGCGGCGCGCTGGATGTCGTCGACATCGACGTTGCCGTTGGCGTCGCACTTGGTCACCACGACCTGCATGCCGCACATCTGCGCCGAGGCCGGGTTGGTGCCGTGCGCCGATTCCGGGATCAGGCAGATGTCGCGGTGGTCCTCGCCGCGCGAGCGGTGGTAGGCGCGGATCGCCAGCAGGCCGGCGTACTCGCCCTGCGCGCCGGAGTTCGGCTGCAGGCTGACGGCGTCGTAGCCGGTGCACTCGACCAGCATCGCTTCCAGGCCGTCGATCAGCTGCTTGTAGCCCTGCGCCTGTGCAGCGGGGGCGAGCGGATGCAGGTTGCCGAACTCGGGCCAGGTCACCGGGATCATCTCGGCGGTGGCGTTGAGCTTCATCGTGCAGCTGCCCAGCGGGATCATGGTGCGATCCATCGCCAGGTCCTTGTCGGCCAAGGCGCGCATGTAGCGCAGCAGCTCGTGCTCGCTGTGGTGGGTGTTGAACACCGGGTGTGCGAGGAAGCCGCTGGTGCGCTTGAGGCCTTCCGGCAGCGCGTCGGCGGTGGCGCTGTCGAGGGCATCGATGTCGGCAATGTTGGCGCCGAACAGCGCCGCCAGCGCGATCACGTCGGCGCGCGTGGTGGTTTCATCGAGGCTGATGCTGACGCTGTTGCCATCGATGCGACGCAGGTTGATGCGCGCGGCCTCGGCCTTGGCGTGAACGGCTGCGGCATCGACGCCGACCACGTGCAGCGTGTCGAAGAAGTCCGGACCGACCGTGAGGCCGGCCTGGCGCAGCGCGCCGGCGAGGGTCGCGGCGAGGCGATGGGTACGGCGGGCGATTCGGGTCAGGCCCTCGGGGCCGTGGTAGACCGCGTACATGCTCGCCATCACCGCCAGCAGCACCTGTGCGGTGCAGATGTTGGAAGTGGCCTTCTCGCGGCGGATGTGCTGCTCGCGCGTCTGCAGGGTCAGGCGGTAGGCGGCCTTGCCCTCGGCGTCGATCGACACGCCGATCAGGCGGCCCGGCATCGAGCGCTTGTAGGCGTCGCGGCAGGCCATGAACGCGGCATGCGGGCCGCCGAAGCCGAACGGCACGCCGAAGCGCTGGGTGTTGCCGACGACGATGTCGGCGCCCCATTCGCCCGGAGCGGCGATCAGGGTCAGTGCGAGCAGGTCGGTGGCTACGGCGACCAGGCCGCCGCGCGCATGCACGGCATCGGCCAGCGCCTTGTAGTCGTGGACCTGGCCGAAGGTGTTGGGGTACTGCAGCAGTACGCCGAAGCTGTCGATGCTGATGGCTTCGGCGTCGTCGGCGACGACCAGTTCGATGTCGAGCGGCTCGGCGCGAGTGCGCAGCACTTCCAGCGTCTGCGGATGCACGCCGTTGGAGACGAAGAACACGTTCGACTTCGACTTGGACGAGCGCTTGGCCAGGGTCATGGCCTCGGCGGCAGCGGTGCCTTCATCGAGCAGGGAGGCGTTGGCGATCTCCATGCCGGTGAGGTCGGCGCACATGGTCTGGAAGTTGATCAGCGCTTCCATGCGGCCTTGCGAGATCTCCGCCTGGTACGGCGTGTAGGCCGTGTACCACGCCGGGTTCTCGAGGATGTTGCGCAGGATGACGTTGGGCGTGTGGGTGCCGTAGTAGCCCTGGCCGATGAAGCTGCGGAAGACCTGGTTCTGGTCGGCAATCGCGCGGATCTTGGCAATGGCCTCGACCTCGGTGATCGGCGCCGGCAGTGCCAGCGGCGACGGCGACTTGATGTTCGCCGGCACGATCGCGTCGGTCATCGCATCGAGCGAGTCGTAGCCGACCACGCTCAGCATCTGGGCGATTTCAGCGTCGTTGGGGCCGATGTGACGCTCGAGGAACGCGTCGTGGTGCTCGAGGTCGCGCAGGGAAACAGGCGTGTTCTGGCTCATGGAGGCATCCGTTGTGGCTTGGTGAAAGCCGGGCGTGCGCAATCGCGCACATGGAATGCCCCTCTGTCCTTTTGCCTGAGAGTTTGGAAGCGCGGAGTCGGGGGAGGGCTTGTTGGCCACTTCCGACCCGCTCAGCTTCTTGCCCCTTCGGCGCCGGTGTTGCCCGCGTGGGGCATCCGGTCTCTCCAGAGTTTGAGCCGACGGCGGTTGTGGGGCCTGAGCGATTCCGGGCGTTTGCGCCTTCGGCAGCGGGCCGTCCCGTTGAGGGCCGTTCCGCTTCTCCCACCGTCTGCTTACGGCGCCAATTATAGCCGGTACGGCCATCCGGACGGGGCGTCGAGGCGGCGCAAGGGCGCGACGCAGGTGCCATTTGCTGCCGGAATGGGATTGGCGAGGCTGAATCAATTATGAAAATTGGCGGGGAAAAAGTCCCGCGAGGCCGTGAGGGGAGGGTCCCGGACTACGTCAGGCCGAATTAGGACGATCCCCATACCGCAAAAAAAGCCGGTTCCTAGCATTCGCACCAGCCAAAGCCACGCGCGGCTCTTTCTCTCTCCTCTGGTGCAATGCAATGAACAAGATCTTTCGAATCGTCTTCAATACCGCCACCGGCCGTTGGGTCGTCGCCTCGGAGATGGCCAAGGGCCGCAAGAAGGCATCCTCGTCCGGCAAGGCGGCCGTGGCCGCGACCCTGGTGACGGCACTGGCCGCGTCCGGCATGGCCAGCGCCGGCTCGCTCGACGGCGGCACGGCCACCGGCACCAACGCCACCGCCATCGGCCTGAACGCCGTCGCCTCCGGCAACAACTCCGTGGCCCTGGGTGCCAACTCGGTTGCCGACCGTGCCAACAGCGTCTCGGTCGGCAAGGCCGGCGCCGAGCGCCTGATTGCCAACGTCGCCAAGGGCACCGCCGACACCGACGCGGTCAATGTCGAGCAGCTCAAGGGCGTGACCACCGCGCTCGGCGGCGGCGCGACCGTCAATGCCGACGGTACGGTCAAGGCGCCGACCTACAGCGTTGCCGGTGGAAACTACGACAACGTCGGTGCGGCCCTCACCGCGATCGATGGCAACACCAAGTACTTCAAGGCAAACGGAGACGCTGCCGGGAGTCCTGATGCGGTAGTCACTGGCAACAACGCCACTGCCATGGGTGCGGGAGCCGTCGGCGGCCAGTCGTTCGCTACGGCCGTCGGCTCGCAGGCGAAGGCTGCCGGCCAGCAGTCGACGGCAATCGGCTACTCCACAAACGCAGGTTTTCTCGCCACGGCCATAGGCAATACCGCCAATGCGCAGGGCGATCGCTCCGTGGCGATTGGCTCGGAGGCTAAGGTCGATGCCGGCACCAATACGAGCATGGCCATCGGCCGGCAGTCGCATGCGACCGCCAGTAATGCCATTGCGCTGGGTGCGCAATCGATCGCCGATCGCACGAATACCGTGTCGCTGGGAAGCGCGGGTGCCGAGCGCCAGGTGGTCAATGTCGCCGCCGGTGTGCAGGGCACCGATGTCGTCAACGTCTCGCAGCTCAAGGGTGTGACCACCGCGCTGGGCGGCGGCGCGACCATCAATGCCGACGGTACGATCAATGCGCCGTCGTACACGGTCCAGGGCCAGGCCAACATCGCCGATGTCGGCTCCGCGCTGGGCAAGCTGGATACGGCCACCACGACCAACACCACCAACATCACCAATCTGAGCACGCAGCTCGGCGACAAGACCCGCTACTTCAAGGCGACCGGTGCGAATGACGGTACCGACGATGCCTTTGCGGCCGTAGGTGCTTCCCAGTACAACCCCAATGGGTACAACAACACGGTTGCCATCGGCGCCAACGCCAGTGCAGGTGGTGGCGGCGGAGCCATCGCCATTGGCGATCATGCCAAGACCAACTTCACCAATATCGCCATCGGTGCGGGCGCGGATGCTACCGGCACCACGCGCCTGTCGATGGCGCTGGGTCTCGACAGCAAGGTCACGGGCATGTCCTCGGTCGCGCTGGGTTCGAACTCTGTGGCTGATCGCGACAACAGCGTGTCGGTCGGCAAGGCCGGTGCCGAGCGCCTGATTGCCAATGTCGCCAAGGGTACGGCCGAAACCGACGCAGTCAACGTCTCGCAGCTCAAGGGCGTGACCACCGCGCTCGGCGGCGGCGCGACGGTCAACGCGGACGGCACCATCAACGCTCCGTCGTACACGGTCCAGGGTCAGGCTGGCATCGCCGATGTCGGCACCGCGCTGGGCAAGCTGGATACGGCCACCACGGCCAACACCAGCAGCATCACCAACATTGGCGGCCGCGTCACCACGGTCGAGGGCAATGTCGCCAACAACACCACCAACATCAACAATGTGTTGTCCGGCAAGGCCGGCCTCGTGCAGCAGACCGCTGCCGGCGCCAACCTGACGGTGGGCAAGGCCACCGACGGCGCCGCCGTGGACTTCACCGGCACGGCCGGCACCCGCAAGCTGACCGGCGTGACTGTCGGCGACCTGTCGTCCGGCTCGACCGATGCGGTCAACGGTTCGCAGCTGTATGCCACCAACCAGAACGTCACCAACCTGGGCAGCCGCGTCACCACCACCGAAGGCGACATCACCAACCTCAAGACCGCCAGCCGCTACTTCAAGGCGACCGGCGCGAATGACGGCAGCGACGATCCCTATGCGAACAACGGAGCTTCCGGCTATAACCCCACGGCGTACAACAACTCCGTTGCCATCGGCGCGGGTGCCGTGGGCGGCGGCGGCGGGTCCATCGCCATTGGCGATCATGCCAAGGCCAACTTCACCAACATCGCCATCGGTGCGGGCGCGGATGCGACCGGCACCGGCACCACCCGGCTGTCGACCGCGCTGGGTCTCAACAGCAAGGTCACTGGCTGGAATTCGGTCGCGTTGGGTGCCAACTCCGTCGCGGATCGCGACAACAGCGTGTCGGTCGGCAACGCCGGCGGCGAGCACGTGATCACGTACGTGTCCAAGGGCACGGCCGACACCGACGCGGTCAACGTCTCGCAGCTCAAGGGCGTGACCAACGCGCTCGGCGGCGGCGCGACGGTCAACGCGGACGGCACCATCAAGGATCCGTCGTACACGGTCCAGGGGCAGACTGGCATCGCCGATGTCGGCACCGCGCTGGGCAAGCTGGATACGGCCACCACGGCCAATACCACCAGCATCACCAACCTTGGCGGCCGCGTCACCACGGTCGAGGGCAATGTCGCCAACAACACCACCAACATCAACAATGTGTTGTCCGGCAAGGCCGGCCTCGTGCAGCAGACCGCTGCCGGCGCCAACCTGACGGTGGGCAAGGCCACCGACGGCGCCGCCGTGGACTTCACCGGCACGGCCGGCACCCGCAAGCTGACCGGCGTCACTGCCGGCGCGCTGTCCTCCGGCTCGACCGATGCGGTCAACGGTTCGCAGCTGTATGCCACCGACCAGAACGTCACCAACCTGGGCAACCGCGTCACCACCACCGAAGGCGACATCAGCAACATCAAGACCAACGTGACCAATCTCGGCGGCCGTGTGACCACGGTCGAGGGTAACGTCACCAACCTCACCACGCAGATCAACAATGGCACCATCGGCCTGGTGAAGCAGGACGCGACCACGCGCACCATCACCGTGGCCAAGGACACCAACGGCAAGCTGGTGGACGTCGCCGGCACCGCCGGTGCCCGCAAGCTGACCGGCGTGGACGCCGGCACCGTGGCCGCCGGCTCGGTCGACGCGATCAACGGCTCGCAGCTCTTTGGACTGGCGGATTCGACGGCTCATGCCCTGGGTGGCAGCTCGACCGTCAACCCGGACGGTTCGATCACCGCGCCGAGCTACACGGTCGGCGGTACCACGGTGAACAATGTTGGCGACGCCATCACCAATATCGACGGCCGCACCAAGCAGAACACGACCGACATCACCAACATCAGCACCAGCATCAACAACGGCACCGTGGGCCTGGTTCAGCAGGCGGGCGCTGGCCAGAAGCTGACGGTGGGCAAGGGTACCGATGGCAGCGAAGTCGATTTCGCCAACAACGCAGGCGTTGCCCGCAAGCTGACCCGCGTGGCCGCCGGCACCAGTGCCGAGGATGCCGTCAACGTTTCGCAGCTCAAGCCCGTCGTCGACGGCCTGGGCGGCGGCGCGTCGATCGACCCGGTCACCGGCCTCGTCACCGGTCCGACCTATGTCGTGACCAATGCCGATGGTTCGCAGACGTCGGTGAACAATGTTGGCGCCGCCATCACCAATATCGATGGCCGCACCACGCAGAACACCACCGACATCACCAACATCAACACCAGCATCACCGGTCTGGGCAAGGATGCGCTGTTGTGGGATGCCGGCGCCGGATCGTTCAGCGCTTCGCATGACGGCGTGGCCACCAACAAGATCACCCATGTTGCCGCCGGCACGGTTGCCGCAGATTCGACTGATGCGGTCAACGGTGGCCAGCTCCATGGCCTGGCCAGCTCGACGTCTGCCGCCCTGGGCGGTAGCTCGACGGTCAACGCGGACGGCTCGATCACTGCGCCGAGCTACACGGTGACCAACATCGACGGCACCACCACCACGGTGAACAATGTTGGCGCCGCCATCACCAATATCGATGGCCGCACCACGCAGAACACCACCGACATCACCAACATCAACACCAGCATCAGCAACGGCACGATGGGTCCTGTGCAGCGTACGGCCACGGATCAGCTCTCGCTGGTCGCTGCCGGTGGCGATGCCTCGGCGCCGGGTGCAGCGCAGGTTCTGACCAACGTTGCCAAGGGCGCGGCCACTGCCGACTCGTCTGACGCGGTCAACGGCTCGCAGTTGTATGCCACCAACCAGGACGTGGCCAAGAACGCCACCGATATAACCAAGATCGGCGTCCGCGTGACCAAGAATGAGGGCGACATCACCAACCTCTACAGCCAGATCGGCAGCGGCTCGGTGGGTCTGGTGCAGCAGGATGCATCCACGCACACGATCACCGTCGCCAAGGGAACCGAAGGCAAGCTGGTGGACTTCACCGGCACCGATGGCGCCCGCAAACTGACCGGCGTGGATATCGGCGACCTGTCGGACACCTCGGTCGATGCGGTCAACGGTTCGCAGCTGTATGCCACCAACCAGGACGTGGCCAAGAACACCAACGCCATCTCCATCCTGGACGGTCGTGTCACCACCAATGAAGGCGACATCACCACCATCAAGACCGACGTCACCAAGATCGATGGCCGAGTCACCAAGAACGAAGGTGACATCGCCAACATCAAGACCGACGTCACCAAGATCGACGGCCGCGTGACCAAGAACGAAGGCGACATCACCAACATCAAGACCGATGTCACCAAGATCGACGGCCGCGTGACCAAGAACGAGGGCGACATCACCAACATCAAGACCGACGTCACCAGGATCGACGGCCGCGTGACCACGGTCGAAGGCAACGTGACAAATCTGTACAACCAGGTCAACAACGGTTCGATCGGTCTGGTGCAGCAGGCGGCCGCGGGCAGCAAGCTGACCGTGGGCGCGGGCACCGATGGCAGTGAAGTCGATTTCGCCAACAACGCCGGTCGTGCCCGCAGGCTGACCCGCGTGGCCGCCGGCACCGGTGCGGAAGATGCCGTCAACGTTTCGCAGCTCAAGCCCGTCGTCGACGGCCTGGGCGGCGGCGCGTCGATCGACCCGGTCACCGGTCTCGTCACGGGTCCGACCTACGTGTTGACCAATGCCGATGGCTCGCAGTCGCCGGTTTACAACGTCGGCGATGCAGTCACCAACCTGGATGGCCGCGTCTACAACAACACCACCCAGATCACCCACCTGACCAACCAGATCACCAGCGGCACCGTGGGTCTGGTGCAGCAGGCGGGCGCTGGCCAGAAGCTGACGGTGGGCAAGGACACCGACGGCAGCGAGGTCAGCTTCACCAACGCGGCCGGCGAAGCACGCAAGCTCAGCGGCGTGGCCGACGGGGCGGTCTCGGCCACGAGCACCGACGCGGTCAATGGCCGCCAGCTGCACGCTGTCAGCCAGTCGGTGACGACGGCGCTGGGCGGTGGTTCGACGGTCAACGCCGATGGCTCGATCTCGACGCCGACCTACACGGTCACCAATGCCGACGGCACGACTTCGAAGGTCACCGGCGTGGAAGGTGCCATCACCAACCTCGACGGGCGCGTCTACAACAACACCGTGCGTATCGACAACGTCGAGACCAACGTCAACAACCTGACCAACCAGATCAACAGCGGTGCCGTTGGCCTGGTGCAGCAGGCGGCTCCTGGCGAGCAGCTGACGGTGGGCAAGGCCACGGACGGAAAGTCGGTGAACTTCACCGGCACGGCAGGCGATCGCGTGCTGACGGGCGTGGCGGACGGCAAGGCCGACAACGATGCGGTGAACATGGGCCAGCTCAAGGCAGCGGGCGTGGTCGACGAAAAGGGCCAGACCAAGACGATGGTGGCGTACGACAGTGCCGAGAAGAGCAGCGTCACGCTCGGCGGTGAAGGTGCGTCGAAGCCGGTGGCGATGCATAACGTGGCTGCCGGTGTATCCGACCACGATGCCGTCAATGTGTCCCAGCTCAATGCCCGCTTGCAGGCGCAGAGCAACACCATCCTGACTCAGGCCAATGCCTACGCCGACGACCGCTTCAAAAGCGCCATGGGCGCGGTCGACGATCTGCGCAGCGATGTCGATGATCGCTTCCAGGTCCAGGACGCGCGCATCGATCGCCTCAGCGCCATGAGCAGCGCGATGGCGAACATGACGTCGAGCATGAGCGGCGTGAGGCGGGTCAACCGTATCGGCGTCGGCGCCGGCGAGACCAACGGCAGGCTGGCCATGGCCGTGGGTTACCAGCGCGCGTTCAGGGACGACGGGGCCACGCTGACTGCCGGTGCTTCGTTCACCGATGAGGACACCACCATAGGCGTGGGCGCCGGTTTCGGCTGGTAAGCCCTGGCGGCACAGTCGTTTTGCTCACAAGTCCAGTGAGCTGAGGGGGCGGAGCGATCCGCCCCCTTTTTTGGTTCTGCTTCCTTTGCGTGAAGGTTGGCGTTGCGTGTCGTCGCGAACGAGGTGAGGGGTCTGCTGGTGCTGTTGCTGATTGGGCTTGCGTCTGCGGAACGGCGTCGTCCGCCGGGCCGGGGATTGCTCCGCCCCTTCGTCGGACATCCTGTCCGAAGGCGGGGCGTG
>NZ_JBDGKY010000024.1:0-58639 GCF_057656135.1 Lysobacter sp. Soil_N_23
AGCTCACTGACGATCTGGGAATCCGAGGGATAACGGTCTGGCGCGGAGTGAAACAACTTACAAGGGACCTGCTGGTGCTCGCTGTTGCGGATTGGGCCTCCGTCCGCGGAGCGGCGTCGTCCGCCGGGCCGGCATTTCGTTGCGCGGTCTTCGGTGGCCCTCACCCCAACCCGCGCCCCGGCCCGAGCGCATAGCGCTCGGGCGTTCGAGGACACGCGAGCCAATGGCTCGCAAGCAGTGTCCTCTCACCCCGCAAGCGGGAGAGGGGCTTTTTACAGTCATTGGAAGACCGTCATTCCCGCGAAGGGGGGAACCCAGCGACGTTGCTCCCGTGTACACGTGTCAGGAACACTGGGCTCCGCAATCAAGCGGGTTTGAAACCACCTGACCCTCTCGCGGGCATCCGGGCCCGAACTCACCGAGCAGCCGCGCGAATCAGTCGAGGCACGGACGCGTGGCGCTTGCCGCGGTTACGGCTGGATTCCCTGCGGGGGCCGAATGCTCGCGCCCTGGCGCCCGCCAAACCGCCTGGACAGGCCCTCGCGCAACAGCTGCTGCGGCGTCATCTGCGAGGCCGCAAACGGCAACCCCAGCACCACTGTCTCGATCACGAAGATCTCGCCGTCGAAATCGACGAGGTACACCTGCCCGCCGCTGTCGGCATTGATGCTGACGATGTTGGTGAGCGCGCCGGCGTCGGGGGTGAAGTCGCCGTTGCGCAAGGTGAACTCGTTCGCCTGCAGGGTCGTGCCCGGCACCAGCCGCGAGATCGGCAGCGACCAGATGTTGGGGCGCACGAAGTCGGCGAATATGTACTCGCCGAGCAGCGACTCGACCTGGCCGCGATACACCACGCCACCGGTCACCGAGCTGCCGTTGACCGGCCCGGTGCCGTGCGAGTACTGCGCCACCGGCGGCGTCATCCCTGTGGTCGGGCCGCCGCGGAACGCCACGGTGCCCTCGAGGATCGGCCAGCCGAAGTTCGCGCCTGCATCACTGGGCCGCATCAGGTCGATCTCCTCGATCGCACCCTGGCCGACATCGCCGATCAGCAGGTTGCCGGTCTGCGGGTCGAAGTTGTTGCGGAACGGATTGCGCAGCCCGTACGCCCAGACTTCCGGCGCGCCGCCGGAGGTGATGAACGGATTGCCTGCCGGGATCGCATAGTCGCGGTCGGACTCGGACGGGAATGCGTCGCTGGCAGGGTCCACGCGCAGGATCTTGCCCAGCAGCGTGTTGGTGTTCTGGCCGTTGTTGTCCGGATCGCCGGCACCGCCGCCATCGCCGATGGCGATGTAAAGCATGCCGTCCGGGCCGAAGGCGATCCAGCCGCCGTTGTGGTTGTTGCGCGCGTGCGGCACGCGCAGGATCGCGTCGCCGCTGGTGGGGTCGGCGCGGTTGAGGTCGCCGGCAAACGTCAGGTAACGCCGCACTTCCAGCGTCCCGTCCGGCGCAGTCACGAAGATGTAGAAGCGGCCGCTGGTGAAGAAATCCGGCGCCGTCGCGAAGCCCAGCAGGCCACGCTCGCCGTCGATCGAGATGGTTCCGGTGATGTCGAGGAAAGGCGTGGCCGTGACCGCGCCGTTCGCGGTCATGATGCGGATGCGGCCCTCGCGCTCGACCACGAACAAACGGCCGCTGCTGTCGGGCATGGGCGCCAGGAAGATCGGGAAGTTGAATCCGCTCGCGACCCGCCGCACTCGGAAGGCGGCGCCGAGGGAGTCGGTGACGGTGACCGACAGCGACTGCGTCACGCTGACGGTTCCGTCGCTGGCGGCGAGAGTCACCAGGTAGACATTGTCGCCATTGGCGTCGCCCGGGTTCTCGAAGTCCGGCGCGTTGACAAACGCCAGTGCGCCTTCCGCGGTGATGCGGAAGCGGGCCTGGTCTGCGCCGCCGGCGAGGGAGAACGTGACGGGATTTCCGTCGGGGTCGCTCGCGGTGGCGGTGTAGAAGACCGACGTGGTGTCTTCGGGAACCGTCGCCGTCGCGCCCGAGGTGAATACAGGAGGCCGGTTGGCTGGCGTGGGCGGCGGCGTGACACCGGCGCGAGGATTGCCGCCACCGCCGCCACAGGCGGTCAGTACGGCAACAAGGATCAGGGCAAGCCACCCCTGCAATGCACGTCGTCCGCTCTGCACCATGCGCTGCTCCTCCGTGTCCGCGACCGACCGCGATGGTCCGGGGCGGTCCCGCGCCGAAGAGGCTGGCAGAACCCGTGCCGCTCGGGTGTGAAGAGCCACTTCACGGTTGCCGGACGGCCGCCTCCTCCGACCCGCGGTCGAGCGCGCCGGCCATGCCGCCACATCGCGTTTGACCGCATTGACCTGATCTGAACCAGACCCGGCGCAGGCTGCGCCGGTCGCGTGTGAGCCGCAACGGAGACCGCCATGAACCCCTCAGTTTCGCGCCGCCAGTTCCTGGCACTTCCTGCCGCCGCCGGCGCCGCCGCCCTGCTTCCCGCCGGCCTGCTCGGCGCGCTCGCGCGCGAAACGCCCGCCCTGCCCGACTTGTCGGACTGGACCAAGGTGCGCGCACAGTTCGTCCTCGATCCGGCCTATGCCCATTTCTCCAGCTTCTTCATCGCCAGCCACCCGGCGCCGGTACGCGAGGCGATCGAGGCCTACCGTCACTCCATCGACCAGAACCCGTTCCTGGTCGTCGAGCAGGGCCTGTTCGAGGACGATGCACACAACGTTCCGCTGCAGGTGCAAAAGACCATTGCCGCCTACCTGGGCGGCCAGCCCGACCAGGTCTGCCTCACCCGCAGCACGACCGAAAGCCTCGCGCTGGTCTACCACGGCCTCCTGCTCAAGTCCGGCGACGACGTACTCACCACGGTCCACGACCACTACTCGCATCACGAGTCGATCCGCCTGGCGTGCGAGCGCAGCGGCGCGGGCATGCGCAAGATCACCTTGTTCGACGATTCCGCGAAAGCCAGCACCGACCAGTTGATCGCGCGCCTGTTGAAGGGCGTGCAGCCCAACACGCGCGTGGTCGGCCTGACCTGGGTGCACTCCAGCACCGGCATCCGCCTGCCGATCCGCCAGCTCGCTGCTGCCCTCAAAGCCAAACATCCGGACGTGCTGCTGGTGGTCGACGGCGTGCATGGCATCGGTGCGGCCGACGAGACCATCGCCACGATGGGCGCCGATTACTTCTGCGCCGGCTGCCATAAATGGATGTTCGCGCCGCGTGGTACCGCCCTGGTCTGGGCCAGCGCCGAGAACTGGGCGCGTCTGCGTCCGACCATTCCGACCTTCAGCGAATGGGAGTCGTACAACGCCTGGGCGGAGAACCGCGACCCGAAGACGCCCGGCAATGCCGCGCGCATGTGCCCCGGCGGCTTCCACGCCTTTGAACACCAGTGGGCGATGGCGGCCGCATTCCAGATGCACCAGGCGATGGGACGGAAACGCGTCGCCGCCCGCATCGCCAGCCTCAACGACCAGCTCAAGAAGAACCTGGCGCAGAACCGCAGGATCACGATCCATACGCCGATGTCGGCCGATCTGTCGGCAGGATTGGTCGCGTTCGAGATCGACGGCATGAAGCCCGAAGACGTGGTCAAGCGCCTGCTCGAGCAAAGGATCATCGCCAGCACCAGTCCCTATGCCGTCAGCTACGCGCGCCTGGCTCCGAGCCTGGTCAACACGGCGGAAGAAGTGGAGCGAGCCGCGCGCGCGGTCCACGAACTTGCCACCTGACGTGGCTTAGACGCCCCACAGCGCACGCGCTTCCTCGGCGATGACGTCCGGAAATTCCTCCGGGAAGAACAGCTTCGCACCTTCGATGCGACGCACGCCGCGCGAATTGCCGAAGCTGCGATCCAGATGCTCGGCGCCGCGCTCGGAGAAGATGCTGTCGCCGGTGCCCCAGATGATCCGCGTCGGTCCTTCGAAGCGTGCCAGCGTCGGGCCGATGCCCTGCAGCCAGTTCCGGTCCAGGCCGATCGCATAGGCGTGGGTGCGCTCGGCATTGCGCACCAGCGGGCCGAGGTAGGTATCGACGGCCTCGTCGGTGGGATGCGCCGAATAGGTGAACGTCTGTCCGCCCAGTCCCTGCGGTGAGCGCGCCAGCGCCTTGTCGGCCAGCCACGGCGCCAGCCATTCCTGGACGAACCTGCCCTGCTTTGCCAGCTCCAGCACCGGCAGCAGCGCCGGCGGCGGGCATTCGATCTCCGAGTCGCAGTTGGTCAGTAGCAGGGTGCGCACCCGCTGCGGATAGCGTGCGAGGAACAGCTGCGCGGCCTGGCCGCCGCTGTCGTTGGCGACCAGATCGACGCTGTCGATGCCGAGGCGATCGAGCAGGTCGGCCAGCATCGCCACCTGCGCATCTGGCGCAACGCTCTGGCCGGGCGCGACTTCGGTATTGCCCAGGCCGAGGAAATCCGGCGCGATGCAGCGGCGGAACGGCGACAGGCGCTGCAGCGCGCCGCGCCACTGGTATCCGTTGAGCGGGAATCCGTGCAGGAACAATGCCGCCTCGCCGCGGCCGCGCTCGGCGTAGGCGATGTTGCCGAACGGTGTCTTCATGAAGCGGCTGGCGGCGCGGAACGCCGCCGCGGCGATGGCGTCGTCGCTGCTCGCCGCGACCGCGCCCGAAGCGCCGGGCCGCGCGCCGCGCGCCGATGCATACCCACCCAGCGCGCCTGCCGCCAGCGTGCCCATGGCCATCGAGAGGAACTGCCTGCGAAGCATGATCGTCGTCTCCACGGGGCCAATCCCCGTTTGTCGCGGCAAATGATTCGCCTGGCAGGGCATGCGATCAACGAAGTCGCAGGTCATGGCGCCATGACCTGTGAGGTCATGGAACTGCGCGCAGGCCGGCCGTATCCTGCGCCCGTGAACAACCTCGCCCATCCGCTATCCCGCCCCCAGCTGGGCGCCCTGTTGCGCGAATGGCGCGCGGCGCGGCGCCTGAGCCAGCTCGACCTCGCGCTCGATGCCGGCATATCGCCGCGTCACCTCAGCTGTATCGAGACTGGCAAGGCGCAGCCCAGCCGCGACGTCGTGACGCGCCTGGCCGATGCCCTCGACATGCCATTGCGCGAACGCAACGCGCTGCTGGTGGCCGCCGGTTTCGCACCGCGCTATCCGGAAACCGCCCTTGCGACACCGGAGCTTGCCCAGGTCCGCCGCGCGATCGAGTTCATCCTCGCCCAGCAGGAACCCTACCCCGCCTTCGTCCTCAATCGCCGCTGGGACGTACTGATGGCCAATGACGCCGCGTTGCGCGTCAACGGTTACGTGATGCACGGCCGCGCCAGTGCGCACCGCAACATGATCCGGCAGATCTTCGATCCCGCCGACCTGCGCGCGGCGGTGGCGAACTGGGAAGAAGTGGCCGGCGACCTGATCCACCATCTGCACAGCGAAGTGGCGGCCGCGCCGTCGGACCTGGCCGCGCGCGAACTGCTCGACGAGGTGCTGGCCTACCCCGGCGTGCCGGCGCGCTGGCGCATGCGCGATCTCGATACCGCACCGGCGCCGTTGCTGACCACGGTGCTGCAGCGCGACGACCGGCAGTTGCGATTCTTCTCGACCATCACCACCTTCGGCACGCCGCGCGACGTGACCCTGGACGAGTTGCGGATCGAGTGCTGCTTCCCGGTCGACGAAGCGACCACGCGGTTGTGCCGCGAACTAGCAGCAAGCACGCTTCCGTAGGAGCGAGCTTGCTCGCGAACAGGCGTGTCCGCGGCCGATACGCCGTTCGCGAGCAAGCTCGCTCCTACAACGGCGCGACGCGGCGCAGCGACCAGAAGCCGATGTCGCGGCGATCGCGATAACCGCCGCGCTCGTACAGCTGCTTGGCGCGATGGTTCTCGTGGGCGACATGCAGGAACGGGGTTCGCCCGCGATCGAGCACGTCGTTGCTCAGCCATGCCAGCAGGTGGCGCGCATAGCCGCGACCGTTGAAGTCCGGATGCGTACACACCGCGCTGATTTCCTGGAACTCGTCCATGCCCATGCGTTCGCCGATGATGGCCGCCAGGCGCCCGTCCTGGTAGATCCCGAAATAGCGGCCAAGGTCCATCGTGTGCGGACGAAAGTAGTGCGGATACACCAGCGCGGTCAGCTCCAGCACGTCCTGCCGGTGCGCCTCGCCCAGTTCCAGGATCGGCGGGCCTTCGACCTCGGCCATGTGCTGCGGGCATTCCATCTGCGCCAGCATCGCCAGCTTGTCCAGGCGCCAGCCATCGGCCACGGCGGGCGTCACCCCGAGCAGCAGCACGGTGTCATCGGGCGGTACCAGCTGCGCCAGCGCGGCGCCGACATCGACGCCGTCGGCGGCAACGCCGAGGAACGGCGCCACCTGCGCCGGGTAGCGGGCTGCATCGCCGGCGCGGATTGCCAGGTCGCGATGGCGGCTGCGCAGCGATTCCCAGATCGGGTTGTCGAGGACGTGATCGGCCATACCCGGATGCAACCAGAGATCGACACGCTGGGCAAGACCACGTGGTCTCGGGGATGACAGTGGAGCCCCTCTCCCATTTATGGGAGAGGGGTTGGGGTGAGGGCCGCCGAAGACCGGGCAACGAATTGCCAACCCGTCGGACGACGCCATTCCGCAGACGGAAGTGGCGCTTGATGTTGCTTCCTACGATCACAAGAGCAAAGTCAAAATGGATTCCGGCGTTCGCCGGGATGACGGTGACGAGGCTGATGGGCTACGGGCCTGGGTCCCGGCGTTCGCCGGGACGACGCTCACACCATCGGCAACTTCAGCCCCTGCTCCTTCGCACACGCCTTGGCGATGTCATAACCCGCATCGGCATGCCGCATCACACCCGTGCCCGGATCGTTCCAGAGCACGCGCGCAATGCGCCTGTCGGCCTCCTCGCTGCCATCGCACACGATCACCACGCCCGAGTGCTGCGAATAGCCCATGCCGACACCACCACCGTGATGCAGCGACACCCACGTCGCACCGCCGGCGACATTGAGCATCGCGTTGAGCAGCGGCCAATCGCTGACCGCATCGCTGCCGTCCTTCATCGCCTCGGTCTCGCGGTTGGGCGAAGCAACCGAACCACTGTCGAGATGGTCGCGGCCGATCACCACCGGCGCCTTCAACTCGCCATTGCGCACCATCTCGTTGAACGCCAGTCCGAGCTTGTGGCGCAGGCCCAGGCCGACCCAGCAGATGCGCGCCGGCAGGCCCTGGAAGCTGATGCGCTCGCGCGCCATGTCGAGCCAGCGGTGCAGGTGCGCGTCATCCGGGATCAGCTCCTTGACCTTGGCATCGGTCCTGTAGATGTCCTCCGGATCGCCGCTCAGCGCGACCCAGCGGAACGGGCCGACACCGCGACAGAACAGCGGGCGCACATAGGCCGGGACGAAGCCCGGGAAGTCGAATGCATTCTCGCAGCCCTCGTCCTTGGCCATCTGGCGGATGTTGTTGCCGTAGTCGAACACCGGGATGCCCATGTCCTCGAACGCGAGCATCGCCTCGACATGCGTGCGCATCGACTTCTTGGCGGCATCGCGCACGCGACCCGGGTCCTCGACCTGCATGCGCTGCCACTGCTCCACGCTCCAGCCGATCGGCAGGTAACCGTGGACCGGGTCGTGCGCGCTGGTCTGGTCGGTGACCGCATCCGGACGCACACCGCGACGCACCAGCTCCGGCAGTATCTCGGCGGCATTGCCCAGCAGCGCGATCGACTTCGCCTCGCCGGCCTCGCAGTACTTCTCGATGCGCGCCAGCGCGTCGTCGAGGTCGCTGGCCTGCTCGTCGACGTAACGCGTGCGCAGGCGCATGTCGATGCGGCTCTGCTGGCACTCGATGTTGAGGCTGCAGGCACCGGCCAGCGATGCCGCCAGCGGCTGTGCGCCGCCCATGCCGCCCAGGCCGGCGGTGAGGATCCACTTGCCGGTGAGGCTGCCGCCGTAGTGCTGACGGCCCATCTCGACGAAGGTTTCGTAGGTGCCCTGGACGATGCCCTGGCTGCCGATGTAGATCCAGCTGCCGGCGGTCATCTGCCCGTACATCATCAGGCCCTTCTTATCGAGGGCGTTGAAGTGTTCCCAGGTCGCCCAGTGCGGCACCAGGTTGGAATTGGCCAGCAACACGCGCGGTGCATCGGCATGGGTCGGGAACACGCCCACCGGCTTGCCGGACTGGATCAGCAGGGTTTCGTTGTCTTCCAGCTCGCGCAGCGACTTGAGGATGGCGTCATAGCTCTCCCAGTCGCGCGCGGCGCGGCCAATGCCACCGTAGACCACCAGCTCGGTCGGACTCTCGGCCACTTCGGCATCGAGGTTGTTCTGGATCATCCGGTAGGCGGCTTCGGTCAGCCACGACTTGCAGTTCAACTCGGTACCGCGCGGGGCACGGATGACGCGGGAGGGATCTTTGCGGGTGGACATCGGACGACTCCGGCAGGCGACGGGCCGACCATGCGGGGGCATGGCCGCAACGAAGGGTTGGAGAGGAATTATCGCGCCGGGTTCGCGACGCGGTGTCGCCGATCGGGCGCAAACCACGCCTTTCGAACCTGTTACGCGCTCCAGGAAGCGGTTTTGTATACGCTGTACACATGAGCCGCCCCGCCGACACCGCCACCCGCATCCTGCGCGCCGCGCAGGTGCTGTTCGACCGTGAAGGTGCGCAGGGCGTCAGCATGCGCCGTGTCGCTGCGGCCGTCGGCCTGACACCTATGGCGATCTATCGACACTTCCCCAACCGCGAGGCGTTGCTCAAGCGCATGAGCGACGACAGCTTCGACGCGATCGCACGTCACTGGCACGCGCGCGGCAGCGGCGGCGATGTCGGCGAACGACTGCTGGCGGTGCAGCGCATCTACCTCGATTTCGCCCTCGCCTACCCGCACCGCTTCGACCATGCCTTCTCGACTCCGCGCAACGACGCGCGGCGATTTCCGCAGGACTTCCATGCACGCCTGTCGCCGACCCTCAACGTCGTCGCCGACGCGGTCGCCGACGCGATGCGCGCCGGCCTGCTGCGCACGGACGATGTCTGGGACGTGACGATGACGCTTTGGGCACACACCCACGGCCTGATCGCGCTGTACCGCGCCGGGCGCTTCAGTTTCGACGAGGCGGCATTCCGTCGCTACTACGACGCTTCGCTGCAGCGGCTGATGGTGGGATTGCAGCGGTAGGAGCGAGCTTGCTCGCGAACCACCTGCCAGCGACCGACACTTCTCGCGAGCCAAGCGCCCGCTCGCGAGCAAGCTAGCTCCTACGGAACCCGCACGCGCGGCTCCACCGGCGGGATGTCGTTCGGCGGCGGCGGCTCCGGCATCGGCTCGGCTTCAATCCGATCGAGTTCGCGTTCCTTGCCCACGCGCCAGGCATCGTGGTCGGCCTGCTTCTGGTCGTACTCCTGGCGCAACTCGTTGCCGCGCGCCGGATTGGCGCCACGCTCGCGATCCAGGCGGGCGCGATCGGACTGCAACTGCTGGTCGGAGCGGTAGATGTCGTTGCGCACCCCGTCGGCCTGCACGCGGCGACTGGCCGCGTCGATGTCGCGTCCCAGCTTGCTGGCGTCGTTGCCGGTACGCGTGGGCTTGCTGCTCACCGGCGATGTCGGTGGCGGGATCGGCGCGACCAGCGGCGGCGGTTGCAGCGAGTTCGACTGCGCCTGCGCATACGCCGATGCCGCCAGCCACGTGGCCAACAGGATTGGCAGCGCCAGTTTCATGCGCAGGGCATTACTTGATCGAGGGATCAAGGTGGCGCAGGGCATCGGCGGTGTCCGCCTGGCCGGTACGGCCGAGGTCGTCGCGACCGTAGGAGCGCCCCGGCCCCTGCGCACACGCCGGCTTGCCGGTCTTGCGGTCGGCGGTGCGGATGCGCGAGCCGGTGTACTGCAGGCAGTTGGATGGCATCTGCTCGGCGGCCTTGTCGCCAGGGGCGTTGTTGACGGTGGCGTCGGCCTGGCCGAGATCGGACTGCGCGGCCATCTGCATATCGGCCTGCGCTGGCGCAGCGAACGGAGTCGCCGGAGCGGACTGTGCGGAGACCACGAACGTGGCCGCCAGCAGGCAGACCGCGATCAGGGTGGGGGTCATGCGGTTCATGGCATCACCTTTGGCATCTGTGCCAGGGATACAGCGGCAGGCATTGCCGCCATTCCACGATACGCCGGCGCCGCGGCAACGGCGGTTACGTGCGCGCCGGCGTTTAGTCCGTCGTCAGGCTTGTGGACAGGCCGCCTGGCGGCCTTCACGGAAGGCTGCCAGCGACTAAAGTCATGCCGCAACACAGGCTGGCTATCATCGCCCGATGCCCTCGATACGTTCCGCGGCCACGGCCGCCTGCCTCGTCCTCGCTTGCGCCCTCATCGGCTGTTCCAGTGCCCCGCCGCGCGCAGCGGCGGCGTCCGCGCCGCCCGCGCTACGGGCCAATGCAGACAGCCTGCTGCTGGTATCCATCGACGGCTTCCGCGCCGACTACCTCGACCGGAGCATCACTCCCAACCTGGCGCGCATCGCCGCGCAGGGTGTGCGCGCGCAATGGATGAATCCGTCCTACCCGTCGTTGACCTTTCCCAATCACTACACGCTGGTGACGGGGCTGCGCCCGGATCATCACGGCATCGTCCACAACAGCATGTGGGATGACGGCCTGGGTGCGTTCCGGGCGGCCGACCGCGAGGCGGTCGGCACTCCGCAGTGGTGGGGTGGCGAGCCGATCTGGGTGGGTGCGGACAAGGCGGGACTGACTACCGCGACGATGTTCTGGCCGGGCAGCGAAGCGCCGATCCAGGGCCGTCGCCCACAGCGCTGGCAGCCGTTCGACAAGGACGTCAGCGCCGATGCCCGCGTCGACCAGATCCTGGCATGGCTGGACGAACCGGCATCGACACGTCCAAAACTGGCGACGCTGTACTTCGATCAGCTCGATGTCGCCGGCCACGACCACGGCCCGGACTCGCCACAGGTACGCCAGACCATCGTCGAACTCGACGCCGCGGTCGGCCGCCTGCTCGATCGCCTGGATGTGCGCGGCCAGCTCGATCGCATCAATCTGGTCATCGTTTCCGACCACGGCATGGCCAGCGTCGGCCCCGGCCACGCGATTGCAGTGGAGGACATGGTCGAACCCGATGACGCCACCGTCGTCTCGATCGGCCAGTCGATCGGTATCGCGCCCAAACCCGGTCGCCAGGCATTCGTGGAGAAGCGCCTGCTCGGTGCGCACACGCGATACGACTGCTGGCGCAAGGGCGAACTGCCCGCACGCTGGCACTACGGCAGCAACCCGCGCGTGCCGCCGATCGTCTGTCAGATGCATGAAGGCTGGGATGCACTGCCGCGCGAGAAAGTCGCGCAACGACCGCCCGGCATTACCCGCGGTTCGCACGGCTTCGATCCGGCACTGCCGTCGATGCGTGCGATCTTCCTGGCTCGCGGCCCGTCGTTCCGCCGCGGCGCGGTGTTGCCGGCGTTCGACAATGTCGATGTCTATCCGCTGCTGGCCAGGTTGCTGGACGTCGCGCCTGCGCCCAATGACGGCGATCCGGCGACGTTGTTGCCGGCGTTGCGCGACCAGGGGCGCTAGAGGCCATTCACGAAAGTGAAACGCGATGGATTCGTCCATTGCCACCGGACAATTGGACGGTCGATCGCCGAGTAGTACGATCTTTTACACCGACCCGGGAGGCGTGCCATGACTTCATGGGAAATCAAAGGCCGCGAACTGGTCAACTGCAGCTGCGAGTATGGCTGCAACTGCCAGTTCAATGCGCTGCCAGACAAGGGGCACTGCCACGCAGTCGCGGGCATCCTGATCGATCAGGGTCATCACGGCGACACGCGACTGGACGGCCTGCGCATCGCGGCGATCTTCAAATGGCCAGGCCCGATTCACGAGGGCAATGGCGAAGCGATCGCGTTCGTGGATGTCAACGCTGATGCAAAACAACGTGAAGCGCTTCTGAAGATCATGACCGGGCAGGATACCGATCCCTTCGCCACGATGTTCGCCGTCTATGCCTCGACCGTGACCCGGATGAATGACCCGGTGTTTACCGAACTCGATATCCAGCTCGATATCGATGGCAGGAAGGGGCGCATCTTCGTCAAGGATTACATCGACACCATCGGTAAGCCCATCGTCAACAAAGCCACCGGCGTCGAGTCCCGGGCGCAGATAGTGCTGCCGGAAGGATTCGAGTACACGGTCGCCGAGATCGGCAGTGCATCTAGCAAGACCACCGGACCGCTCGAGCTGTCGCTGACCGACACCTATGGGCAGTTCGCACGGTTGCACCTCAACAATCACGGTGTCGTTCGCGCCTGAGCCGCAGCGATGCCCGCAACGCCGTCACTCGAACGCCTGCTCAGACGGGACAGCGCGATCACGGTCGTCGGGTTGCTGGTTCTATGCGTTCTCACTTGGGTGTACATCGTGGCGGGCGCGGGGCTCGGCATGAGTGCGTGGGACATGACCACGCTGGCGCTGTTTCCACAACAACACCCCGTCGGTTCGTCTACGGAAGCGGGAGCCATGACGCCGATGACGTGGGGGCCAAAGTACTGGGCACTGGTGGTCGGCATGTGGTGGACGATGATGATTGCGATGATGACGCCCAGCGCCGCACCGACGATCCTGCTGTACGCACACGCGCATCGAAACGCCCTCACGCAAGGCCGAACCCAGGCGAGCCTTGCCCCCACCGCTACGTTCGCGGCCGGCTATTTCCTGATGTGGCTGGTCTTCTCGATCGCCGCCGCCGCGTTGCATCAGACGCTGCAGCGTGCCGGAATCATCTCGGCGATGACGATGGGCTCGCAGGTTCCGTGGCTGTCGGCCACGGCGCTGATCGTCACGGGCCTATACCAACTGTCCCCGCTGAAGAATGCCTGCCTGACCCACTGCCGCACACCGGCAGCGTTCCTCTCTCGCCATTGGCGTCCAGGCGCCGTCGGCGCATTGCGGGTGGGCATGATGCACGGCGCGTACTGCATCGGCTGTTGCTGGATGCTTATGGCCCTGCTGTTTGTGGGTGGAGTCATGAATCTCGCCTGGATCGCAGCGCTTTCCCTGTTGGTGCTGGCCGAGAAGGTCCTGGCGGCCGGCAGATGGGTGGGACGCGCCGCGGGCATCGTGCTGGTCGCGTGGGGCGCGGCGATCCTTCTGGGCTGACACCTTCTGACGAGGCGTCCGCTTCCGGCAGCGGACGCTGGCACTGGTCCCGGCGCCCAGGTAGTCCCTGATGCCCGCCAATCGTTCGTTGACTGGCTGCCTTGCGACCTAATCTGAGTTTTCAATGCGCGTATCGGTCGCAATCCAGTTGACTTCCCAGCTGCGTCCGCCGTCTTCCGAGTACGCTTGTTCGAATCGCGCCGAATCGGTCGTGATGTGTGAAATGACGAAGCGCACGAGGATCGCCTTGCCGTCGAGATCCTCCTGTCCATAAAACTCGCCTTGGCCGTTGCGGAAGCCACCATGGACCGGGCGGGTCAGCACGCCGTTGCGCGCACTGGCGTAGTTCAGACTCCACTGACTGGCCTGCGGGTTGTACAGGCGCAGGCTCACGCCTTCGATCTTTCCCGCGGAACCTTCCACGCGCAGCTCGGCCAGATTGGCGCGGCCATCCAGCACTTTCCGCACGACGCTGGTACCGGAGTACTCGACCCACTCCTGCGATCCTGACAGTGGCTTTGCCAGCCGTCGCAATTCGGTCTTCCACGCGCCGATTTCCCAATCGAAGCCCTTCTGGCCGTCGCCCGGCGCCACGTGGGGCATGGCTTGCGGCGACTGCGCCGACGCGCTCAGTGTCAGCAACGCCACCGCCAGACAGGCAAGGCTGAGCCAGGTCCGCTTGGCGTTCTGCATCGTCTCGTCCCGTATCCCATGATGCGGTCAGGCTGCCAGCGCGAGGCCACCATGAACAAGAAGGCACCTGAAGGTAACCATGCCCGGCCCAATCCAGTCGAAGGTTGCCCGCTGGCGGCGGCCTTTGCGGCCATCGGTGGCAAGTGGAAGCTCACGATCCTGTATTGGCTCGCGCATGGCGAGCTGCACTTCGCGGGCCTGCAGCGACGTGCTGCACCGATTTCGCACAAGGTGCTCGCCGAGCAACTGCGGGAACTGGAGGCCGATGGCATCGTCGATCGTGTGCCGACCGGCGCGGTGCCGGCGCCAGTGATCTACCAACTGACGGATTACGGGAAAACCTTGTTGCCTGTTGTCGAAATCGTGCGCGTGTGGGGTGAAGGCCACCTGCGGCGCTCGTCGTCGAAACCGCGGTCCGATGGCATGGGGTGCGGCGCGGGGATACCGTTGCAGCGTCGCGTTTGAAAGCTCGGAAGTCTTCGCGAGCGCAGCGGGGCTCTGCTGTTCAGCGGCGTGAAGCGACTCCTCCCTTCGCCAGGTACGACAGGATGGGCGGGCCTCCACGTCCATGTCCGAATCCGGCCAGTCCGGACCCTCCCGCGGTGCTAGCCTGCACCCATGTCGAACGTATCCCCCACCCATTCCGACTCGCTTCCCGACTGGCAGGTCTGCGAGCAGGCGCGCAAGAGTCGCGACCCGCGCTTCGACGGCCTGTTCTTTACCGCCGTGCCGAGCACACGCATCTATTGCCGTCCGGTGTGTCCGGCGCCCATGGCGAAGAAGGTCGCCTATTACCGCCATGCCGCAGCGGCCGAAGCCGCCGGTTTCCGTCCCTGTCTGCGCTGCCGGCCCGAGTTGTCGCCCGACGACGGTAGTTGGCGCCGCGGCGATGCGGCGGTGGCGCGCGCGCTCAAACTGATCGACGACGGCGCATTGGCCGAGCAGCCGCTGTCGGCGCTGGCCGAGCGCGTGGGTCTGGGCGAACGGCAGTTGCGGCGCCTGTTCGTCGACCGCGTAGGTGTGGCTCCTATCGGCGTGCACGGCACACGACGCTTGCTGTTCGCCAAGCAGTTGCTGACCGAGACGACGCTGCCGATCACCGAGGTCGCATTGGCATCTGGCTTCGGCAGCCTGCGCCGCTTCAACGATGCATTCCTCACTGCCTACCGCATGGCCCCGCGCGAGCTGCGCAAGCAACGCGACCATCAGCACCACGACGCCAGCCAGGCCCTGACCCTGCGCCTGGGCTACCGGCCGCCGTACGACTTCGCGGCGATGCTGGATTTCCTCCGTGGCCGCGCCCTGCCCGGCGTCGAAGTCGTCGACGCGCACGGCTACTCGCGCGTCATCGGCCCGATCGAACAAGCCGGCTGGTTGCGCGTGAGCGCCTGGCCCGGTGGCGAGCACGCGCTGAAGCTGGAGTTGTACGGTCCGGCGCCGGCGCGACTGCTGGAGATCGTGCAACGCCTGCGCCGCATGTTCGACCTCGATGCCGATCCACAGGCGATCGCCGCGGCCTTGTCGGGCGACGCCAGACTGGCACCGCTGCTGGCGAAACGGCCCGGGTTGCGCCTGCCCAGCGGCTGGGACGGATTCGAGATCGCGGTGCGGGCGATCATCGGCCAGCAGGTCTCCGTCGCCGCGGCGCGCACCGTCGCTGCGCGCCTGGCACAACGTTTCGGCCAGCCCCTGCCGCATCCGTTCGCACCCGGCCTGGAGCACCTGTTCCCGACTGCGCAGGCACTGGCCGATGCCGACCTGAGCGCGAGCGGGATGACCCGTGCGCGCGCCGAAACGGTACGCACCGTCGCACGCGCATTGCTCGACGACCGCGTCGACTTCCGCGCCGAGCGCACGCTCGACGATTTCGCATCGCGCTGGGTGGCATTGCCCGGGATCGGACCGTGGACGGCGCAGTACATCGCCCTGCGCGCACTCGGCCACCCGGATGCGTTCCCTGCCGAGGACCTGGTGCTGCAGCGCGCGGTCCCCGCGGACGGGTCGCGCCTGACTGCGAAGGCACTGACTGCCGCATCGCAGGCCTGGCGTCCCTGGCGCGGCTACGCAGTCATCCACTTGTGGCGCGACACGATGACGGCGCCGTTGCCGGCCGCGACTCCACCGGCACGCAAGCCGGCGCGCAAGACGACGGCGACCAGGCGCCGCGGCGCGGAAGCCACGGGCGCGACACCATGATCGTGCACACCACCATCGCCAGCCCGGTCGGCCCGCTGCTGCTTGCGGCGAGCGATGACGGCATGCACCTGATCGAGTTCCACACCCCGCGCCACCCGATGCGTCGCGATGCCCACTGGCGCGAAGGCGACAACGCGCTGCTGCGCATGGCCCGGCGTCAGCTTGGGGAATACTTCGCCGGCAAACGCCGCCAGTTCGAATTGCCGCTGGCGCCGCAGGGCACGCCATTCCAGTGCGAGGTCTGGCACACGCTGGCGGCGATCCCCTACGGCGAGACGATCAGCTACGCGCAACTGGCGCAGCGCGTGGGCAAGCCGAGCGCGGTGCGCGCGGTCGGCGCGGCCAATGGCCGCAACCCCTTGCCGCTGGTGTTGCCCTGCCACCGCGTGATCGGCAGCGACGGCAGCCTGACCGGCTTCGGCGGCGGTCTGCCCACCAAGCAGTACCTGCTGCAGATGGAAGGCGCCTTGCCCGCGGCCAGCGACCTCTTCGCCACCGCCCCGTAGGAGCGAGCTTGCTCGCGATCCACGTCGCCGCTAGGCCATCAACCGCGTCATCGCAGCACGGTAACGCGCGGCGATCGCATCACGCTGCACGTGATGCCCGCCTGCCACCACGCGTCGCCCGCCCACATGCACGTCGCGCACCAGGTTGCGGTTGCCGCTGAAGATCCAGCGATCGATCGCATCATTGGCGGTCAGCCCGAACAGCGGCGGCGCATCGGTGTCGAGCACGACCGCATCGGCGAACTCGCCCACGGCGAGGCGGCCGATGGCATGACCGGTCGACTGCCGCGCGCTGGCGGACACATCGCCCAGCAATGTCTCACCGACACTCGGTGACGCCGCTCGCACCGCGATGTTGCGGTGACGGGTGATCAGGCGCTGGCCGTACTCGAGCCAGCGCAGCTCTTCCACCGGCGACACCGAGATGTGCGAATCCGAACCGATGCCCCAGCGACCGCCGGCGGCAAGGAAGTCGCGCAGCGGGAACAGGCCATCGCCGAGATTGGCCTCGGTGGTCGGGCAGATCGCGACCGTCGCGCCGGTGCGGGCGATGCCCTGCACTTCCACGGCATTGAGATGGGTGGCATGGACCAGGGTCCAGCGCGCGTCGACGGCGGCGTTGTCGAGCAGCCATTCAACCGGCCGCGCATTGCGGATCGCCAGGCAGTCCTGCACCTCGCCGACCTGCTCGGCGATGTGGATGTGCACCGGCATGGCCGGCGGCAACGCGGCCAGCACCGCCTTCATCGCATCGGCCGGGACCGCGCGCAGGCTGTGCAGCGCGCAACCGATGTGCAGGTCGGGCGCGGCTTCCTCGCACAGCGTGTCGATCAATTGCAGGTAGGCATCGAGACCGTGACCGAATCGGCGCTGGCGTTCGCCCAGGGCGCGACCGTCGAAACCGCCGGTCATGTACAGCACCGGCAGCAGCGTCAGGCGGATGCCGGTTTCGCGGGCGGCGGCGATCAGTGCACGCGACATCGCCGCCGGATCGTCGTAGGGGCGACCGTCGGGCGCATGGTGCAGGTAGTGGAATTCGCAGACCGTCGTGTAACCGGCCTCCAGCATCTCGGCGTACAGCTGCGCGGCGACATCCTTCAGCAGCTCCGGGGTGAAGCGCGCGGCGAACCGGTACATCGTCTCGCGCCAGGTCCAGAACGAGTCCTCGGGATGGGTCTGGCGCTCGGCCATGCCCGCCATCGCCCGCTGGAAGGCGTGCGAATGCAGGTTGGCGATGCCCGGCACGATCCAGCTGGCACTGGCGGTGGGTTCGGCGGCGTCGACCGCGGCGATGCGGCCGTATTCGTCGATGTCGAATCCGGCATCGGCCTGCCAGCCGTCCGGGGCCCACAGCATCGCGGCGTCGAGTGTCTTCATGGAGCGGATTGTCGCCCGGTCGGCGCGCATTGGCGAATGGGCCAACCTGGCTGGTAAACATGGCTAGAATCGCCGGCATGACCGCAAGTACCCAACCGGCCTGGGACGGCATCGTCCTCGGCGTTTCGCTGGCCACGCTGGACTCGCCGCAGGGCTATGCCGAAATCAGCGATGGCGCGCTTGCCTGGAAGGGCGACCTGCTGACGTTCGTCGGCGCCCGCGCCGACCTGCCCGACGCACCGCAACGCCTTGCCCGCGAAGTGATCGAAAGCAAAGGCTGGATCACGCCGGGCCTGGTCGACTGCCATACCCACCTGGTGTTCGCCGGCGATCGCGCACGCGAGTTCGAGCTTCGCCTGCAGGGCGTCAGCTACGAAAACATCGCCCGCGCCGGTGGCGGCATCCTCTCCACCGTCGCCGCCACCCGCGCCGCGGACGAAAGCGAACTGCTGCGCCAGTCGCTGCCGCGCGCGCACGCGCTGATCACCGACGGCGTGACCACGCTGGAGATCAAGTCCGGTTACGGCCTCGATTTCGAGAACGAGCGCAAGATGCTGCGCGTCGCGCGCCGACTCGATCAGCTCGGCGTCGGCGTGCGCACCACCTACCTCGCCGCGCACGCGCTGCCGCCCGAGTATGCAGGGCGCAGCGACGACTACATCGACGCGGCCATCGAATGGCTGCCGCGCCTGCACCAGGACGGCCTGGTCGACGCGGTCGATGCGTTCTGCGAAGGCATCGGCTTCAGTCCGGCGCAGACACGCAAGCTGTTCGAGGCGGCGCGTTCGCTCGGCCTGCCGGTCAAGCTGCACGCCGACCAGCTCAGCGACCTGGGCGGTGCCGCACTGGCTGCCTCGTTCGACGGCCTGTCGGCCGACCACGTCGAGCACACCAGCCTGGACAGCGTGCGCACGATGGCCGCCCACGGCACCGTCGCGGTGCTGCTGCCCGGTGCCTTCCACGTCCTGCGCGAAACCCGGCTGCCGCCGCTGGATGCATTCCGCGAGCACGGCGTTGCCATGGCCGTGGCCACCGACTGCAACCCGGGCACCTCGCCGCTGCAATCGCTGCGACAGGCCATGCAACTGGCGTGCACGCATTTCCGCCTGACCCCGGAAGAAGCGTTGCGCGGCGCCACCGTGCATGCGGCGCGCGCGCTCGGGCTGCACGACCGCGGTGTCCTGCGCGTGGGGACGCGCGCCGACTTCACCCTGTGGGACATCCACCACCCCGCCGAGCTGTGCTACTGGCTCGGCGGCCGCCTGGCGCAGGCGGTCTATGCAGGTGGGCACCGCGTCATCTGAGTCACGGCTTCGGCATCACGTTCATCACGCTCAACTTGGGGATACAGCATGCGTTTTCCGTTCGTCTTCGGCCTGACCCTGTCCATGGCCGCCGTTCCTGCGCTGGCCGCCAGCAACGAGGCCGCGCAGCGGCTCGCCCAGGATTCGATCATCGTCGACACGCACATCGATGCCCCCGGCGAGCTGATGTCGCACTGGGATGATCTGGGCGTGGCGACACCCGGCAAGGAGTTCGACTATCCGCGCGCACGCCAGGGCGGGCTCGGCATTGCGTTCATGTCGATCTACACCTCGCCTGACCAGGACAACGCCGGCACCGCCTGGCAGAGCGCCAACACGCAGATCGATGCGGTCGAGGCGATGGTCGGCCGGCATCCGGACAAGTTCGCCAAGTTGACCTCGCCCGCCGACGTGGCGCGCCTGCGCAGTGGCGGTCGCGTGTTGCTGGCGCTGGGGATGGAGAACGGTGCGCCGATCGGCGCCGACCTGTCGCAGCTCGCGGCCTTCCACAAGCGCGGCGTGCGTTACATCACCCTTGCCCACAGCGAGAACAACCGCATCAGCGATTCGTCCTACGCGCTGCAGAAGAAGTGGGGCGGGCTGAGTCCGTTCGGCGAGAAGGTCGTTGCCGAGATGAACCGCCTGGGCATCATGGTCGATGTCTCGCACTTGTCGGATGATTCGATCCGCGACGTACTCGCAGTCACCGACGTGCCGGTGATCGCCAGCCATTCGGGCATGCGTCATTTCACTCCTGGCTTCGAGCGCAACATCAGCGACGAGCTGGCCAAGGCGGTGGCGGCCGAGGGCGGTGTGGTGCAGCTGGTGTTCGGCACGGGCTTCATCGATGCCAAGGCGGCGGCCGATCTGCAGGCTTCGTTCCAGGCGGAAGCGGACTTCGATCGCGAGAATGCGGCGCTGGTCGCGGCCGGCAAGCCGGCGCGTTCGAAGGACGATTTCGAGAAGGCGTGGAAGGATGCGCATCCGACGCCGGTCACGCACATAGACGCCGTACTCGATCAGATCGACTACGCGGTCAAGCTGATCGGCATCGACCATGTCGGCATCGGTTCGGACTTCGACGGCGTCAGCGGCAACCTGCCGGTCGAGCTGAAGTCGGTCGCCGACTATCCCAACCTGGTCGCCGGCCTGCAGGCACGCGGCCACTCCGATGCGGACATCCGCAAGATCCTTGGCGGCAACCTGCTGCGGGTGTGGACGGCGGTAGAGAAGGCGGCGACTTCGCGCTGAGGCCTGGAGCTTGCGTCTGCGGAGCGGCGGCGTCCGCCGGGCCGGGGATTGCTCCGCCCTTAGTCGGACATCCTGTCCGAATGCGGGGCGTGGGCCATCCATGGCCCACTGCTGCGCAATCCCCGGCCCGGCGGATGACGCTTCGGCATTTCATTGCATGGTCTTCGGTGGCCCTCACCCCAACCCCTCTCCCGCAAGCGGGAGAGGGGCTCCTGAATGGGAGAAGGGCTCCCACCGTCATTGGAAGACCGTCATCCCCGCGAAGGCGGGGACCCAGTGACGTTGCTCTACACCGTCATTCCCGCGAAGGCAGGAATCCATGGACGTAGCACTCGCGAGCGGGACTCAGAGCCACAAAAAAGCCCCGCCGGAGCGGGGCTTTTTCGTTCGGAACAGCGCCGGGGCGCTTATTCCTTGGAAGCGGCCTTCTTGGCAGGAGCCTTCTTGGCAACCGGAGCCTTGGCCACGGTCTTGGTCGCCTTCTTGGCGACCGGCGCAGCGGCATTGCCGGTGGCCTTGGTCACGGTCTTGCTGCTGCGGGCGTTGCCGTAGCTGGAGTTGTAGCGCTTGCCTTTGGCGGTCTTGCGGTCGCCCTTACCCATGGTCGTGCTCCTGGAACTATCGAAAATCCGCACGAAGGGTGCGGCGTTATAAGAATGCGCGGCCGCAAAGTCTATCACGCGCCCGCCCACGGCCCCCATCTTCCCGATCCGGCCCCGCAACGCCCCCACGCCGCATCCCGGCGAGGGCCAGCACGACGAGCAAGGAGCCCAACGGGAGCAGAGCCCCCTTAGTAAGGGGGCGCCCCGGCAGGGGCAGGGATTGGAAGACAAGAGCCGGGGCCCAAAATTTGCTTCAGCAAATTTTGGGATTGACCTCAATGCGCAGCAGTGAGGTCAATGCACGCAGGTGGCATCGTGTATGTGACCCAGGCGTAGGTTGGCCAAGTGCCCCAGTCCCACCAGCGTGCCGCCCAGGGTCATCGTGATGGCATGCGGGATCAGGCTTTCATGCAGCGGGCGGTACAGCACGCCGAGCCACAGCAGCAACAGGCCGGGCACGACCAGCGAAAGCGCCCGCAGGCCATGGTGGCGGCGATAGCCCCAAAGCGTGCTGAAGAGCCCCAGCCCGGTGGCGAAGATCACGAAGCCCGCCTCGAAGCTGCTGCCCAGCCAGCTCGCCACGCCCAGCGACGGCAACGTCGCAATCAGCACCGGCAGCAGCGCGCAGTGGATCGCGCACAGCAGCGAGCCGAAGGCGCCAAGGCGGTCGAGCAGTCGGCGGGGGCGGATTAGTGGCATGAGCATGACTTCCGGGGGAGTGCGACAACCTTGGTTGTTATAATATAACATTCCACGGAATCCGCCACGCCACTTTACCCGAACCCATGCCAAACCGCCGCATGCCCCGCCGCCTCCCCCTCGCCCTCGCCCTGGCCCTGGCCATCGCCCTCCCCTTCGCCACCCAGGCCGCCCAGCCCGCCGACGCAGCCGATCAGCACGATCACCAGCAGCCCACCGACCTGGCCGGGGTCGAGGTCAAGGCCACGCCGCTGGCGGGCACCGCCGAGGACCTGGCACGGCCGGTGGAGGTACTGGCCGGCGAGAAGCTCGACGAAATGAAGGCGAACTCGATCGGCGAGACCGTCAGCAAGCTGCCGGGGGTGCAGAGCTCGTATTTCGGTCCGGGCGTTGGCCGGCCGATCGTGCGCGGCTTCGATGGCGCCCGCGTGCAAGTGCTCAGCGACGGCCTCGGCTCCGGCGACGTGTCCACCGTCAGCGTCGACCACGCGGTCACCGTCGAGCCGTTCCTGGCCGACCAGATCGAGGTGCTCAAGGGCCCGGCGACCCTGCTCTACGGCAGCGGCGCGATCGGCGGCGCCGTCAACGTCGTCGACGGGCGCATCCCCGAGGCGGTGACCGACGAGCCGCTGCAGGGCCGCGCCGAACTGCGCGGCAATTCGGTCAACGACGAGACCACCGGCATGTTCCGCCTCGACGGCACTTCCTCCGGCGGCGGCTTCGTCTTCCACATCGACGGCCTGCATCGCGAGACCGGCGACTACGACATCCCCGGCTATCCGGAAAGCGCCCAGCGCATGGCAGAGGAAGGCGAAACCCCCGACCCGGCCGAGAAGGGCACGTTGCCCAACAGCGCGGTGCGCACCGACAGCGGCGCGCTCGGCGTGACCTGGGTCGGCAGCCGCGGCTTCCTCGGCGTCGGTGCCAGCCTGTTCAACACCCGCTACGGCATCCCCGGTGCCGCGCACGAACACGCCGACGAATCCCCCGGTGCGCCGGTCGAGGAGGAGGAAGGCCCGGTCACCATCTCCATGGACCAGCACCGCTACGAACTGCGCGGCGGTCTCGACAACCTCGGACCGTTCAAGTCGCTGCGCGCCAAGGTCGCACGCACCGAGTACACGCATACCGAGTTCGAGGGCGAGGAAACCGGCACGGTGTTCGAGAACACCAGCACCGAAGGTCGCGTCGAACTCGTCCACGAGCCGCTGCTGGGCTGGGACGGCGCGGTCGGCCTGCAATGGGGTCAGCGCGACTTCGAAGCCATCGGAGACGAGGCGTTCGTGCCGCCGTCGAAGTCGAACGACGCCGGCCTGTTCTGGCTCGGCGATCGCACCTTCGGCGCGTTCAAGGCCGAGCTCGGCGCACGCCTCGATCGCAACAAGATCGACGTCGACAATGCGATCGCGATCGGTCCCGACCGCGATTTCGACACCAGCAGCCTGTCGGCGGCCCTGAAGTGGGACATCAACCAGTCCTGGCACCTGTCCTTCGGGCTCGATCGCGCACAACGTTCGCCGACCGCCGAAGAGCTGTATTCCAACGGCCTGCACGTCGCTACCTCGAGCATCGAGCTGGGCTCGCCCGAACTCGACGCCGAGACCGCCAACCGCGCCGAGATCGGACTGCACTGGCACAACGGTCCGTTCAAGCTGGGAGCCTCGCTTTACCACGTGCGTTATGACGACTTCATCTACCTCGCCGACACCGGCATCGAGGACGCCGACGGCCCGGTGCGTGTGTGGACGCAGGACAACGCGCGATTCAACGGCGCCGAAGCCGAGGCCAGCTGGAACTTCGCCGACAGCGCGGGAGCCGACTGGGAACTTCGCATCTTCGGCGACATGGTGCGCGGCGAACTCAGCGGCAGCGGTACGCGCGAGTTGACCTTCTCGGTGCCGCACGGCGATCACAGCGACGAGTACACCATCGACCTCGCCCGCGGCGGCAACCTTCCGCGCATTGCGCCCGGCCGTGTCGGTGGCGAAGTGCGCTGGGAGCGTGGCCAGTGGCGCGCCTCGCTCGGCGCGGTGCGCTACGCCAAGCAGGACGACGTGGCCGAGTTCGAGACCGCAACGCCGGGATACACGCTCGTCGATGCGCACGTGGCCTGGCATGCCGACACCGCCGCCGGCAACGCGTGGGAACTGTTCGTCGACGGCAACAACCTGCTCGACGAGGAAGCCCGCGTGCACACGTCCTTCCTCAAGGACGTCGCCCCGCTGCCCGGCCGCGGCTTCGCCTTCGGCGTACGCGCGTTCTTCTGACGCACGCCGCAGACGCACGCGCATCCGCACCGTCACCGCACCCGCATCCGCATACCGTCATCCCCGCGAAGGCGGGGACCCAGCGACTTTCAAGCAACATCAACGGCAAATGCATCCCGGCGTTCGCCGGGATGACGGCACAAGCGGCAAAGGGTGACCGGACTGACCGGCTGCGGGCCTGGATCCCGGCGTTCGCCGGGATGACGGGACACGGGATGACGGGACAGGGGACGAGTGAATGATCGTTCGCGCCATCACCCCGTCATCCCCGCGAAGGCGGGGATCCATGGACGTTCCACTTGCCATATGGAGATAGCCTTTCCGTTTTTCCAAAATAGGTGTATATGCACCTTTATGGAAACCCCTACCCACAGCCAATGCACCTGCTTCCGTCTGCGCAAACTGGCGCGGCTGGTCAGCCAGCGCTACGACCGCGAGCTGGCCCAGGTCGGCATCAACATCAACCAGTACTCGATCCTGCGCCGTGCCAGCGCCCGCCCGCGGGCCTTGGGCGAACTGGCCCGTGAACTGGGGATGGACCGCACCACGCTCAGCCGCGACGTGAAGCCGCTCATCGCCGCCGGCTGGGTCGAACTGGCCAGCGGCGAGGATGCGCGCCAGCGCCTGGTCAAGGTCACTGCCAACGGCAAGCGCCTGGTGGCTCGCGCGCAGCCGATCTGGCGCCAGGCCCAGGACGCGATCGAGGCCAGCATGGGCAAGGCCAACATGGACGCCCTGCATGCGCGTCTCGACCAGGCCGCACATTCGCTCGACAGCGGAGCTCGCGCATGAGCACCGCAATCGCGCAACCCCTTCCCCACGCCATGACCCGCTACTGGCCGCTGGTGCTGGCGGCGACCGCCATGCTGATGATCACCATGGGCGTGCGCCAGTCGCTGGGGCTGTTCGTCGCACCGATCGGACGCAGCACCGGACTGGGCGTGGCGCAGATCAGTTTCGCCCTCGCCGTCGGCCAGTTCGTCTGGGGCGCGGTGCAACCGGTGTTCGGCGCGATCGCCGACCAGAAAGGCCCGGGGCGCGTGCTGGTCTTCGGCGGTCTGCTGCTGGCCGTCGGCATGGTGCTGGCGCCGGTACTGGACTCCTCCTGGGGCCTGCTGCTGACGGTTGGCGTGCTGTCGGCCGCAGGCGCAGGTGCGGGCAGTTTCTCGATCCTGATCGGCGCGACCGCACGGCACATGCCCGCCGAGAAGCGCTCGATGGCGGCTGGCGTCATCAATGCCGGTGGCTCGTTCGGGCAGTTCCTGTTCGCGCCACTGGTGCAGGCGGTGATCAGCGCGGCCGGCTGGGCGGCCGCGATGTGGACACTGGCGCTGTCGGCACTGGCAACGCTGCCGCTGGCCTGGCCGCTGCGACGTCGCGCCGAGGACGACGCGACGACACACTCTCAGGCTGCTGCCGGGATCAGCCTGCGCCAGCAGTTGCACATCGCCCTGCGCGATCGCAGCTACTGGTTGCTGCACCTGGGCTTCTTCACCTGCGGCGTGCATATCGCCTTCCTGGTCACGCACCTGCCGGGAGAGATCGCACTGTGCGGTTTGCCGGCGAGCGTGTCGGCGATATCGCTGGCGCTCATAGGTCTGTTCAACGTCGCCGGCAGCCTCGGCGCCGGCTGGCTTGGCCAGCGTTACCGGATGAAGCATCTGCTCGCGGCAATGTACGCCAGCCGCGCGGTGATGATCGCGATCTACCTCGTCTCGCCGCCGACGCCGCTGACCTTCTTCGTGTTCTCGGCGGGACTCGGCCTGACCTGGCTGGCCACCGTGCCGCCCACCGCCGGCCTGGTCGGCAAGCTGTTCGGTCCGCGTTACCTGGGCACGCTGTTCGGCCTGACCCTGCTGTCGCACCAGCTCGGCGGTTTCTTCGGCGCCTGGGTCGGCGGTCTGGTGATGGAACGCTTCGGCGACTACAGCTGGATGTGGTACGCCGACATGGCCCTGGCGGGCGCGGCGGCGGTTGCCAACCTGCCGATTCGCGAGAGCCGGCCCGTTTTGCAGCCAGCGGCAGCGTGATCCTCAAAAGCAGCAATTGCCATTGCCGGAATCGGGTCGATCTTCACAGTCGGGCCTGAGGGCAATGCGACACCCGCAGCGCACAAACAGAAGCTGCACATGGGGTGGGGAAAATTCCCATGCGCCACGTCTTGCCCGGCATCCGGGCCACGACGGCGCGCAATGCAAGCGACGGTTGCCGGCTGGCGACCCGGACTGTCGCCACGGACGGTGTCCGACTTCTTCCTCCGGAGGTCGCAATGAATGTTCTCGCAGCAAGCGCCGTGGTGTTGACCAGCCTGGTCACGCTCGGCGCTACACACGCATCGGACGGAACGATCTACTTCAGCGGCGAGATCGTCCTTTCGACCCGCGACCCGCGCCTCCAGGCGCCTCGCACCCCGGACGAACTGGTGCCGCGCCACACGAGCGCGCTACGGCTCCTGCCGCAGGAAGCGCAGTTCGAGTTGCTCGACTACTTCGCCGACTACATGCGCGAGCGCGGAACAGCGCGATCGCAGCTGTCCGTGAAAACGGTCGCGTACGAGTAGCACGCATCCCGGTCGGCGACCATCCTGCTTGGCTCAGGCCGCCTCTTTGCCCGTACAGTCCGCGCAGACGCCGTGCACTTCCAGCGTCTGCGCCTGAGCGGTGAAACCCAGCGCGCGCGCGCGCGCATCGAGCAGTTCGACGATGCGCTCGTCTTCGAGCTCGGTCGCCGACTGGCAACGGTCGCAGATCAGGAACGGCACCGCATGCTGCGCCGCGCCCGGATGGTGGCAGCCGACGTAGGAGTTGATCGAGGCCAGCTTGTGGATGAAGCCGTGCTCGAGCAGGAAGTCGAGCGCGCGGTACACCGTCGGCGGCGCCGCGGCGTCGTGCGTGGCCTTCATCTGGTCGAGCAGTTCGTAGGCCTTGACCGGCCGGCCGGCATCGGCGATCAGGCGCAGCGCGTGCGCGCGGATCGGCGTGAGCCGCAGGCCACGCTGCTCGCACGACCGCTCCACCTCCTGCACGAAGGCGTCGCCATCGTGGACGTGGTGCTTGGGGTCGGTGCAGGCGTGGTCGTGGTGGCTCATCAGCGGATCGTCAGGCTAGCACTCGATTTAGGCCCCGGCCGGCACTTTTGCAAGGGCCGCGTCGATGCGCGCCACGGCCTCGCCCTGTCCCGCCAGGTAGACGGTCTGGGAGATGTCCGGGCTGACCTGCGTACCGGTGATGGCCACGCGCAGCGGCTGGGCGACCTTGCCCATGCCGATGGCGAGCGCTTCGGCGGTCTCGTGCAGGGCCGCCGACACGCTCTCGGCGCTCCACTGCGACAGGCCTGCCAGTCGCTCACGCGCATCGGCGAGCGGCGCGCGCGCGGCCGCGACCAGGTGCTTGGCGACCGCGGCATCGTCGTAATGCGTCAGCGGCTGGAACCACACCGCGGCACGCTCGGCCATCTCCTTGAGCGTCTGCACGCGGTCGCGCAGGGCGATGACGACGTCCTTCGCCGCCGGCCCCTTGTCGAGGTCATAGCCGTGCTCGCGCAGGTGCCACTGCAGGTGCTCGCCGACCTCGGCCGGGTCGTCGGCCTTCAGGTACTGCTGGTTGAGCCAACCCAGCTTGGCCGGATCCAGGCGCGAGGCCTTGGAATTGACGTCCTTGAGGTCGAACAGTTCGGTCATCTGCGCGATCGAGAACACTTCCTGGTCGCCGTGCGACCAGCCCAGTCGCACCAGGTAGTTGAGCAGCGCGTGCGGCAGGTAGCCCATCTCGCGGTACTGCATGACGTCGGCGGCGCCGGTGCGCTTGGACAGCTTGGCGCCCTCCGGGTCGAGGATCATCGGCAGGTGGGCGAAATACGGGACTTCGGCCCCCAGTGCGCGGTAAATGTTGATCTGGCGCGGGGTGTTGTTGACGTGGTCGTCGCCGCGCACGACATCGGTGATGCCCATGTCGAGATCGTCGACCACCACGGCGAAGTTGTAGGTGGGATAGCCGTCGGAACGGAATATCACCAGGTCGTCGAGCTCACCGTTGGCGAACTCGATGCGACCCTTGACCTTGTCGTCCCAGGCGACCACGCCGTCGTACGGGTTCTTGAAGCGGATGACGCGGTTGGGATCATCGCGATAGCCCTCGTTGCGCTCGCGATAGGCGCCGTTGTAGCGCGGCTTGTCGCCGGCGATGATGGCGGCCTCGCGCATGGCCTCGAGCTCGGCCTTGGTCTCGTACGCGTAGTACGCGGTGCCGGCCGCGACCATCTGCTCGGCGACCTCGCGGTAGCGATCCAGGCGCTGGGTCTGGTAGATCGGGCCTTCGTCGTATCCCAGGCCCAGCCAGTCCATCGCCTCCAGGATCGCGTCGATCGCCGCCTGAGTGCTGCGCTCGCGGTCGGTGTCCTCCACGCGCAGGATGAACTGCCCGCCGCGACGCCGCGCTTCCAGCCAGCAGTACAGCGCGGTGCGTGCGCCGCCGATGTGCAGGTAGCCGGTGGGACTGGGGGCGAAACGGGTACGGCAGCTCATGCGGGGGGCTCGGACGGCGGAAAGCGGGGATTTTACCGGAGTGGGGGCCGGCCCACCGATTCCCTGACCGTTCGTCCCGAGCGTAGCGCCGCAGGCGCGGAGTTGAAGGACCCGCCGGCCGCAGCCGCAACGCGGTGCCCTAGAATCCCACCATGACCACTTTGTTCATTTCCGACCTTCACCTCGACGCCGAGCGCCCGCAGATCACACAACTGTTTGGCCAGTTCATCCGTAACGAAGCCCGTGGTTCCGATGCGCTGTACATCCTCGGCGACCTGTTCGAAGCCTGGGTCGGCGACGACGATCCGTCCGACACCGGCGCCTTCGTCGCCGGCGAACTGCATGCACTGAACCAGTCGGGCGTGCCGGTGTATTTCATCCGCGGCAATCGCGACTTCCTGCTCGGCGACGACTTCGCGCGCCGCGCCGGCGCGCGGATCCTGCCGGACCCGTCGGTGGTGATGCTGTACGGCCGCCCGACGCTGGTGCTGCACGGCGACCTGCTGTGCACCGACGATGTCGCCTACCAGCAGTTCCGCGCGCAGACGCGCCATCCGCAGTGGCAGGTGCAGTTCCTGTCGCAACCGCTGGCGGCACGCATCGCCTTTGCCCAGCAGGCGCGCGCGGCCAGCAAGGCGCATCAGAGCGGGCTCAAGACCCAGGGCACGATGGAAACCATCACCGACGTCGCGCCGGCGACGGTGGCTGGCACCTTCAGCCGCTACGGTATCGACACGATGATCCACGGCCATACCCATCGCCCGGCGATGCATGAACTGGACGTCGATGGACATGCCTGCCTGCGCATCGTGCTGGGCGACTGGTACGACCAGGGGTCGGTGCTGCGGGTGAGTCCGGATGGGTACGATTTGCAGGCGATTGGTTGAGCGCATCGTCATTCCCGCGAACTACCCCGTCATTCCCGCGTAGGCGGGAACCCAGCGACTGTCGAGCAACGTCAACGGCCAATGGATCCCGGCGTTCGCCGGGATGACGGTGACAAGGCTGGATCCGTGACGGCCTGGGTCCCGGCGTCCGCCGGGACGACGGTGACAGGGGCTGATGCACTGCGGGCCTGGATCCCGGCGTTCGCCGGGATGACGGGACAAGGGGATGACGGTGAGAGATCGTGATTGCGCCACCACCCCGTCATTCCCGCGTAGGCGGGAACCCAGCGACTGTCGAGCAACGTCAACGGCAAATGGATCCCGGCGTTCGCCGGGATGACGGATTACCGCGGTTATCCCGCCAGCTTTTCCAGCGCAGCCAGTTCCTCGTCGTCGAACCCCGCCGCACTGCGCGCGGAGTGATTGAACGGGCCGTACAGCACCGCACGCGCATATTCGGCGAGCAACTCGCGGAAACGCGGCGCAGGGGCAACGCCGGCGCGCTCGCAATACCAGCGGAACCAGCGCGAACCGGCGGCGACGTGCGCGACTTCCTCGCGCAGGATCACTTCAAGAATGTCGGCAGTGGCGTCATCGCCGAGCGAACGCAGCTTGACGATCATCGCCGGCGTCACATCCAGGCCACGTGCCTCCAGCACGCGCGGCACCAGCGCCATCCGCGCCAGGCCATCGTGTGCGGTCTTCTCGGCCATCTCCCACAGGCCGTTGTGGGCATCGAAGTCGCCGTAGTCGCGGCCGAACTCCTGCAGGCGCGCACGCAACATCGCGAAGTGGCGCGCCTCGTCGGCGGCCACGCTTACCCAGTCGGCGTAGAAATCGGCGGGCATGCCACGAAACCGGTACGCCGCGTCCCATGCCAGGTCGATCGCGTTGAACTCGATGTGGGCAATGGCGTGGACGAACGCCGCGCGACCGTCGCTGGTGCCGAAGCCGCGCCTGGGAAGGTCGCGTGGATGCACCAGCAGCGGGCGCTGCGGCCTCCCGGGCATGCGGATCGGCTCAGGCAAAGGTGCGTGATCGTCGACTACCAGCTCGCCGCGGGCGAAAGCTTCGGCCGCGGCGAATGTCAGCGCCAGCTTGTCGTCCGGCGTGGATGCGTCGAGGCAGGCCCGCGCCGCGGAAAACAGCGAGCCGTCCATACCAGGGTCAGTGCGCGGTCTCATCCGCCGGCGGGCAGCCCCAGCCATCGGCATAGCCGCGGTGAGACTCGGCCAACTCGCCCAGTTGAAGTTCCAGCGCCGTGATGGCCGCGTGCGACGGTGCCATCACGCGCACCACGCACACCTGCCAGATGCCTTCCTCGTCCACCTCGGCATCCTCGACCATCAGGTCGGGCAATGCGGCGGCGGCTTCGACGAAGGCGTCGGCGTCCTCCTGCTCGGCGAACACATGGAAGAACTCGATCCCGCGCGGCACGTCCAGGTCGTCGCCGTCGTCGAGCATCTGCCGCAGCACCTGGCCGTTCTCGTCGTCAGGGATCATCATTCGGCGAAGTTCGTGCATGGCTCAGGCCCTCCGCGTCTTCTTGGCTTCGTCCGAGCGCAGCTGCTTGATGCGCTCGAAGTAACCCGGCTCGATGCCGGTGACGTATTCGCCGTTGAAGCACGACGAATCGAAATACTCGATGTTGTGCTTGGGCCCGGACACCGCCTCTTCCAGGTCCGACAGGTCCTGGTAGATCAGCCAGTCGCAGCCGAGCAGCGTCTGCACTTCATCGTCGGTGCGGTCGTGCGCGACCAGCTCTTCGGCCGACGGCATGTCGATGCCGTAGACGTTGGGGAAGCGCACCGGCGGCGCGGCCGAGGCCAGGTAGACCTTGCGCGCACCGGCGTCGCGCGCCATCTGCACGATCTGCTTGGAGGTGGTGCCGCGCACGATCGAGTCGTCGACCAGCAGCACGACGCGGTTGCGGAACTCCAGCGGGATCGGGTTGAGCTTGCGGCGCACCGACTTCGCGCGCTCGCCCTGCCCCGGCATGATGAAAGTGCGGCCGACGTAGCGGTTCTTGATGAAACCCTCGCGGTACTTCACGCCCAGCACGTTGGAGATTTCCAGCGCGGCGTCGCGCGAGGTGTCGGGGATCGGGATCACGGTGTCGATGTCGTGGTCCGGACGCAGGCGCAGGATCTTCTCGCCGAGCTTCTGGCCCATGCGCATGCGCGCCTTGTGCACCGAAACCTCGTCCATCATCGAATCGGGGCGGGCGAAGTAGACGTACTCGAAGATGCACGGCGTATGCATGCGCGGCTCGGCGCACTGGCGCGTGAACAGTTCGCCGCGCGGAGTGATCACGATCGCCTCGCCGGGACGGACGTCGCGCAGGCGCTCGAAACCAAGCAGGTCGAGGGCGACCGATTCGGAGGCGACCATGTACTCGTCCTGGCCGTTGCCCTGGCGCTTGCCCAGCACCAGCGGACGGATGCCGTTGGGATCGCGGAACGCGACCAGGCCCAGGCCAAGCACGGTGGCGACCACCGCGAAGCCACCGACGCAGCGCTTGTGCACGCCTTCGATGGCGCGGAACGTGGCCTCGGGGTTGAGCGCCTTCTGCGTGTCGAGCTCATGCGCGAACACGTTCAGCAGCACTTCCGAGTCCGACTCGGTGTTGACGTTGCGGCGGTCCTGCTCGAACACCTCGCGGCGTAGCGCGTCGGTGTTGATCAGGTTGCCGTTGTGGGCCAGGGCGATGCCGAAGGGCGAGTTGACGTAGAACGGTTGCGCCTCGTCGGAGCCCTCGCTGCCGGCGGTGGGATACCGGCAATGGCCGATGCCGACGCGTCCTTCCAGCAGGGCCATCGCCTTGGCGTCGAAGACCTCGCTGACCAGGCCATTGCCCTTGTGCACCCGCAGCTTGCTGCCGTTGGCGGTGGCGATGCCGGCGGCGTCCTGGCCGCGATGCTGCAGCACCGTCAGGCCGTCGTAGAGCTGCGCCGCGACGTCGTTATGGCCGACGATACCGAGAATGCCGCACATGGTGATGAGTCCTGCTGAGTAAAGAGGGTTGTTGCGGGCGCGGCCGTCAGGCCTCGCTGACCGGCGCAGGCAATGCCTGCCCCGAATCATGTGACGGTCCATGTGCCGGCGATTGCGGTGCCGGTAGTGCTTCTTCGCGACCATCCAGGTCGACTTGCGCGGCCACCCAGTCGGGCAGCCAGGTACGCAGCCACTGCGCACCCGGAACGAACACCGGCACCACCTGCGAGCGCTGCCACTGCGGCTCGCTTGGCATCGCCGTCAGGCCCAGCAGCAGCACCAGCGCGCAGGCGACGAACGCGCCACGCGCCAGGCCCAGTACCAGGCCCAGCAACCGGTCCAGCCCGGACAGGCCGACCGACTGCACCAGCTTGCGTACCAGCCAGCCCACCAGGCCGACCACGATGAGCACGCAGATGAAACTCAGCGCGTAACCGGCGAGCAGCTCGCCGGGACCGGCGTCGCCATCACCGGCCAGGACCAGCGCGACCTGCGCACCGAACCGGAATGCCGCCCATCCGGCCAGCACCCAGGCCGCCAGCGAAGCAAGCACGCCGACGAAGCCCCGCATCAACCCGAACAGGGCCGATGCCGCCACCACCGCCAGCAGCACCCAGTCAATCGCGCTCATGTAGTGGGGCACTCATGTGCGCTCATGGTCTACCCGGCCTAGATGGGGTCAGGGGTGCGGTCGGACAATGCCGCCGACGCCGAGCTTCGCCGCGACCTGGCCTTTGAGCTGGTCGGCATCGGCACGGCTGGCCACCGGCCCGACCCGGACCCGGTTGAGCACGCCCTTGTCGGTCCGGACCTGCTCGACGAAGGCGCTGAAGCCGGCCGCGCGGGCGCGGTCACGCAGCTTGCCGGCTTCCTCGGCGCTGCCGAAGGCGCCCAGCTGCACGGCAAACCCGGTATCGGCGGCGGCCGGCCGGGCCGGCGCTGCCGCTGGGGCGGCGCTGGCGACCGTGGTCGGTGCTGGCCTGGTGACGGGCTTGGCCGGGGCCTCGACGGCAGGCTTGGTCGCCGGCTTGGACGGCTCCGGCGGCAGCGGCGCCGGTCGCGCTGCCGGCGTCGAGTCGGCCAGCGGTACCGCCGCCGACACCGCCGGTGCGGGCTGCACGGCCGCGGTCTGCGCCGCCGGCGCGGCGGCATCCGCATCCGCGGCGGCATTCAAGGTCACGACCCTGGCACCGACGTCGCTGCGCACGCGCGCCGATTGCAGGCGCGCGGCCTCGGCCTCGGCCTGGGTCGCATACGGTCCGATGCGGACGCGATAAAGGGTACGGCCACCGCTGCCCGGTGCTGCCTCCTGGAAACCGGGCAACTGCGCCGAAGTCAGCGCCTTCACCACACGGTCGGCGTCGGCTGCGGAGGCGTAGCTGCCGAAACTCACGGCGTAATCGCCTCCCGCGGTGCCGGCAGGTGCGGGCGTGGCGTCATCGGGCGACGCTGCGTGCGTGGTATCGACCGTCGCCAGTCTGTCGGCGTCGCCTGCGTCCATACCGACCGCGCCACCTTGCGGCGCCTGGCCGGGGGTAACCAATGGCAACTCTCGCGTCTCGAATTCGCCCTGCGGGGCATCGGGAAGCTTGAGGGGAACGTCGGAGGCTCCGCTTTCGGGCGCCGGGCCCTTGATCAGCATGGGCAGGAAGATCACTGCCAGCGCGACCAGTACCGTCGCGCCGATCAGTCGCTGTTTCAGGGCAGGTTCCATCGGGTCTCGCACACCGCAGGCGGATTGCCGTGCGAATTATACCCTCGCCGCCCGCCGCGACCGCGGTCCGGTGAAAAGGGATCGCGCCGCATCGTTCAGTCGCGGCCGAGCCACTCCAGCGCGGCGGCGGCGGTATGGAACGAACCGAACACCAGCACCCGATCCCCCGGACGTGCCTGCGCCTGCGCCTGTTGCAGCGCATCCTCGACCTGCTCATGACGTGTTGCTGTCGCCGCCCGGGTGCCCTGCAAGCGCGTTGCCAACCCTTCGACGCTGCCACCGCGCGGTCCTGGAAGGCCCGCCAGGTGCCAATGCGCGACCTGCGGCGCGATCGCGTCGACCACGCTGGCCGCGTCCTTGTCCGACAGCGCCGCATAGACCGCGTGCACCGTGCCGGCAACCGGGTTGGCGGCCAGCCACGCCGACAGCGCACGCGCCGCCTGCGGGTTGTGGCCGACATCCACCACGACCTCGACGCCGCCGCGGTCGAAGCGCTGCAACCGGCCACTGACTTGCGCATTGGCGACGCCCTCGGCGATGGCTGCACGCGGCACGGCTTTGCCCAGCGCGCGCAGGGCGGCGATGGCGACGGCGGCATTACGCAGTTGCACCGGCGCCGCCAGACGCGGCATCGGCAGCTCCTGGCGGTAGCCGACCTCGCGCCAGCGCCAGCGCGGCGGCAGCAGTTCGCCATTGCCGTCCAGCTCGACGGGGAGCACTTCGAAGAAGAAATCGTTGCTGATGCGCCAGGTCGACGCGCCGATGCGGTAGGCGTGGCCGAGCACGCTCGACGGCGGATCGTCGTCGCCCAGCACCAGCGCCTTGCCCATCCGCGCGATCCCGACCTTCTCGGCGCCGATCGCCTCGCGCTCGTCGCCGAGGTAGTCCTGGTGATCGAGGTCGACGGTGGTGACGACCGCGACATCGGCATCGACCAGGTTGGTGGCATCCAGGCGCCCACCCAGGCCGACCTCGAGGATCGCCAGGTCCAGCCCGGCGCGTTCGAACAGCCACAGCGCCGCCAGCGTGCCGTACTCGAAATAGGTCAGCTCGACCTCGCCGCGGGCCGCCTCGATGGCTTCGAAGGCGGCGATCAGGTCGGCGTCGCCGACGTCGGCACCGTCGATGCGGATGCGCTCGTTGTAGGCCAGCAGGTGCGGCGAGGTGTAGGCGCCGACCGTGCGGCCCGCGGCGCGGGCGATCGCCTCGATGAAGGCCACCGTGGAGCCCTTGCCGTTGGTGCCACCGACGCTGATGACCTTCTTCGCCGGGCGCTTCAGGCGCAGGCGCCTGGCGACCTCGCCGATGCGCTCCAGGCCCATGTCGATGGTTTTGGGATGGATGCGCTCGATGTACTCGAGCCAGTCGGCAAGCGTGCGGGTCATGGCGCGCATTATCGCCCGACTCCCCCCTTCCCGTAGGAGCGAGCTTGCTCGCGATCGGGCGGATCAGCTTCGATCAGCGCCCGATCGCGAGCAAGCTCGCTCCTACGACACGGCGCTTACAGGGCCCGGTGCACCGCTTCGCCGAACAGCAGCGTGTGGTGGCTGCAGTCGTTGAGGCGGACCACGTCGAGACGGTCGACGTCGGGGCCTTCGAGCAGGTTGATCGTCGTCGGCGCCTGGCGGAAGCCCCACAGTCGCGCCAGCGGGATGCCCAGCACGTGGCACAGCAGCACGCGGTTGACCGCGTCGTGGGCGACCACGAGCAGGGTGTCGCCATCGCCCAGGCCTTCGGTGGCGCGGGCGAAAGCCGGCCAGGCACGGTCGAACACATGCTGCAGCGACTCGCCTTCGGGCATCAGCACTTCATGCGGCGCATCGCGCCAGGCCTGCAGACGCTCGCCGTCGCGCTCGCGGATTTCGCTGGCGAGCAGGCCTTCCCAGGTGCCGTGGGCGATTTCCATCAGGCCCGGATCGAGGGTCAGCGGCAGATCGCGCTCGCCCAGGGCGAACTCGGCGGTCTGGCGGGCCCGCGTCAGCGGCGAGGCCACGGCGCGGGTGATCGACAAGTCGCGCAGGCGCTCGCCCAGCGCACGCGCCTGGCCGATGCCGACCGGCGACAATGGGATGTCTTCCTGGCCCTGGTAGCGGCCTTCGGCGTTCCACGGCGTCTCGCCGTGACGGGCTAAGAGGATGCGCATGCTCTGGTCTGTGGGGACGACGGTCCATGGGACGACAGCTGCGCAGCCTAGGCAAATGCCGGCGGCGGCACAACCGTTGCACTGGCAACCGCCGTGGCCGTGCGCGAGGATTCAGTGCATACCCTTCAGATCGGCCGCAAGGAGCACGACCATGGCACAGCAGGTGAAAGGCGAATTCGAAGTCAAGCGCACGCCGGAAGGCGGTTGCGACCTGGGCGATGGCGTCGTCGCCGGCCACTTCCGTTTCGACAAGCGCTTCCACGGCACGCTCGATGCCACGTCGGTGGTGCACATGCTCGCGGTCGGCACCGAAGTCGAAGGTTCGGCGGCCTACGTCGCGGTCGAGCGCATTTCCGGAACGCTCGATGGCCGCGTCGGCGCCTTCCTCACCCAGCACAACGGCACGCTCGACCGCGGCGCACCGACACTGACGGTGAGCGTGGTGCCGGACTCGGGCACCGGCGAGCTGAAGGGTCTCAGCGGGCGCATGACCATCGACATCCGCGATGGCACGCACTTCTACGCGTTTGACTACGAGCTGCCGCGGCAGGAGTAAGAGTCTGCCACTGTCATCCTGAGCATCACCTTGTCATCCTGAGCGCAGCGAAGGATCTGCTGTGAAGCAGGCCCCTCACTGCGTTCGGGACGACAGTTACCTCTTCGGAACACCCAGCTCCTGCAGCAGTTGCGGCGCCGGATAGACCTCCTGCATGACCCAGCGAATGTAGCGCTGGTCGACCGAGATCATCCGCGTCATCGCCGGATCGAACACCCAGTTGCTGCTCACCGATTCCCAGTTGCCGTCGAACGCCAGGCCCACCAGCTTGCCCTGCGCGTCGAGCACGGGCGATCCGGAATTGCCGCCGGTGATGTCCAGGTCGGACAGGAAGTTCACCGGCACCGTGCCGAGTTTCTTGTCGGCCAGCCCCCCGTAGTTCTTCGCCGCAACCGCATCGAGCAGCGCCTGGGGCGCATTGAACGGATCCTGGCCCGTCGCCTTCACCGCGACCTCCTCCAGACGCGTGAACGGAACCTGCTTGCTGCCATCTAGCTTGGTATAGCCGGTGACATTGCCGAAGGTGATGCGCAGCGAGGAGTTGGCGTCGGGATAGACGAACTGGTCCTTGCTCTTGCGGTAGTCCGCCACCGCCTGCAGGTACAGCGGGCGCGCCAGCAAGGCGTCGCCGGCGCGGGCCTTGCCTTCGCTTTCCAGCTGCAGCACGGTCGGCATGATCGCCACGGCAAACTGCATCGCCGGGTCCTTGCTCTTTTCCAGCTCGGCGCTGCTGGCCGACATCAGCTTCAGCCGCTGCTCGGTGATGCCAAGGTTGGTCCTGGCGAGTTTGTCGAGGGCGCGGTTGATCGCCTTGTCGTCGCTGCCACCGAGCCACTTCTCGATCGCGGCGATGCGCTGCGATGCCGGCAGCTTGGTGTACTCGCGCAACCAGTAGGCCTGCAGCTGGCGATCCATGGCCGGCACGTAACGACGCTCCATCTGCCGCATGCCGCCTTCGAACGTCGCCAGGTCACGCTGCTGGTAGCCCTGCTCGCGCTGCGCATCGGGCTTGGCGCGCTCGAGCGAAAGCCGGTACAGCTGCGTCGCCGCGCCGAGCACGCCGGTGCTGCGCAGCTGCCCGAATACCAGGTCGCGTTCGCGATTGAAGCGGGCCGCATCGTCGAGCTTCACCAGCTTGGCGTGCGCGGCCAGTGCCGCCTCGCCCTGGCCGCCCTGCTGGCGCAACCATTCCAGCACCGCGGTTTCCTCGGCCTGCTTGCGGCCGGCGGCGTCGATGCGCTTGAAGCCGGCGAGCTGGCCGTCGTAGTTCTTCATCGTGTTCTGCCAGCCCTTCACGGTGTTGGCGTACTTCACCGCGACATCGGGGTTCCTGCGCCCCTCGGCCTGGACCAGTGCGACCAGATCCTTGTAGTGGCCGCCGATGGTCGGATAGGTCCAGTTCGCGGTTTCCTCGAACTCCTCGGTCAGCGCATAGCGCGCCGTGCGACCCGGGTAACCGGCCACCATCACGAAGTCACCGGCCACCAGCGGCTTGTCGGCGAACTTCAGCCAGGCCCTGGGCCGGTAGGGCACGTTGTCGGGCGAGTACGCGGCGGGCTTGCCGTCCTTGCCGACATACGCGCGATAGAACGCGAAGTCGCCGGTATGGCGCGGCCAGGTCCAGTTGTCGCCTTCGCCACCGAAGTTGCCGACGCCGCCGGGCGGCGCATAGGCCAGGCGCACGTCACGGATCTCGAGGTTGCGGAACAACCGATAGGCATTGCCGCCGGAGAAGCTGTACAGGCGGCAGCGGAATCCGGCTTCGCGCTCGCACGAGGCCACCAGTTGCTTCTCGATGTTCTCCAGGGCAGCCGTGCGCCCGATCGCGTCGGGTGCAGCCGCGATCGCGTCCTGCACCTGGCGGGTCACGTCCTGGATCGTGTCGAGCGCATAGATGCGCGCATTGGGTCCGGCGGAAACTTCCTCGCCCTGCGTGGCGGCGTTGAAGCCGTCCTTCATCAGGTTCTTGTCGGGCGTGGAGTTGAGCTGGATCGCGCCATGGGCACAGTGGTGATTGGTCACCACCAGGCCCTGCGGCGAAACGAAGCTGGCGGTGCAACCGCCCAGCGAGACCACCGCGGCCATCGGGTCGCCGGTGAGGTTGGCCAATTGTTTGGGATTGAGCTTGAGGCCGGCCTTCTTGAGCGGGCCGGCGATTTCCGGCAACTGCTGCGGCACCCACATGCCCTCGCCTGCCCGGGCGACGCCGACGCCGGCCATCGCACCCAGTACCGCAACTGCCAACACCGCAAGACGCATGCATCCACTCCGAGCAGGAAGATCAACGGGCGAGTCTAGCCCATCGCCTGAGCCCCTCTCCCGTTTACGGGAGAGGGGTTGGGGTGAGGGCAGCCGCCGCGAGAAATCAAAATCGCCCTCATCCGCCGCCGTATCAAGTACGGGGCAGGCTCTCCGGGCACCTTCTCCCGCAAGCGGGAGAAGGATCCTGAATGTTCCCTGTCCTCATTCCGCCGGCAGGTTCATTTCCCTGAGCAGATGCGGCGCCGGATACACCTTCGCCAGCAGCCAGCGCAGGTAACGCATGTCGACATGGATCGCACGCTTGTAGCGCGGATCGAACATCCAGCTCGCGCTCACCGCCTCCCAGTTGCTGTCGAAGTTCAGGGCGATCAGGTCGCCCTTTGCATCGAGCACCGGCGAACCGGAGTTGCCACCGGTGGTATCGAGGTTGGTCATCAGGTCCACCGTCTGCGTGCCCAGGCTCAGCTCGGCGGTGCTGCCGAAGTCGCCCTTGGCGATCGCGTCAAGCAGCGGCTGCGGCGCGTTGAACGGCTCCTCGCCGGTGTGCTTCTCGACGATGCCCTGCACCGTGGTCAGCGGCAGGTAGTGCACGCCATCGCGCGGGTCCATCGCGCTGATGCGGCCATAGCTCACGCGCAGGGTCGAGTTGGCGTCCGGGTAGACGGCGCGGCCCTGCGACTTGCGATAGGCGATCAGCGCGCGCATGTAGGCCGGGCGCAGACGCAGCAGCTCGCCGGCGCTGGCCTTGTTCTCGTCTTCCAGGCGCTGGATTGCCGGCAGCAGCGTCGCCGCCGCCTTGAGCAGCGTGTCGTCAGATTTGGCCAGCGTGTCGCTGTCGGACTCCATCGCGCCCAGGCGCGTGGCTTCGTCACCCAGCTTGGTGCCTGCGTACAGCGCATCCAACCGCGTCTTCAGCTGCGCCGGCCTGGTGCCGAACACCGCATCGAACTCGGCCACGCGCTGCGTCACAGGCAACGCCTGGTACTGCGTCAGCAGTTCGGTCAGCAGTGCCTTCTCGATCGCCGGCGCGTATCGCCTCTGTACCTGCTTGAGCTGACCGGTGATCAGCACTTCATCACGCTGCTGGTAACCGGTCTCGCGCTGCGTGTCCGGCTTGGGACGCTCGGCGGCCCAGCGCTGCAGCGTGATCGCCGCACGCAGCAACTGCATCTGCGACTGGATCGCGCCCAGCAACTGGTCGCGCTCGCGCGTGGCCACGCCCTGGTCGATGACCGCCTGCGCGGGTCGATGTCGGCGCGCGTGGCGGCGGCATCGGCCTGCTTGTCGAGCCAGGCGTACATGGCCGACTCGTCGTCGCGACGCACCTTGGCCGCGTCGCTGCGACGCAGGCCATCGAGTTCGCCCTGCGCGCGCTTGAGGGTGTTCTTCATGCCGCGCACCTGCGAGGCGTAGCTCACGCGCGCGGCTTCATCCTTGCTGCCACCGGCCTCGACCACATCGATCATGCGCTGGTACAGCGCCACGCGCGACGGCAGCTGCCACTGGATCTGGTTGTCGAACTCCGACGCCATGCGATGACGGAACGTCACGCCCGGGTAGCCGGCGAGCATGGCGAAATCGCCGTCCTTGACGTTGCGCGTCGACATCTGCAGGTGCGCCGGCGGCACGTACGGCACGTTGTCGGCGGAGTAGTCGGCCGGCTTGCCGTCCTTGCCGACGTAGGCGCGCAGCAGCGTGAAGTCGCCGGCATGGCGCGGCCAGACGAAGTTGTCGACTTCACCGCCGTAGTTGCCGATGTCGTTCGGCGGCGCGTAGACCAGGCGCACATCGCGCAGCTCGAGCTGGCGCACGAGATAGAAATCGGTGCCGTAGTACATGTTGGCGATGCTGCAGCGATAGCCCGGTTCGCTTTCGCACTTGGCGACCGCGGCCTTGCTGGCGCTGTCGACGGCGTCGTAATAGGCGCGACCCTGCTTGCCGAGCGCATCAGCGAGGATGGTGTCGGTGACGCGGTCGAAACCGGTCGTGACCAGGACGCGATAGTCGGGATTGGCGGGCAGTTCGCCGGCGCGGTCGCTGGCGATGTAACCGTCCTTGATCAGGTCGCGATCAGGCTTGGAGTTGTACTGGATCACACCGAAAGCGACGTGGTGGTTGGTCAGCACCAGGCCATCCTTCGACACGAACGCGCCGCTGGCGCCGCCGACCTTGACCACCGCATTCATCGGCGGCCGCGCCAGCTCGGCGAGGTCGCCGGGCTTGCCCTTGAAGCCGGCCGCCTTGAGCTGGCGGGCGATATCGGGCAGCTGCGACGGCATCCACATGCCCTCGTCGGCATGGGCGGCGCCCACTCCCAGGCCCAGCAACAGCGAGACGGACAGGGCGGACAAACGGTGGCGCATGGTCGGCATGGGCGGGGACATGAATTGAATCTGGCGGCTCGGGAAGCCGGCGACGATAGGCCAATCCTGCCGCCCCGGGCAAACCCGCCCACCGGCCGGACCGGGTCGGCGGCGTATAATTGCCGTCTCTTTACCGCCAAACCGCGGACGATCCCAATGACGCAATCGATGAAGGCGCTGGTCAAGCGCGAAGCTGGCAAGGGCATCTGGATGGAAGAGGTGCCGGTCCCCGCACCCGGCCCGAACGAAGTCCTGATCAAGCTCGAAAAGACCGCGATCTGCGGCACCGACCTGCACATCTACCTGTGGGACGAGTGGAGCCAGCGCACGATCAAGCCGGGCCTGGTGATCGGCCACGAATTCGTCGGCCACATCGCCGAAGTCGGCCCGGGCGTGACCGGCTACAAGATCGGCCAGCGCGTGTCGGCCGAAGGCCACATCGTCTGCGGCCACTGCCGCAACTGCCGCGCCGGCCGCCAGCACCTGTGCCCCAACACCATCGGCATCGGCGTCAACCGCAACGGCGCCTTCGCCGAGTACATCGTGATGCCGGCCAGCAACCTGTGGCCGATCCCCGACCAGATCCCGAGCGAGCTGGCCGCGTTCTTCGATCCCTACGGCAACGCCGCGCATTGCGCGCTGGAATTCGACGTGGTCGGCGAGGACGTGCTGATCACCGGCGCCGGCCCGATCGGCATCATCGCCGCCGGCATCTGCAAGCACATCGGCGCGCGCAACGTGGTGGTGACCGACGTCAACGACTACCGCCTCAAGCTCGCCGCCGACATGGGCGCCACGCGCGTGGTCAACGTCGCCAACACCTCGCTCAAGGATGTGATGGCCGACCTGCACATGGAAGGCTTCGACGTCGGCCTGGAGATGAGCGGCAACGCGCGCGCCTTCAACGACATGCTCGACTGCATGTACCACGGCGGCAAGATCGCCATGCTCGGCATCATGCCCAAGGGCGCCGGCGCCGACTGGGACAAGATCATCTTCAAGGGCCTCACCATCCACGGCATGTACGGCCGCAAGATGTACGAGACCTGGTACAAGATGACGCAGCTCGTGCTCGGCGGCTTCCCGCTCGGCAAGGTGCTCACGCACCAGCTGCCGATCGACGATTTCCAGCAAGGCTTCGAACTGATGGAATCGGGCAAGGCCGGCAAGGTCGTGCTGAGCTGGAATTGATTGACTTGAACTGATCCGGCGCAACTGACGGGCGCAACCAGGCGCCCGTCAGTCCAGCAACGCCACGCGCAGACCCTCGCGCCACCAGTTCCACGCCAGCGTCGCGAACATCGCGGTCAGCCACAATCCGACGTGCCACTCGAGCACGTTCTCCCAGCGATCGCCATACGGCGTGGCGGCCAGCGCATAGGCCAGCGCGACCGCGGTTACGCCAATGGCAAGGAACCCCCACGCGACCGCCAGCAACGGCGCGTAGGCACGCGGCCGCGGTTGCAGGCTCGATAACGCATGCAGCACCAGCATCAACGCGATGTAGCTGCAGCCGAAGTACAGGTACACGCCGTAGCGGCGCAGCACCTGATAAACCTCGCCGTCGCTGCCAAGAAACGTGGCGTACATGCCAAGAAACACACCTGTCGCCAGGCCCAGCCACGGCAACACCCGCGCGCGCACCTGCCATTGCTGACGCAGCCACGAGGTAGCCGCCAGCCAGCACAGCGCCTGGATCGTCGCGCTCGGCAGCATCACCATGCGAAAGAGATGGTTGCCCAGACCGTATCGCGCCGCGCGGCTGATCGACACGCAACCGTCCCAGTACGGGTTGCAGGAAGGAATCAGACCGTCGCGCACCGACAGCCACCACGCCAGGTGGCTTACCGCGAACGGCAGCAGCGCAGCCAGGAACGGCAGCGGCCACAGCGGCAGCGTGGTGCGGAGGGGCACGCTCGGGCTCATGGGGCGGATGGTAACCAGTTGCCGCGGCTAGAAGCCCTTCTCCCGCTTGCGGGAGAGGGGTTGGAGTGAGGGCATGACGGCGAGAGCAACGTCACTGGGTCCCCGCCTTCGCGGGGATGACGGTCTTCCAATGACGGTGTGAGCCCCTCTCCAGTTTACGGGAGAGGGGTTGGGGTGAGGGCATGACGGCGAAAGCAACGTCGCTGGGTCCCCGCCTTCGCGGGGATGACGACATAAAGCCCCTCTCCCGTTTACGGGAGAGGGGTTGGGGTGAGGGCCACCGAAGACCGGGCAACGAATTGCCGAAGCGTCGTCCGCCGGGCTGGGGATTGCTCCGCAGCGGGACATGGATGTCCCGCGCCCCGCATTCGGACAGGATGTCCGACTAAGGGGCGGAGCAATCCCCAGCCCGGCGGACGGCGCCCTTCCGCAGCCAGCGCTCTTGCCTCTGCGAACGACGCACTTCCGCGGCCAGCGCCACGCGACATTCCCGACTACCCATGCAGCAACCACGTAACAGCTAAAATGCCCGCTTGCCGCAGCGCCCTGCCACCGACGGAATCCCGCCATGACCGACTCCCCTGCCCTGACCGCCCGCTACGCGGAAGAACTCGACACCATCCGCAGCCAGGGCCTGTTCAAGGCCGAGCGCGTGATCACCTCGCCGCAGTCGGCGCAGATCACCCTCGAAGACGGCCGCACCGTGCTCAACTTCTGCGCCAACAACTACCTCGGCCTTGCCGACCACCCGGACGTGATCGCCGCCGCCAAGGCCGCACTCGACACCCACGGATTCGGCATGGCCTCGGTGCGCTTCATCTGCGGCACCCAGGACCTGCACAAACAACTCGAACAGACCATCGCCGACTTCTTCGGCACCCAGGACACCATCCTCTACGCCGCCTGCTTCGACGCCAACGGCGGCCTGTTCGAACCCCTGCTCGGCGAAGAAGACGCCATCATTTCCGACGCCCTCAACCACGCCTCGATCATCGACGGCGTGCGCCTGTGCAAGGCCAAGCGCTTCCGCTACGCCAACTGCGACATGGCCGACCTGGAGAAGCAACTGCAGGCCGCCGATGCCGCTGGCTGCAGGACCAAGCTGATCACCACCGACGGCGTATTCTCGATGGACGGCTTCATCGCCCCGCTCGACGAGATCACCGCACTGGCGAAGAAGTACAACGCACTCGTGCACATCGACGAATGCCACGCCACTGGCTTCCTCGGCGCCAGCGGCCGCGGCTCGGCCGAAGTGAAGGGCGTGATGGACAAGATCGACATCTTCACCGGCACCCTGGGCAAGGCCATGGGCGGCGCGCTCGGCGGCTTCACCACCGCGCGCCGCGAAGTGATCGAAATGCTGCGCCAGCGCTCGCGCCCATACCTGTTCTCCAACTCGCTGCCGCCGCACGTGGTCGCTGCCGGCATCAAGGCGTTCGAGATGCTTTCTTCGGCAGGCGAACTGCGCGCACAGCTGGCCGCCAACACTGCTTATTTCCGCGAGCAGATGTCCGCCGCCGGCTTCGACATCAAGCCGGGCGTGCACCCGATCTGCCCGGTGATGCTGTATGACGCACCGCTGGCGCAGAAGTTCGCAGCGCGGCTGCTGGAAGAAGGCATCTACGCGATCGGCTTCTTCTTCCCGGTGGTGCCGCAGGGGCAGGCGCGCATCCGCACGCAGATATCGGCCGCACACACGCGCGAACAACTGGACCAGGCAATCGCGGCGTTCGTGAAGATTGGTCGCGAACTGGGTGTGGTGAAGGCCTGACGAAAGCAAGGCACGGCGACGGACTCACTTACCGTGACGACCCCTCACCGTCATCCCGGCGTTCGCCGGGATGACGTGATGTGGTTGGTGACGTGATGTGGTTGGTGGCGTGATGTGGTTGAAGAAAACAAAAGGCCGGTCATTGACCGGCCTTCTGCTTTGCATCCGACGAGGATGTGGTGCGCTTACTTGCCCTTGGCGTCGCTCGCGACCTGGGCGCCGCCCTGCGCAGCGGCGGGCTGGGCACCGGCAGCCGGTGCGCCCTTGGCGACGCGGATGCCGCGCGACTTCATCCAGGCATCGAACTCTTCGGCGGTCATCTTCTTGCCGTTCTGGTTCATGTTGAAACGGTACGGCGTGTTGTCGAACTGGGTCTTGGGCTTGTACTCGCCCGGCAGCGTGGATTCGGCTGCGACCTCGGCCTTGGCTTCCTCGGCCTTCGGAGCGGCTTCGGCGGCCTTGGTCTTCTTGCCGGCGGCAACCATCACGCCTTGATCCATGCGCACGGCCGAACGAGCGACGTCGGACTGGGTGGCGCCGGCCGGGCCACGATCATTCATACCCGTATGCGCTGCGGCAACTCCCGACACCAGCAGCAGCGAAACCACCATCGACATCTTGCGCATCTCAAGCTCTCCCCACGACGAAGTTGGCGGCAGTGTAGGCGTCAAAACCGCGCAAAGGAAACGTTAAAAAGGTGATGCCGCCCACAATCCGGCACTGCCGGCATTCAACACTCAGATGAACAGGGAGGCGAGACCAGTGCAGCCACTTCGGCTTCGCTCAGTTCACGCCATTGCCCCTTGCCAAGATCTCCCAGCACCAGCGGGCCGATGCCGACCCGGACCAGGCGCAGCACGTCGATCCCGAACGCGGCAAGCAGCCTGCGGATCTGCCGGTTGCGGCCTTCGTCGAGGACGATCTCGAGCCAGGCATTGCGTTCGCCGCTGCGCAGCAGATTCACCCGGCTGGCGCGCAGCCACTCCCCTTCCTCGTCCACCCCGGCCACCAGTGCCGCCAGCAACGCCTCGTCCGGCAGCGTGTCGATCTGCACGTGGTAGGTCTTGTCGGGACCGGTTTCCGGGTCGGTGATGCGGGCCGCCCAGGCGGGGTCGTTGCTGAACAGCAGCAGGCCCTCGCTGGCCTTGTCGAGCCTGCCAACCGGCGCCAGCCACGGCAGGCCGGCACCGTCGAAGCACCGGTAGACGGTATCTCGACCGCGCTCATCCTGGGTCGTGGTGACCAGGCCGCGCGGCTTGTTGAGCATCAGGTGGATGCGCCGCGACTGGCCGAGCTCGCTGCCGTCGACGACGACACGGTGGCGGCCCTGCACGATCGGGAACTCCGGATCGCGGATCACGCGACCATCGACTTCGACGCGACCGGACAGGATCCAGCGCGCGGCCTCGCTGCGCGAACACACACCCTGTTTTGAAAGCACGCGCGCAAGGCCGTGGCGAGGCACGGACGCCATCATCGACTCGCTCGATTCGCTGACTTCATGTCGCTCGCTTTCATGGGCGACGTTGCGCAAGCACCCGCGCAGCGCGCGTGGTGCCACGCGGACAACGGGGCGCGAATGCGCCCCGCGTGCTCACTTCTTCTCGTCCTTGACCGGTGCGGCCGGCGTCGTTGCCGCCGGCGCCACGGCGCCGCCCTTGCCCTTGGCCACGCGCACGCCTTTCGCCTTCATCCAGGCATCGAACTCTTCGGCCGTCATCTTCTTGCCGTTCTGGTTCATGTCGAACCGCCAAGGCGTGTTGTCGAACTGCGTCTTGGGCTTGTAGGCGGCCGGATCATTCGCGCTCGGCATCGCCGCCGCCGGAGCGGCAGCGGGCAACGCCTTGGCCACCTGGCAACCTTCCAGTCGCAGCCGGAACAGCACCTGGTCCACGGCGAGTGCTTCATCGAACGCCTGCGACAGCACGCCGGTCGGCGCACCGAGCTGATGGCTGGGCACGACCAGTTCCGGCGCGATCGGCGCGACCACGGTCGGACGGATCGGCAGCGCAGCCGGTGCCGCCATCGAACCGCATTGCGCCGATTGCGCCTGCGCTACTCCGGCGAGCAACAACAACGACACAGCGATCATCGCGCGCATGGCACGGCTCCTTCCATTCGTCCCCGCGACCGGAACGTCGCGGGGTTGCGTCGGCAGTGTAGGCGCCGATGCAACTGGCGACAACCGCAAAAACTGCCGGAAAAACAGCGTCACGCGCGCATCACGGCGACGCCATGGCGGATCCCCGCTCGCCTGACGAACGACGAAGCCCGGCACAAGGCCGGGCTTCGAAGATTGCGGTGCGGAGACCCGTTGCCGAGACTCCCGCGTCGCGAGCTTAGTTCTGCACGTTCAGCTCGGTGCGACGGTTCTTCTCGTTCTTGCAGGCCGGCATGGTCTGCTCGGTCGGCTCCAGCGGACGGCTCTCGCCGTAGCCGATCGGGCCCACGAGGCGAGCAGCGTCCACGCCATTGCTGGTCAGGTAGTCGTACACCGTGGTGGCGCGACGCTCCGACAGCTTCTGGTTGTACGCGTCCTTGCCGCACAGGTCGGTGTGACCGGCGACTTCGACCTTGAGCTCCGGATAACGCTTCAGGATCTCGGTGGCCTCCGACAGGATCGAGACCGCATCCGGACGCAGCGTGGCCTTGTCGAAGTCGAAGTTCACGCCCTTCAGGTCGATCGACACCGGCACCGGGCAACCGTCCGGACCGATCGTCTGGCCGGCCTGCGAACCCGGGCACTTGTCGTCGCAGTTGTTGACGCCGTCACCGTCGTCGTCCAGGTCGGCGCAGCTCGGCGCGGCCGGAGCCGGTGCGGCGGCGACCGGCAGCGCGCCCAGCGGGATCACGACACCGACGGAGGCCAGCATGTCGCCGAACCAGTCTTCGTTCGGAGCAGCGACGCTGCCGTCGTCGAAATCGGCACGGTAGGCCAGCTCGGTGCGCAGCGACACGCGCTCGCCCAGTGCGGTCTGCAGGCCGACGCCGACCTTGGCGGCGAGGTTGCCCTCGTCACGCTGGCCCGGCGAGTTCGGATTCGGGTTTGCATCGAACTCTTCTTCCGCCTGCTGGTAGCCCAGGCCCATCAGCAGGTACGGCGCCCAGTTGCGGCCTTCGGCCAGGAAGTGGCGGCGCAGGTCGAACGAGATGCCGTACTGGCTCCAGTTGAGATCCTGGTTGGCATCGTTGTGCGGGTTCTGGTAGTTGAGCTCGCCATCGAGCGACCAGTTCGGGTTCAGGAACTTGCCGACGCCCAGCGCACCGAACGGCGCATTGCGGGTGCCACGGTCGTTGTCCTGCATGTTCATGCCGGCGGAGCCGGTCAGGTACCAGCGGTCATCGAATTCCTGGGCGCTGGCGACCTGGGAAACGGCCAGACCGGCCAGCAGGGCGGTGCTCAACAAACGGGTCTTCATGTGTCACTCCTTGATCGGTCAGAAACGGACGGGGAAATACAGGCGTACTGCAGGCATGCGCGTTGCGGTAGCTGAATCGGCCTTGGCGGGGGCCAAGGGGGTCACTGACGGCGGCGATCATACACCGTGATTGTATTTGTTAATACTGGTTAACGTTTTTCTGGGAATTAATCTGATACGGCAATATCCCAAAACGACGAAGCCCGGCCAGAGGCCGGGCTTCGAAGGTTGCGCTGCGGAGTCCGCGTCGCGAGCTTAGTTCTGCACGTTCAGCTCGGTACGACGGTTCTTCTCGCTCTTGCAGGCCGGGAAGGCCTGGCCCAGGTCCTCGAGCGGGCGGCTCTCGCCGTAACCGATCGGGCCCACGAGGCGAGCAGCGTCCACGCCATTGCTGGTCAGGTAGTCGTACACCGTGGTCGCACGACGCTCCGACAGCTTCTGGTTGTACGCGTCCTTGCCGCACTGGTCGGTATGACCGGCGACTTCGACCTTCAGCTCGGGATAACGCTTCAGGATCTCGGTGGCCTCCGACAGGATCGAGACCGCATCCGGACGCAGCGTGGCCTTGTCGAAGTCGAAGTTCACGCCCTTCAGGTCGATCGACACCGGCACCGGGCAACCGTCCGGACCGATCGTCTGGCCGGCCTGCGAACCCGGGCACTTGTCGTCGCAGTTGTTGACGCCGTCACCGTCGTCGTCCAGGTCGGCGCAGCTCGGCGCGGCCGGAGCCGGCGGGGCCGCCACGACCGGCGGACCCAGCGGGATCACGACGCCGACAGAAGCGAGCAGATCGCCGAACCAGTCTTCGTCCGGGGCGTTGATGCTGCCGTCGTCGAAGTCGGCGCGGTAAGCCAGTTCGGTGCGGATCGCAGCGCGCTTGCCATACAGGGCGCTCTGCACGCCGACGCCGACCTTGGCGGCGAAGTTGCCTTCGTCACGCTGGCGCGGAGAGTTCGTATCCGGGAACGCATCCCACTCCTCTTCCGACTGCTGGTAGCCCAGGCCCATCAGGATGTACGGGGCCCAGTTGCGGCCTTCCTCGGTGAAATGGTAGCGGCCGTCAAACGAAATCCCGTACTGGCTCCAGTTGAGATCCTGGTTGTCGTCGTTGTTGGGGTTCTGGTAGTTCAGTTCACCGTCGATCGACCAGTTCTGATTAAGGAACTTGCCGACACCAAGCGAACCGAACGGCGCATTGCGCGTGCCGCGATCGTTGTCCTGGATGTTCATGCCGGCGGCGCCGGTCAGGTACCAGCGATCATCGAATTCCTGCGCATTGGCAGCCTGGGCCAGACTCAGACCACCCAGCAGGGCGGCGCAGAGGAGTTTCTTATTCATATATCCAGCTCCTTGATCAAAAAACGGAAACAGCGTCTGCGAGTTCCCACTTAGGACGGCCGCCAGACGACGCCATCGGGGCGGAGGTTAAATTTGCTTATGTGAAAGCCGTGTTAACGGTGATCTAACAATCCGGGAAGTTCCCCGGCCAACGTCCGGCAATTGGTCGGGATTCAGCAAGCCAGGCCGTCCATCAGCCGGGTGATCGGCAGGGCCAGCAGTTGCTCGGGATCGGCCGCCAGCGCGAGCAGCCCGGCGCCCTGCCGGTCCGGCAGTTTTGCCGCGACAGCCGCTTCAAACTTGGCCATCAGAAGCGGAATACCCTCGCCGCGGCGGCGACGGTGGCCGACCGGATAATCGACAGAAACCTTTTCGCTCCGCGTTCCGTCCTTGAAGAAGACCTGAACGGAGTTTCCTATATACCGTTTGTCGGGATCGAAATAATCACGGGTGAAACGCGGGTCTTCCTCCACGCGCATGCGCTCACGCAGTGCGTCGATGCGCGGATCGGCCGCCACCACGTCGCCATAGTCGTCGGCACGCAGGCGCCCGAACAGCAGCGGCACGGCGACCATGTACTGCAGGCAATGGTCGCGGTCGGCGTAGTTCGCCAGCGGGCCGGTCTTGTCGATGATGCGCATCGCCGCCTGCTGGGTCTGGATGACGATCGCCTCGATCGCGTCCACGCCTTGCGCATCGATTCGCGCTCCGACCTGCGCGTGCAGTCGCATCGCGCACTCCACCGCGGTCTGCGCATGGAACTCGGCCGGGTAGCTGATCTTGAACAGGATGTTCTCCATCACGTAGCTGCCGAACGGCCGCTCGAACTCGAACGGTTGGCCCTCGAAGGCGACGTCCTGGAAGCCCCATGTCGGTGCGCTCAGGGCACTGGGATATCCGACCACGCCCTTGACCGCGTTGAGCGCATGGGTGACCGCGCGACGGCATGCATCGCCGGCGGCCCAGCTCTTGCGCGGGCCGGTGTTGGGCGCGTGCCGGTAGGTGCGCAACACGCCGTTGTCGATCCAGCTGTGCGATATGGCGGTGACGATCTGCTCCTTGCCACCGCCCAGCATCGCGGTGGCAACGGCCGTCGAGGCCAGGCGCACCAGGATCACGTGGTCGAGGCCGACGCGGTTGAAGGAGTTCTTCAATGCGTAGCAGCCCTGGATCTCGTGCGCCTTGATGGCATGGCCCAGCACGTCGCGCACGGTCATCACCGCGCCGCCCTGGACCTGCGCGTTGCGTCCCAGGTAGTCGGCCACGGCGAGGATCGCACCGAGATTGTCCGACGGATGGCCCCACTCCGCCGCCAGCCAGGTGTCGTTGAAGTCGAGCCAGCGGATCTGCACGCCGATGTTGTAGGCGGCCTGGACCGGGTCGAGCTCGTGCGCGGTGAACGGCACGCGCGCGCCGCCGGGCAGCACCGCGCCGGGCACCAGCGGCCCCAGGTGCCTGACGCACTCGGGGTGGTCCATCGCCAGCGCCGCGCAGGCCAGCGAGTCGAGCAGCATGGTGCGGGCGGTGTCGTAGGCCTCGCTCGAATCGATCCGGTAGTCGACGACGTAGTCGGCGATGTCCGCCATCGCCGCATCGGGCGGCGGACGGACGGCGGAGCGCAGGTCGGCGTGGCTCATGAGCAATCCCGTGGACAGTGCCGTGCGCATTGTCGGCGGGCGGCGGTGGCCTGGGTGTGAGCGCGCCTCGAGATTTCACCCAGCGTGACTGTCGGTCACAGCGGAACGCACCGGCACGCGTATGGCGCTTGGAAAAGCCGCGCCACAGGCCCACCCTTGATGCATGGACGTCCCTACCCGCCTTCCGACGCTGTTCCTCTCCCATGGCTCGCCGATGCTGGCGGTGGAGGACTCACCTGCCGGCCGCTTCCTTGACGGCCTCGGCCGGCAGCTGCCGTGGCCGAGGGCGGTCGTGGTCGTCTCCGCGCATTTCATGACCGACCGGCCGATGGTGGGCGGACATATCCAGCCGCACACCGTGCATGACTTCGGCGGCTTCCCCGAACCGCTCTACCAGATCCGCTACCCGGCGCCCGGCGCGCCCGACCTGGCCGAACAGATCGCGCAACGTCTCGCCGATGCCGGGTTCAATCCGCGCGTGCGCGAAAACCACGGCCTCGACCATGGCGTCTGGGTGCCGATGCTGCGGATGTATCCAGACGCCGACGTGGCGGTGGTGCCGGTCTCGGTGATGCCGCACGGCGACGCGTCGCAGCATTACGCGCTGGGCCAGGCGCTGGCGCCGCTGCGCGACGAAGGCGTGCTGGTGATCGGATCGGGCGGCTTCGTGCACAACCTGGGCGATCTGGACTGGAAGCATCCGCAGGCACCGCTGGCACCTTGGGCGCAGGCGTTCGGCGACTGGATGCACACGATGCTGGCCGCGCACGACTGGCCGGCCCTGCTGGACTGGCAACAGCGCGCGCCGCACGCGCAGCACGCGCATCCCACGGTCGAGCACCTGATGCCGCTGTTCGTCGCACTCGGTGCCGCGGGGGACACGCCCAACGTCCGCGCGATCCATCGGTCGCACCAGCTGGGCTCGTTGTCGCTGGATGCGTTCGCATTCGACTGAGCTGCGGTGCGTGAGGCCAAGCGCGACCTTCGCCCCAACCCGTCATTCCCGCGCAGGCGGGAACCCAGCGACTCGTCATTCCCGCGCAGGCGGGAATCCATGGACGCTGCTCCTTCTCGCGTCGTGGCGAACCTCCTCACGCAACAGCGAAGACGCTGGGTTCCCGCCTGCGCGGGAATGACGGAATAAAGGCGACGTCCATGGATTCCCGCCTGCGCGGGAATGACAGTTGTCAGGCCTAGTCCCGCGGCAACACCTGCGCCAACCGCTCCTCCATGAAGTCGACAAACGCACGCACGCGCGGCGGCACCAGCCGGCGTTGCGGCATCACCGCGTAGATGCCGGTCTCGGCCAGCGGATAGTCGGCCAGCACTAGCTGCAGCCGGCCGCTGCGCAGATCGTCGGCGGCATGCCAGGTCGAATGCAGGGCGATGCCGAGTCCGGCGACGGCGGCATCGCGGACCACTTCGCCGTAGTTGCTTTCGATGCGGCCATGCACGCGTACCGCCACTTCACCGCCGGCGCCATCGCTCATCCGCCACACGTCCTGCCGCCCCTGGCTGCCGACCAGCAGCACGCAATCGTGCTCGGCCAACTCCTGCGGCGTGCGTGGCACGCCGCGCCGGCGCAGGTAGTCGGGCGAAGCGCACAGCACCCTCCGGTTCGGCGCCAGTTGGCGCGCCACCAGGTTGGAATCGGCCAGCTCGCCGATCCGGATCGCCAAGTCGAACCCGGAACTGACCAGGTCGACCATCTGGTCGTTGAGGTTGAGGCTCAACCGCACCCGCGGGTGGCGCTCGAGGAACTCCGGCACCAGCGGCGATACATATAGACGTCCGAACGAGGCCGACGTCGTCACCCGCAGGGTGCCGGCGATCTCGCTGCCGCCCAGGCCCAGGCTGCTGGTCAGGGCCTCCAGGTCCTCCACCAGCGCGCGGCCCTGTTCGGCCAGCGCAGCGCCCTCCGGCGTCGCGTGCAGCCGGCGCGTGGTCCGGTGCAGCAGGCGTACCCCAAGGTCGCGCTCCAGCCGCTTCAGGCGCTGGCTGGCGACGGCGACCGACAGATCGAGGCTGCGGGCGGCGGCGCTGATCGAGCCCAGGTCGAGCACGCGCAGGAACAGGCCGATGTCGCCGATGCGATCCATGGATTATCAACGCCACGTTGAAACTGCTTAGCCATCCTGCCGGTTTTTGCGGAATATGCAACGGCCTAGCCTGCGCACCTCCCCTTCCTCTTCGAGTGGACGCCGCAGCATGGCCCTCGCCACCGCCCCGACCCTTCCAGCCCCGACCTCCGGCCGCATGCCGGTGGCCCTGTACGCCCTGACCGCCGGCTCGTTCGGCATCGGCTGCGCCGAGTTCGTGATCATGGGCCTGCTGCTGCAGGTCGCCGCCGACCTGCAGGTCTCCATCGCTGCCGCCGGCATGCTGGTGTCGGGCTACGCCCTGGGCGTGTTCGTCGGTGCCCCGGTGCTGACCCTGCTGACCCGGCGCATGCCGCGCAAGGCGGTGCTGCTGGCACTGATGGCGATCTACACCATCGGCAATGCCGCCTGTGCGCTGGCGCCGGACTACACCACGCTGATGGCCGCGCGCGTGCTGACCTCGCTGACCCACGGCACCTTCTTCGGCGTCGGCGCGGTCGTGGCGACCGGGCTGGTACCGGCCGACCGCAAGGCCTCGGCCATTTCCATCATGTTTTCCGGCCTGACCCTGGCCACACTGCTGGGCATGCCGGCCGGTGCCTGGCTCGGGCTGCACCTGGGCTGGCGTTCCACCTTCTGGGCGATGAGCCTGGTCGGCGTGGTCTCGCTGCTGGTGATCGCACTGCTGGTGCCGCGCAGCCGCGAGGTGCAGACCCCGGTTGCCGTGCGCGAAGAACTGCGCACGATCGTGCGCCCGCAGGTCCTGCTCGGTCTGCTGATGACAATGCTGGGCTTCGCCGGCGTGTTCGTGGTGATCACCTACATCCAGCCGCTGCTGACCGGCCTGGCCGGATTCTCCGAAACCGCCGTCTCACCGATCCTGCTGCTGTTCGGCGCCGGCATGGTGGTGGGCAACCTGCTCGGCGGCCATCTCGCCGACCGCAAGCCGACGCCGGCGTTGCTGGGCACGCTGGCCGCGCTTGCCATCGTGCTGGGCCTGATGAGCTTCGCCCTGCACAACCAGTTCGCCATCGTCGCCTTCGTCACCGCGCTGGGCATCGCTGCGTTCGCCACGGTCTCGCCGCTGCAACTGCGCGTGCTGCGCCACGCCTCCGGTGCCGGCGAGAACCTGGCATCGAGCTTCAACATCGCCGCATTCAACCTCGGCAACGCGATGGGCGCGTGGCTCGGCGGCGTGGTCATCGAACGTGGGCCCGGCCTGGAAGCGGTGACGTGGGCGGCAGCGGCGGTGACCGTCGCGGGATTGGCCGTCGCATTGTGGAGCGTGCGGCTGGAAGGCGTGCGTGAGCGCGGCGCCGCATTGCCTGCGGGCTGCGTGCCCGAGCGTTCCTGACTCTCAACCACTCGCGAAGGATTTGCGTGCCATGAACCACATTGCCTCCCCCGCCCTGCTCGTCGCGCTGCTGTTCGCAGCCACTGCAGCGCCGCTGCCCGCACGTGCGGGCGAAACGACGCACTGGGCCACCACCTGGACCGCGAGCCCGCAGCCGCTGTGGGCAGGCGATTTCGTACTGCCCACCAATGTTCCCCATCACCTGTGGAACCAGACCGTGCGGCAGACCGCGCGGGTGAGCATCGGCGGACCGCGCGTGCGCTTGCTGCTTTCGAACGAGTACGGCAGCAAGCCGTTGCGGATCGGCGCGGCGCGCGTTGCGCGAAGCCAGGGCGAAGGTCGCATCGTCGCTGCGAGCGATCGCGCACTGACGTTCGGCGGCAAGACGTCAGTGGTCATTCCGCCGGGCGCGCCGATGCTCAGCGACCCCGTCGAGCTGGACGTGCCCGCACTCACTGACGTCTCGGTCAGCCTGTACCTGCCCGAGCCGACACCACCGGCGACGTTCCACTGGGATGCGCGCCAGACCGCCCAGGTCGGCGCGGGCGACCAGACCGGCGCGACCGCGTTCAAGGCCGAGACCACGCTGAGCACGCGCGTGTTCCTGTCGGCCATACAGGTACAAGCCCCAGCGGCGACCCGCAGCGTTGTTGCACTGGGCGATTCGATTACCGACGGCAACATGTCGAGCGTGGACCATAACCGCCGCTGGCCCGACTTCCTGGCCCGTCGCCTGGCCGGACAGGACGTCGCCGTGCTCAACGCCGGCATCTCCGGTGCGCGCCTGCTGCAGGACAAGATGGGCAGCAACGCGCTGGCGCGATTCGACCGCGACGTGCTGGCGCAACCGGGCGTGGCGGCGGCCGTGGTCCTGATCGGCATCAACGACATCGCCTGGAACGGCACCGCGTTCGCGCCGACCGACCCGGCCGCACGTGCCGAAGACCTCATCGCCGGGTACCGCCAGCTGATTGCCCGCGCGCATACACGCGGCGTGCGCATCGTCGGTGCGACCCTGACACCGTTCGAAGGTGCCTTGCAGGACACTCCGATGCGCGGCTACTTCGACGCCGACAAGGAACGCGTGCGCCAGGCCGTCAATGCCTGGATCCGCGACAGCGGCGAGTTCGACGCGGTGCTGGACTTCGACGCGGTCACCCGCGACCCGTCGCACCCGGCCCGCTTCTTGCCCGCCCATGACTCGGGCGACCATCTCCATCCCGGCGATGCCGGCTACCAGGCGATGGCCGACTCGATCGATCTTCGTGCCCTGCTCGGCGACGAAACGCACACTGACTTCCCACGCGCAACAACTTCCAAGGAACCGCAATGATGGACTACCGCTTTCTCGGCAAATCCGGCTTTCGCGTCCCCGCGCTGAGCTTCGGCACCGGCACCTTCGGCGGCAAGGGCGAACTGTTCGGTTCGTGGGGCAACACCGACATCGCGCAGGCCACGCGCCTGGTCGATATCTGCCTCGACGCCGGCCTCAACCTGTTCGACAGCGCCGACGTCTACTCCGGCGGCCTGGCCGAAAGCATTCTCGGCGCGGCCATCAAGAACCGCCGCGACAAGGTGCTGGTCTCGACCAAGGCCACGTTCCGCTTCGACGACGGCCCCAACAGCGTGGGCTCATCGCGATTCCACCTGATCGACAGCGTCGATGCCGCGCTCAAGCGCCTGGGCACCGACTACATCGACCTGTTCCAGCTGCACGGCTTCGACGCGCGCACTCCGGTGGAGGAAACGCTGTCGACGCTCGACGACATGGTCCGCGCCGGCAAGATCCGTTACCTGGGCGTGTCCAACTTCTCCGGCTGGCATCTGATGAAGTCGTTGGCGACCGCCGACCGCCATGGCTGGTCGCGCTACGTCGCCAACCAGACGTACTACTCGCTGATCGGTCGCGATTACGAATGGGAACTGATGCCGCTCGGCCTCGATCAAGGCGTCGGCGCCGTCGTGTGGAGCCCGCTTGGCTGGGGCCGCCTCACCGGCAAGATCCGCCGTGGCCAGCCGCGACCGGAAGTGACCCGCCTGTCGGCCACCGCAGACTACGGCCCGCCGGTCGATGAGGAGCGCCTTTACCGCGTCGTCGATGCGCTCGACGCCATCGCCGCCGAGACCGGCAAGACCGTGCCGCAGATCGCATTGAACTGGCTGCTGCAGCGACCGACGGTATCGACCGTGGTGATCGGTGCGCGCACCGAAGAGCAACTGCGGCAGAACCTCGGCGCGGTCGGCTGGAACCTGACGTCCGAGCAGGTCGCCTCGCTCGACGAGGCCAGCGCCTCGACGGCGGTGTATCCGTACTGGCACCAGGCGGGCTTTGCCGAGCGCAATCCGTCGCCGGTTTGATGGAATCCCCATGAAAGCCATCGCCCTCACCCGTTACCTCCCCATCGACGACCCGCAATCACTCGTCGACATCGACCTTCCCGACCCTGCCGCACCGACCGGCCACGACCTGCTCGTGCGCGTCGAAGCCGTCTCGGTCAACCCGGTCGACACCAAGGTGCGCTCGCCCAAGCCGCAAGTGGAAGGGCAACCCAAGGTGCTCGGCTATGACGCCGCCGGCGTGGTCGAAGCCATCGGCGAGAACGTCAGCCGCTTCCGTCCTGGCGACCGCGTCTACTACGCCGGCGACATCACCCGTCCGGGCAGCAACGCGCAACTGCAACTGGTGGATGAGCGCGTGGTCGGCCACGCACCGAAGTCGCTCGATGCGGCGCAGGCGGCGGCACTGCCGCTGACCGCGCTGACCGCGTGGGAGCTGCTGTTCCAGCGCATGCCGTTCGACAGCGAACACGGCGGCAACCGCAAGACACTGCTGATCATCGCCGGCGCCGGCGGCGTCGGATCGATCGCCATCCAGCTCGCCCGCCGCGCCGGCTTCACCGTGATCGCCACCGCATCGCGAAGTGAAACCATCGAATGGTGCGAGGCGATGGGCGCCCACCACGTCATCGATCACCGCCAACCCCTGCCGCCGCAGCTCGCTACGCTGGGCTTCCCTTCGATCGACGCCGCGCTCAACCTCGCCGACACCGGCCGCTACTGGGAGGTGCTGGGCGACCTGCTCGCCCCGCTCGGTCACGTCGGCCTGATCGTGGAGCCGTCCGAGCCGCTGCGCATCGGCGATCCGTACAAGGCCAAGAGCATCGGCATCCACTGGGAAATGATGTTCGCCCGCACGCGCTTCCGCACCGCCGACATGGACGAGCAGGGCCGCATCCTCGACCGCGTCGCCGCGCTGATCGACAGCGGCGAGCTGCGTGGCACGCAGCACGACGCGCTCAGCCCGATCAATGCGGCCAACCTGCGCGAGGCGCACCGGCGCCTGGAATCGGGCGCGACGATCGGCAAGCTGGTGCTGTCGGGCTGGTGACGAGCAACGGCACTGGGTCCCCGCCTTCGCGGGGATGACGGTGAAAAGCCCCTCTCCCGCTTGCTGGAGAGGGGTTGGGGTGAGGGCCGCCGGAGACCATGCAACGAACTGCCGGAGCGTCGTCCGCCGGGCCGGGGATTGCGCAGCAGTGGGCCATGGATGGCCCACGCCCCGCCTTCGGACAGGATGTCCGACGAAGGGGCGGAGCAATCCCCGGCCCGGCGGACGATGCCCATCCGCAGAC
>NZ_JBDGKY010000025.1:0-54732 GCF_057656135.1 Lysobacter sp. Soil_N_23
AACCGTCATCCCCGCGAAGGCGGGGACCCAGCGTCGTTGCTCGTCATTCCCGCGAAGGCGGGGACCCATGGACGTTGTTCTTGCCGTCATTCCCGCGCAAAACAAAACCGCAACGCATGCATGCTGAATATCGCATTCACCGACATCAATCCTCGACTAACGCAATTGCGACCTCGTTCGAATGCGCGCGCTGCGATGCTGTGCACGCGGCATCTGGCCAGGTGCGTCGCATCACCCGAAACCGAGGATGAGTGATGAACAAAGACATCATTGCTGGCAAGTGGACGCAGATCAAAGGCCAGGCTCAGGCCCGTTGGGGCGACCTGACCGACGACGATTTCGCAGTGGCCGAAGGCAACGCCGAATATCTCGCCGGCAAACTCCAGGAAAGGTACGGCTGGGAGCGCGACCGCGCTCAGCAGGAAGTGCGTGACTTCGAGAAGACGCTGAACTAGCAGTCCGTCGATCCACGCACGCGGTGCGCGCGCCGGGCGGTGCGGCTTTGGGCCGCAACCGGCGCGCGCGATGCGCTTCGCCACCGTTGACCCCACGAACCGGCCGCAAGGCCGGTTCTTTCATTGCCCGCTGTAACGCGGCGGGTCGGCGACGAAGCCGTCCGGGAAGGCGCGCGGCCGCGAATCGGGCAGGTAGCGCGGATACGGACGCAACACGCCACGCGCAACCAGCGAGTCGTAGTCGTCGTAACGCAACTCGCTGACCTGGTTCGGCGCACGCGTGGCGCGGATGAATTGCGTGTGGCTGGCGGGCGACCATTCGCGCTGGCCATGCCCGGTCCCTATCGATTGCGCGGCCGCTTCCGATTCACGTGCCGCCGGCGCGGCGTTCTTCGCGGCGTCGGCACGCTCGAGCCGGTCGAGAACCTCGCCGCGCCGTCTGTCCTCCAGCGCCACGCCGGCTTCCTCGAACACGGCCACGCCGATCACGCCGACGTTGTCGGGCCGCCCGGTCCGCGCGGCATAGCTGTCGGGCAGGTCGGTGAAGACGAACTGGGCGACCTGGTCGAGCGACTTGCGCCAGCCTTCGACCTCCATGGTCTGCCAGGGCGCGAGCACGTAGCCGGTCTGGGACGGGTGGGCGGTCTGCCCGCTGATGGCGTTGACGCCGTCGACCGACAGCACCACCAGGACCCGGCGGTCGCTGGTATTGGCCAGGCGCACCGAATAGCGATGGCCCGGGGTTCCGGCGATCCAGCGCTGGCCGCGGTGGACCGTCGGCGACAGCCATTGGCCGCTGTCGCGGTCGACCACGGCCAGTTCGACCGGTCCCCCGGGCTGATACCTGGCCAGCTCCCTGGCCGGCAGCGGCGCGACGAACGCGAGGGCCGCCGAGGCGGCGAGATTGGCAAGCAGGCGGGGCAGGGCGCGCAGCATGGTCGTTCTCCGGTTGGGACGCCCGGGGTGAACGGATCAGTCGCGGCTGCGGGGTTGGGTACACTGTTGGGCCGTTTTCCCCGGCGTCAGCGTTGATGAGCCCCAACCGCGTCCTCACCGGCATCACCACCTCAGGCACCCCGCACCTGGGCAACTACGTCGGCGCGATCCGCCCCGCCGTGGCGGCCAGCCGCACGGCCGGTGTGGAGAGCTTCTACTTCCTCGCCGACTACCACGCCCTGATCAAGGTGCAGGACCCGGCGCGCGTGCAGCGTTCGACGCTGGAGATCGCCGCCACCTGGCTGGCTTGCGGGCTGGAGCCGGACAAGGTCTGGTTCTACCGCCAGAGCGACGTGCCGGAAGTGCAGGAGCTGACCTGGTTCCTGACCTGCGTCGCCGGCAAGGGCATCCTCAACCGCGCCCACGCCTACAAGGCATCGGTCGACAAGAACCGCGAGGTCGGCGAAGACGACGACGCCGGCATCAACGCCGGGCTGTTCATGTACCCGGTGCTGATGGCGGCCGACATCCTGCTGTTCAACGCCAACAAGGTGCCGGTCGGCCGCGACCAGATCCAGCACATCGAGATGGCGCGCGACTTCGGCCAGCGTTTCAACCATGTCTACGGCGAAGAGTTCTTCGACCTGCCCGAAGCTGTGATCGACGAGAACGTGGCGACCCTGCCCGGTCTGGACGGCCGCAAGATGAGCAAGAGCTACGACAACACGATCCCGTTGTTCGTGCCGCGCGATGCGCTGAAGAAGCTGATCTATTCGATCGTCACCGACTCGCGCGCGCCGGGCGAGGCCAAGGATGCCGACAACTCCAACGTGTTCCAGCTCTACCAGGCCTTCGCCTCGGCGCAGGAAACGGCGGCCATGCGCCAGGCGTTCGCCGACGGCATCGCCTGGGGCGAGGCCAAGCAGGCGCTGTTCGAGCGCATCGACAGCGAGGTCGCGCCGCTGCGTGCCAGGTACGAGGAATTGATCGCGCGCCCGGCCGACATCGAAGCGGTGCTGCGCGACGGCGCCAGTCGCCTGCGGGCGCGTTACGCGCAGCCGACGCTGGCGCGCCTGCGCGAGGCCGTTGGCCTGCGCGACCTGTCGCGCACCAGCAGCGGTACCGCGAAGAAGGCCGTGAAGGCATCGCTGCCATTGTTCAAGCAGTACCGCGAGAGCGATGGCCGCTTCTACTTCAAGCTGGTCGATGGCGACCGCCTGCTGCTGCAGAGCATCGGCCACGAGTCGGCCCGCACCGCCGGCCAGCTGATCGGGCGCCTGAAGCAGCAAGGCGGCGCCGCCCTGCGCGGCGCGGGCAACGCGGCCGTGCACCTGGGCGATGAGCTGGTGGGCCACCTGCACGAAGGCGTCGATCTGGTCGAGGTGGTCGAGGCGCTGGCGCAACTCGTCGCCGAGGACGCATGAGCCCGGCGGTCGAGCTCAACCTGGCGCTGATCCTGTTCCTGCCGTGGTTTGCGATCCTCGGCGCGCTCTACTGGCTGTTCCCGCGGCAGCCGCGCAATGTCGCGCGCAAGCTTTACGACACGGTGTCGCTGCTGCTGGCGGTGACGGCGTTCCTGCTCAGCATCTACTGGTCGCATGACAACGCCGATCCGGCTTTCGGGCGGATGTGGCAGCAGATCCTCGCCACTGCGCTGGGTTACGGCGTGTTCCTGGCGGTGCTGACGGTGGCGTTCTTCCTGCGAAGACTGTGGCTGCGGCGCAGGGGTTGAACCTGCGACCAACGTCGGATCGCGTCCCCGTCGCCGGCGCGATATACCTTGCCGTAGGAGCGAGCTTGCTCGCGACCAGGCGCACGATCGCGAGCAAGCTCGCTCCTACAGTGACCAGGATCCGCGCATGAATCAGACCCACGGCATCGTCACGGTCGACACCGGCTTCCATCGGCCCTCGTTCGATGCCGCCTATCTGATGGTGGAGAACGGTCGTGGCGCTTTTATCGACTGCGGCACGCAGCATTCGATCCCGGCGATGCTGGCGGCGCTGGCAGGGCAGGGGCTGTCGCCGGCGCAAGTCGACTGGCTGATCCTGACCCACGTGCATCTCGACCACGCCGGCGGCGCCGGCGCGCTGTTGCGCGAGCTGCCCAACGCCGTTCTCGCCGTGCACCCGCGCGGCGCGCCGCACATGATCGATCCGGCACGGCTTGTGGCCGGTGCGACCGCGGTCTACGGCGAAGAGGAAATGGAACGCAGCTATGGCGAGATCGTTCCGGTCGCGGCCGACCGCGTGCGCGTGCTGGCCGATGGCGACGTGATCGAGCTGGCCGGTCGCCCGCTGCTGTGCATCGACACGCCCGGCCATGCGCGCCACCACCTGTGCGTGTGGGACGAGCGCAGTCGCAGCTGGTTCACCGGCGACACGTTCGGGTTGTCGTACCGCGAGTTCGACAACGCCGATGGCGCGCCGTTCGTGATCCCGACCACCTCGCCGGTGCAGTTCGAGCCGGAGCCGCTGAAGGCGTCGATCCGCAAGCTGTTGGCGCGCGCGCCGGAAGCGATGCACCTGACCCATTACGCGCGAGTCGGCGATGTCGCGCGCCTGGGCGACGACCTGATCGAACAGATCGACGCGATGGTCGCGCTGGCGCGCGCTGCCAATGGCAAGGACGATCGCCATGCACGACTCGTCCAATCGCTGTCGCAGCTCTACCTGGAGCGTGCACGCGCCCACGGTGCCCGGCTCGAAGCGGCTGCGGCGGCCAGGTTGCTGGCGATGGACATCGAACTCAATGCGCAGGGCCTGGAAGTGTGGCTGGACCGCGAGGCCGCCTGATTCCCATTCAGAATTAATGGGTGCTGGCTGACTGGATTCAGGGCCGTGTCGGATCGGCACAGCTGTGGCCTGCGTCACAGGTCGGGCGACCGCGGCAGAGTAGCCTGAGCCGCCTTTCAGCACCCCCCAGATGTCCGCCGTCCGACCCCTCCCCCCGCCACTGCCAGACGATGCGCCACGCCAGGCGGCGTTGGACGCATATGCAGTGGTGGACACGGTGCCGGAACAGGCCTACGACGACATCGTGCGCCTGGCCGTAACGCTGTGCGACGCGCCGGCGGCGGCGATTTCGCTGATCGATCACGACCGGCAATGGTTCAAGGCGCAGATCGGCTTCGATACCCGGCAGACGCCACGTGACCAGGCGATCTGCGATCGCGCGATCATGGCGCCCGGACAGACGCTGGTGATCGAGGATCTCGCCGCGCAGTCTTCTTTTCCACGGCCCGACCTTCGCATCGGCAAGCAGCCGTTGCGGTTCTACGCAGGCACGCCGCTGCTGAGCCCCGATGGTCATGCGATCGGCACCGTGTGCGTGCTCGACACCCGCCCGCGCACCTTGACCAGCGCGCAGCGCGAAGGCCTGGAAGTGCTCGCGCGGCAGACCCAGCACCTGCTGGAGTTGCGCCGCTATGCGCTGGAGCAGCGTCGCCTGTTGTCGGAGCGCGAAGCCTTCGCGCAGCGCCTCGAGGATGCCCGTGCCGACCTGCAGCGGCGCAACGACCAGCTCCAGCACAGTGCCACCCACGATGCGCTGACCGGTCTGCTCAACCGTGCCGCGCTTGTGCAACTGCGCGACAATCCCGAGGCGATGCTGCAGCTGCAGCGGGCGCCTTATACGCTGATGCTGCTCGACGTGGACCACTTCAAGGACGTCAACGACCGCCATGGCCACCTGCTCGGCGATCGCGCGCTGCGTGCGGTTGCCGATGCCGTGGCCGGTTCGATCCGGCAAGGTGACGTCGCCGTGCGCTATGGCGGCGAGGAGTTCCTGATCCTGCTGCCCGACACCCGACTGGCGGTCGCGGCACAGGTCGCCGAACGCATCCGCCAGCGCCTGTCGCAGTCGGCGTTGCCGTTCGAGTTGACGGTGTCGATGGGCCTGGCTGCCGGCGAGCCGACGCGCGACTGGTCCGAACAGGTGTTCGACCGCGCCGACCAGGCGCTTTACCGCGCCAAGGCGCGCGGCCGCAATTGCATCGTCGCCGACGACACGCCGCTGCACGAGGTGTGATCCTTGTCGTCGCCCCGCATAGGCCGCCTGGTCGCGAGCAAGCTCGCTCCTACGTGAACGACTTCAGTCCCAGGTGGTCGGCGGTGTGCCAACTTCGGGGTGGTGCATCTTCACCACGCAAAAGCGCTGCCCCGTCGGCGCTTCCATCACCCACCAGCGTTTGACGAAGGCGATCTTCTTCGCGCCGAGCTTCTCCAGCCGTGCCGCTTCGGCATCGACGTCGTCGGACTCGATGTCCAGGTGCACGCGCGACGCGTGGTCGACCTTCTGCACCTCGATGTGCAGCCCGTCGCGGGTATCGCCGAACTGGACGTAGGTGCCAGGGACATCGCCGGCATCAGCGTCGGCAATGCTGGCGCCGAGCGCCTGGCTCCAGAACCTCGCCGCGGGGGCGAGGTCGTCGGTCTGGCAATCGATGATGAAACCGGCAAGGCGACTGCGATGAGCCATGGATTGATCCTCGGTTACGTCGGCTGAGCCATATCGTCCAGCAACGCCTTGAGGAAGCGCGCGGCCTCGCCGCCGGTGCAGGCGCGGTGGTCGAAGGTCAGCGAGATCGGCATACGGCGGTGCACTTCGATGCCGCCGATCACCGCGACCACGTCATGGCTGAGCTTGCCCGCGCCGACGATCGCCACGCACGGCGGCACCACCACCGGCGTGGCATAGCGGCCGGCGAACATGCCGAAGTTGGACAGCGAGATCGTGTAGCCGCTCAGTTCGCTGGCCGGGATCGAACGCTCCTCGACCTGCGCGCGCAGGCGCTGGATCGCGGTGCGAACGCCGGCGCCATCGAGCATGTCGGCATTGCGCAGCGCCGGCACGAACAGGCCGTCGTCGGTGTCGACCGCGATGCCGATGTCGACCTGCGGGTGCAGGGTGCGGCTGAGGTTGTCGCCGTCGAACCAGGCATTGAGCGCCGGCACGGCCTTGCAGGCGGCGACCATCGCGCGCACCAGGCGCGCGGTGATGTCCTGCTTGCCGATCCAGGCGTGCAGGTCGGCGTCGTCGCACAGCGTGGTCGGCACGACCTTGGCGTGCGCATCGGCCATCACCCGCGCCATGTTGCGGCGCACGCCCTTGAGCTGTTCGGGCTGGCCGCTGGCGCTGACACCCGGCGGCTGCGTGCGGACCGGCTTGCCGGCCTGCGAAAGCGTGCTGCGGGTATTGGCCCCCTCTCCCGCTTGCGGGAGAGGGCTGGGGTGAGGGCGAGACGCCGGCACGCCTTCACCGGCCACTCTCCCGCCAGCGGGAGAGGGGAGCGGAGCGGCCGAGCCATCGGCGGCGGCACGCTTCACGTCGTCCATCGTCACCACGCTGTCGGCACCGGTCGCACGCACACGCGACAGGTCGACGCCGAGCTTGCGCGCCAGTGCGCGCACGGCCGGCATCGCCTTGACGCCGCCGACCGCGACGGCCTGTTCGCTGCGCACCGCATCGGAGGTCTGCATCGCGCCGACCACCGTGCCGGCGTCGTCGCGCTTGGCCTCGGCCTGCGGCGCGGCAGCCTGATCGCCGGCGCTGATCGTGCCGCCCTCGTCGGAGGCAATCACCTGGTCGCCGTCGTCGGGGGCGTGGCTGCCGGCGCCATGGTGGTGGCCGGTGTCCTGGCCCTCGGCGCGCTGCGGCATCGACGGATCGATCTCGAACTCGGCCAGCATCTTGCCGGTGATGATCACGTCGCCCGGTGCACCGGCGAGCCTGATCACCTTGCCGGAAACGGGCGAGGGCACCTCGACCACGGCCTTGGCGGTCTCCATCGACACCAGGTTGTCGTCCAGGCGGATGGTGTCGCCCTCCTTCACGAACCACTCGACGATGGTCGCGTCGGGCAGGCCCTCGCCGAGGTCGGGGAGGAAGAAGGTCTTGTTGCTCATACGGTGTCGTCCCTAGGTTGTGTCGCTTGGGTGTCGCGTGCGGTTCGTGTCGAGGCGCACCGCGTCACTTCGAAATTCTCGGGTCAGCTCAGATCCACACATCATTGCGCGCAGTCAGCCCGCCGCCGGCATCGCCGGTATTGACCACGCCGGCCGGCTCGATGATCAGCGCATGGCATTCCTCGCTGGCACCGGTGATGTGCTCGACGCCGCGCGGGATGACGCACATCTCGCCTTCGCCCAGCACCACGTCGCGGTCGCGGAAGCCGATTTCCATCTGTCCCTTGACGACGATGAACACCTCGTCGGTGTCCTCGTGCGAATGCCAGACGAAATCGCCCTGCATCTTGACCAGCTTGAACTGCACGTCGTTCATCTGCGCGACCACGCGCGGCGACCAGTGCTGCGCGAACAGCGCCAGCTTGGCCGCCAGGTTGATGGCCTGCGACTTCGCCTGCGGCTGGCAGGACGCGTCGCTCATGCGTCCTCGCCTTCGTCGTCGTCGAGGATTTCCAGTGCGCGTGCCGGGATCCAGCCCTGCATGCCCAACGCATTCTCCGCCCACCACCACTGCGCCAGCTCGTAGTGCAGGGTGACGAGTTCGTCGGCGCGGGCGTCGAGCTCGCGCGTGTCGTAGTCCGACAGCGCCTTGGCCGCGCCCTGCTCGCTGTCGAACAGGGCCACCGGAACCCAACCGCCATGGCCCTCGGCAATCGTGGTCCAGACGAACTGCGGCCAGTCACGGTCGCGTTCGCCCAGCGTCACCTCTTCGCCGCGTGCGATCCGGATCGCCGGGCGATCCGGTGCGCGGTGGGCGACTACGACGCGGGCGTGGCGCATGCTTGGCCTGTGTCCTCAGCTGGCTGCCAGGGTCCGCTTGGCCGCGGTGACGATGCGCTCCACGCTGGGCAGGTACTTCATCTCCAGGCGGAACAGCGGGATGTGCGTGTCGTAGCCGGTGACGCGCTCGACCGGCGCGACCAGGTCGAACATCGACTCCTCGGCCAGGCGCGCGGCGATCTCGGCGCCGAAGCCGGCGGTCTTGGGCGCTTCGTGCACGATCACGCAGCGGCCGGTGCGGCTGACCGATTCGGCGATCGTGGCGAAGTCGAGCGGACGCAGCGTCGCCACGTCGATGACCTCGGCACTGATGCCCTGCGCGGCGAGCTTCTCGGCGGCTTCGAGCGTTTCCTTCACCTGCGCGCCCCAGGTCACCAGGGTCACGTCGGTGCCGTCGCGCAGCACGTAGCACACGTCCAGCGGCAAGGCTTCGCCGTCGTCGGGCACCACTTCCTTGTACTGGCGGTAGATGCGCTTGGGCTCCATGAAGATGACCGGATCCGGCTCGCGGATCGCGGCCAGCAGCAGGCCGTAGGCACGCGCCGGCGACGACGGCATCACCACGCGCAGGCCCGGCACGTTGGTGAAGATCGATTCGTTGGCTTCGCTGTGGTGCTCCGGCGCACGGATGCCACCGCCCCACGGCACGCGCAGCACCATCGGGCAGGTCAGGCGGCCGCGGGTGCGGTAACGGAAGCGCGCGGCGTGGCAGATGATGTGGTCGACCATCGGGTAGACGAAGCCGTCGAACTGCGACTCGGCGACCGGCTTCATGCCCTGCGCGGCCAGGCCGACAGTCAGGCCGGCGATGGTGGTTTCATCCAGTGGCGTGTCGAGCACGCGCTCGGGGCCGAACTGCTGCTGCAGGCCGGCGGTGGCGCGGAACACGCCGCCGTTGACGCCGACGTCCTCGCCCAGCACCAGCACGGTGTCGTCGGCGCGCATCTCGTAGGCGAGCGCCTGGGTGATGGCTTCGATCAGGGTGATCGCGGTGGGCGTTGCCGGAGCGTTGGCCATGGCAGTGGAACCCTTGGTTGCTGCGGTCTTGATGGGATCCTCGACGCTCATCAGCGACCCTCCTGCGCCAGCACGTACGCGCGCTGGGCGGCGACGTCCGGCGGCATGTCGGCATAGAGGTAATCGAACATTGCCTCGACCGGCTGCACCGGTGTTTCCAGATAGGCGTTGATCTCGATGTCGACGCGCTTGCCGCATTCCTCGGCCCAGGCCTTCTCTTCGGCCTCGCTCCACACGCCCTGCGCGGTCAGGTACGTGCGCAGGCGGGTGATCGGCTCGCGCGTCCAGGCCGACTTGACTTCGTCGTCATCGCGATAGCGACGGGCGTCGTCGGCGGTGGTGTGGTCGTGCAGGCGGTAGGTCATGAACTCGATCACGCTGCCGCCTTCACCGCTGCGGGCGCGCTCGCTGGCGCGGCGCATGCCCTCGAGCACGGCGATCAGGTCGTTGCCGTCGACCTGCAGGCAGTGCAGGCCGCCGGCCAGGCCCTTCTGCGCCAGCGTCTTGGCACCGGTCTGCGCCGAGCGCGGCACCGAGATCGCCCAGCCGTTGTTGATCACGCACAGGACAAGCGGCAGCTTGTAGGCACCGGCGGAATTGAGTGCGGCATAGAAGTCGGTCTTGGACGAGCCGCCATCGCCGCAGCAGGCCACCGCCAGCTGCTTCTGCTTGCGCAGCTTGAACGCCAGCGCGGCGCCGGCGGCATGCAGGCACTGCGTGGAGATCGGCACGCACCAGGCGTAGTCCTGCCTGGGCCCGGAGAAGTCGTTGCCGCGTTCGTCGCCACCCCAGTAGAGCAGCACTTCGCGCGGCTTCACGCCGCGCATGAACTGCGCGCCGTACTCGCGGTAGCTCGGTGCGAACACGTCAGCGGCCTGCATCGAAGCGCCGATGCCGATGTGCGTGGCTTCGTGGCCCAGGCAACTGGCGTAGGTGCCGAGCTTGCCGGTGCGCTGCAAGGCGATGGCCTTGCTGTCGAAGGTGCGCACGAACAGCATTTCCTTGAACAGCGGCAGCAGCGCCTTGGCATCACGGAATGCGGGCGGAAGCTCCGCCACCGGCTTGCCGTCCGGGCCGAGGTATTGCAGGTATTCGATTTCGAAGGTCGCGGCGACCGTCATCGCGGAAGTCCTGGATGATGTGTGAAGGGAGTTCCGAAGCGGCCGCGTTCCGGATCCAGTGCCGGCGCATCACCGCATCGGGTGGCTGGGCCCGGAAGGCGCACCGGGCCTGGCTCCGCGGCGTCTGGATGGCCCCGAACACAGGCCCGGCCGACGCGCTTTCGCGAAGATCATAACCAAAGGCTTGTTAAGGGCCGTTGCGCGCTGCGACATGCATCTTTGCCGCAAAAAAGGTAGGTCCGCCCCGTGGCCGGCCGCACGGCGGGGTATGGAGCGCGGCCGCAGCGGCGGGTCTGCTGCCGCAAACGACAAGGGCGCGGTGAACGCCGCGCCCTTGCCGGTGCTGCCTGTTGCAGGTGTCGAGCGCGTCATCCGCGCCGACCGAGCGACCGCTCTCAGCGGCCGGTCTCAGCGGCCAATGCGGACCCGCACCACGTCGTGGTTGTTGGCTACCTGGGGATCCGGCGTGGCTGCCGCGACATCGGCACTGAACTCCAGTTCGGTGCCGCGGCGCGGGCGGTCCGGCACCACGATCGCAAAGGCGAACCACTGCGTTCCGGTCGCCATCGCACCGCTGCGCTGGCATTGCGCGCGGAAGCCGGCATCGCTGGCCTCGCGGGTGCAGCTCCAGCCGCTGGGTGCGGCGACGGCCGCGGCACCGACGGCGACGTTGCCTTCCAGCAGCAGACGCGCCTGCTGGGCGGCGTCCGGCCCGGCATTGCGTACCGGCACCAGGAAGGTCGCGATCGCGCCCTTGCGCACCGGCAGCGCGCCGCCGGCAATCTGCACCGACAAGTCCGCGGCGGCGACCACGGTGACCTCGGCGGTCGCCTGGTTGTCGCCATTGGCCCGGTCGCGGGTCTGCGAGCGCGCGGCCACGGCCATGTGCAGCGAGCTGCCGTTGGTCAGCGCCGGGACCGCCGTGGTCAGCGTGAAGCTGGCGCTGCCCTGTACGGCCAGGCTCGGCGCGGTGCATGCGACGGTGGTCGTTGCGGTCTCGTGGACCGGGGCTGCGCAGCTCCAGCCGGCCGGCGCCGTGATCGACGGGGTCACCTGCGCATCGAACACGAAGGCGACCGCTGCCGATTCAGCGGCATTGGGGCCGTCGTTGCCGACCGTGGCGGTCCACGTCGCGGTCTGGCCCGGGTGCAGCGACTGCGGCGAGCCGGTCGCGGTGACCGCGAGGTCGGCACTGCGGAACTGCGCCACCTCGATGCTCAAACGCACCGGATCGTGATCGGACACGCGCATCGGCACGGCACTGTCGCCGAAGTGGTCGACGCCGAAGTCGGCGTTGATGCGCGCATGGTCGACGCGAACCTGCGCCGCACCCATCACCAGCGCCTCGTTGACCAGCACATGGTCGAGCGTCTGTGCATTGCCCTGGTACACGTACGAATAGCGCTCGGCCGGGTCGGCGATCAGCTGCGAACCGTCGATCAGCGGCGTCGCCAGCGGGCTGTCGACCCAGGTCAGCACCTGGTCGCTGGTCGCTTCCTCGCCCTTGACCACGCCGAGCACGTCGACATAGCCGTCGTTGAACTCGAACGCGTTGAAGTCGCCGACCAGCACGATCTTCTCGTCCGGGTGCGACTGCTGCAGCGAGTTGACCAGGCCGGCCAGGTACGCCGCCTGCGCCGCGCGCTTGCCACGCACGCGCGCACCGGTGCTGGACCAGCCATTGCTGCCCGGTTCGACCGAGTCGATGTCGCTGAGCGAACGCAGGTGGTTGACGATCACCGTGACCGGGTAGCTGGCGCCGTTGTCCTGGTGCACGCGGGCGCGCAGCAGCAGCGGCGGGCGATCGTTGAGCAGGCTGGTGCTGCCGTCCGGGTTGGCCAGCGTGGCATCCTTGCCGTACTGCACCACTTCGTCCACCTCGACACGGGCGACGCCGGCGCCGTTGTCGCGCCTGGCGACGAGGAAGCCGACGTTGATGCCGCCGATGTCGTTGCCCTGCGCCAGGTACGGTGCATAGCCCGGCGCACGGGCGCAGCTGCTGTTGAGGCGATCGGCGAGCATGCCCAGTACGCGCAGGTTCTCGACTTCGACCACGCCGAGGATGTCGGGCGTCTTGAGGTAGTCGCAGATCGCCGACGAGGTCTTGGCCAGGCGCCTGGCCACGGCTTCGGGCTTGATCGTAGGTGCGCCATTGTTGTCGGCGATCTCGTCGAAGAATCGCAGCAGGTTGAAGCCGCCGACGGTGACCGCGTCGTAGGCCGGATCGGCCACCGCCTCGGGTGTGCGACCGCCGCTGGCGACCGGCGCGCTGGCCGTGTCGGGCAGCAGGGCCCAGGTGCCAGCGAAGTAGTCGAGCACGCCGACCATCGCACTCACCTGCGCGCCGGTGTCGACGTCCAGGGCGAACGCACCGACCTGGCCGCGGCTGCGCACCATCAGTCGTTCCTGGTTGGTGTCGAACAGCGGTGGATTCTTCCCTGCAGGCAAACTGCCCAGCGCCGCATCCATCACGCCGATGCCGGGTTCTCGGAACGGCGTGGCGATGTAGGGCAGGGTGACGTAGAAGACGCCGTCGCCGCTGGAGGTCGCGTCGTCCTCGTCGATGCGGCCTTCCGACGGACCAACGACCACCGTGCTGGCGACCCTGACGCGCATCGCTTCGAGCCGTTCGAGCGTGCCCGGCGTTGCGGTCGTGGCGAGGTCGGCGGCAGTCAGTTCGATCGCTGCCGGCAGCGCGACTGCGCCCTGCAGCAGTTCGACGGTCGGCCCGGTGATCTCGGTGACGGTGAGCTGGTTGACGTTGCTGGTCGGCACGAACTCTTCGACCAGGCCGGTCACCCGCACGCGATTGCCGACGGCGGCGCTGGCCGGCGGTGCCGAGTTGGTATAGACGAACACGGCATCGGACGTGTCCGGGTTGCCGTCTTCATTGCTGCTCTGCAGGAAGAATCCGTTGTTGAAGCGCAGCGCGGTAACGACGCCTTCCGTCACCACGCGCTTGCCGACATGGGCCGAACGCAGTGCGGCCCCCTGGATCTGGGCGATCGTCAGGGGCAGGGCAGGATCGGGTTGCGGCGGCGCCGAGCCGCTGTTGCGCGGCGTCGGCGCGGCGGCAACGAAGTCGGCCGCGTTGTCGTCGCTGTCGGTCCCGCCGTTGTCCTTGCGCAGGGCCGCGCTGGCCGCGCTCAGTCCCGGTGCCGGCGCGCTGCCTTCGAAGAAGTTGGCGTTGCCATAGCCGACCAGGTCGACGATCAGTGCCCGCTGCTGCGGCGTGCACGGCGTGCTGCCACCGTTGCAGGTCAGCGCGGTGGTGGTTTGCACCAGCGCGACCTTGCCGGCGCTGGCCGACATGTTGGCTGCGCCGACCGCGTCGGGCGTGGGCAACGGCGCGCCGGCGGTACCGCCGGTCATCTGCACCAGGAAGTACTGGCCCGGTTGCAGCGAAAAGGCTGGCAACACCGTGACGCCAGCGAAGTTGCCGGTGCCGGTGGCGCTGGCGTACTGCACCGACAGCCCCGCCAGCGCGACTGCGCTCGTGCCGCGATTGTGCAGTTCCACGAAGTCGTTGCTGAAGGGCGGGCTGGCGCCACCACCACCGCCGTAAACCTGGCTGATCACTACTTGTGCGTCGACGCCGCCGGCCACGGCCAGCAGTGCTGCCAACGCAAGCGTCCTGGCCGCAGCGCGGCCCGTGCTCTTGTCCATGAGAATCCCCGTTGTAGGCCTGCCATGGCCCCCCGTGCAGGCGGCCGGATTGTGCCGGACGGGGTATTGCAGAGGGGTGACGGGTCGATGCGGTACCCTTTTGGCCCCCTGTCCGGCGTCCTGCCGGGCCTGTGCCCCGCAGTGGCCCCTGCAATAGACGACGAGCCTGAGACGACGAGCCTGCAATGACGGTCGAGAAGAACGAGCGCGAACTGGAATCGAGCATCCACACCGACCTGTCCGGGCGGATGACCTATTCGGGGTACCTGCAGCTGGACACCCTGCTGTCGGCGCAGCAACGCCTGTCCAATCCGCCGCACCACGACGAGTTGCTGTTCATCGTCCAGCACCAGGTCTCGGAGCTGTGGATGAAGCTGATGATCCACGAGCTGAAGTCGGCGATCGCGCACCTGCGCGCCGATCGCCTCGGCGAGTGCCAGAAGATCTTCGCGCGCTGCAAGAACATCCTGCGCCAGCTGACCGAGATGTGGTCGGTGCTGGAGACGCTGACGCCGTCGGAATACATGGAGTTCCGCGAGATCCTTGGGCCGTCGTCGGGCTTCCAGTCGCTGCAGTACCGCACCATCGAATTCCTGCTCGGCAACAAGAATGCGGCGATGCTCAAGGTGTTCGGCCACGACGCCAAGGCCGAGGCGAGCCTGCGCGAAGTGCTCCAGGCGCCGAGCCTGTACGACGAGGCCCTGCGCTACCTGGCCCGGCACGGCCACGCGGTGCCGGCACGGCACATCGAGCGCGACTGGTCGCATGCGCACGTCGCCGACCCGGAATTGCTGCCGGTGTTCGAGCGCATCTACGAGGACACCGACGCGCATTGGCAGGCCTATCACCTGTGCGAGGACCTGGTCGACCTGGAAAGCCAGTTCCAGCTGTGGCGCTTCCGCCACATGCGCACGGTGATGCGCATCATCGGCTTCAAGCGCGGCACCGGCGGTTCCAGCGGCGTGGGTTTCCTCAAGCAGGCGCTGGAGCTGACCTTCTTCCCCGAGCTGTTCGACGTGCGTACGGTCATCGGTGCCGGCGGCAGCTACGGCGCAACGCCGGGGTAAGCACGTGGCGGCGCGCGTGCACGACTGCGTCGGCGCGTTCATCGTCCAAGATGGCGAGGTGCTGCTGGGCCTGCGCAGCGACGACTGCGACTGGCTGGCCGGCGCGTGGGACGTGTTCGGCGGCCACATCGAGCCGGGCGAAAGCGCCGATGAGGCGCTGCGGCGCGAGCTCGACGAGGAACTGGGCATCGCCCCGACGTGCGTGCGCTACCTGGACGTCATCAGCGGCGATGCGCCGGAGCCGTGGCGGTTGCGCCTGTATGTCGTCGAAGCCTGGAGCGGCGCCCCGCAGAACCGGCAAGAGCACGCGGCGCTGGCCTGGAGCACGCTCGAACAGGCGCAGCGGCGCCTGGCCGCCGCGCATCCGGACTTCCCGCGCTTGCTGGCCCAGGCCCTGGGCGGCGGCTGAACCGGCAGACCCGGCGCAGCAGCAGCCCGAATGGGCCGAAGCCGCCCACGCCCATCCATGTCCTGAATTGGCGGAATCAGTTGCCCCATCAGGCTGCGCCCCTTCCCGCGTAAGTGCGACCGCTATTCAGCTTTGATGCTGCGGTGCAGCACATTCTGGCCGGTCTTCACACAGGTTTGACGAGACCCGCCTCAGCCGGTAAATCTCCCCGGTCCCGTGCCAGCCGGCGTGGGTTTTTCCTTTCAGTATTCGTCCATTCAGTTTTTCGCAGGGGACACCGCATGAGCGGAACCGCACTACCTACGCCCGGCCAGGCCGCACCGATCCCGGAGTTCAAGCAGACCCTGGGGCATCCCAAGCCGCTGTGGATGCTCTTCATGACGGAGTTCTGGGAGCGCTTCGCGTTCTACGGCATCCGCTGGGCGCTGGTGCTGTACATCGTCGCCCAGTTCTACGGTGGCGATGCCGCGGGCGAGGCCCCGGCCAACCGCGTCTACGGCGCCTACCTGGCGCTGGTGTACGCCGCGGCGATCTTCGGCGGCTACATAGCCGACCGGGTATTGGGCTATCAGCGGTCGATCCTGCTTGGCGCGGTGATCATGGCCGCGGGCCTGTTCATGATCGCGCTGCCCAACGAGGCCATCTTCAAGCTCGGCCTGGCCACGATCGTGGTCGGCAACGGCCTGTTCAAGCCGAACATCTCGACGATGGTCGGCAAGCTCTACAGCGTTGGTGACGAGCGCCGCGACTCGGGCTTCACCATCTTCTACATGGGCATCAACCTGGGCGCGATGCTGGCGCCGCTGCTGACCCAGTACCTGGCACGCAAGATCTTCGGCACCGACACCATGCCGGCCTACAAGGTCGTGTTCATGGCCGCCGGCGTGGGCATGCTGATCAGCCTGGTGTGGTTCTGGTTCGGCCGCCGTGGCCTGGAAGGCATCGGCCGCCCGCCGCTGGACAGCGCGGACAAGCGCAAGGTGCTGTATGTCCTGATCGGCGCGCTGTTTGCGATCCCGGTCGTGTACTTCCTGCTGGCCATGGGCGCCGGTGCGCTGCAGGGCGTGCTGACGGTGATGTTCCTGGCGCTGTGCGGCATGTTGCTGGTCGAGGCCTTCCGTGAAGGCGCCGTCCAGCGCGACCGCTGCATCGCGATGCTGATCATCTTCACCTTCAACATCCTGTTCTGGATGTTCTTCGAGCAGGCCGGCAGTTCCTTCACCTTCCTCGCCGACAAGATCGTCGACCGCGACATCTTCTCCGGCGGCCTGGCCAACCTGGTCTACTCGCTCAGCGGCGAGCGCGTGTTCCCGACCGCCTGGTTCCAGAGCGTCAACTCGGTGGCGATCATCACCATGGCGCCGCTGATCGCCTGGGGCTGGGTCAAGCTGGGCCGCGCCAACCCGTCGATCCCGCGCAAGTTCGGCCTGGGCCTGATCTTCAACGGCCTGGCCTTCCTGCTGCTGATGTTCGCGCTGTCGAAGCTGGTCACGGCCGCTGGCCTGATCCCGTTCTGGACGCTGTTCGCGGTGTACTGGATCCAGTCGATCGGTGAGCTGTGCCTGTCGCCGATCGGCCTGTCGATGGTGACCAAGCTGGCACCGCTGCGCCTGGTCGGCTTCGGCATGGGCGGCTGGTTCCTCTCGACCGGCATCGGCAACAACCTGTCGGGCATCTTCGCCGGCCACGTCAGCGGCGAAGGCGGCATGACCACGGCTTCGGCGCTGAGCGGCTACACCTTCGGCTTCTGGGCCCTGGTCGGCGCCGGCGTGCTGCTGTTCCTGATCGCACCGCTGGTGCAGAAGCTGATGCATGGGGTGAAGTGACGCATCGGCCGGTCCGCGCGACGCGCGGACCGCTTTGCCGATGCGTCATCCCGACGAAAGTCGAGATCCAGGCGCCCGCGAAGCGGGCGTGCAGTTGCCCGTCATCCCGACGAAAGCCGGGATCCAGGCGCCCGCGCAGCGGGCGTGCAGTTGCCCGCGCAGCGGGCGCGCGGTTGACCCACGACGGCGGCCTCCGGCCGCCGTTTTCGTTTCCACCGGTAGAAGCAACGACGCTGGGTTCCCGCCTTCGCGGGAATGACGGGTTGCGAAGCAACGTCCATGGGTTCCCGCCTTCGCGGGAATGACGAGCGGGAGGTTCCCGCTCTGTGCGGAATGACGGACTCCCCCATGACAGCCCATTGAAGCCCGCCCGCGTAAGGTAGCGGCCTTCGCTCCGCCGGATCCCCGACATGCCGCAGCCGTCCCCGCTGACCCGCGCCGAAAGCAGCGACTACGCCTTCACCTCGCGCCATGCCGACGTGATGGCGTTCATCGACGCACTGGCCGCACGCAACGACCCACGCCTGCACGTCACCGACTTCGGCCAGACGCCCGAAGGGCGCACGTTGCCGCTGCTGGTGCTGTCGGCAACCGGAGTGACCACGCCCGCGCAGGCGCGCCAGCTCGGCCTGCCGGTGGTGCTGGTGATGTGCGGCATCCACGCCGGCGAGGTCGAGGGCAAGGAAGCCGGACTGATGTTCGTGCGCGACCTGCTCGACGGCGCGCACGGTGACCTGCTGGCGCAGATCACGTTGCTGCTGGTGCCGTTGTTCAACGCCGACGGCAACGAGCGCATCGATCCGGAGAACCGGCGGCTCGACATCGCCCACTTCACCGGCCAGCTCGGTCCCGATAGCGGCGTCGGCACCCGCGTCAATGCCGCCGGCATCAACCTCAATCGCGACTACATGCGCCAGCAGGCGCCGGAGATGCGGCTGCTGCAGACGCGGGTGATGCACCCGTGGAATCCGCACCTGAGCATCGACTGCCACGCCACCAACGGCTCGATCCACCGTTTCGACCTCACTTACGACATTCCGCACACCGTGCTGAGCGGACGCAGCGAGCCGATCGAGTTCATGCGCGACCAACTATTGCCGGCGGTGACCGCGGCGGTGAAAGAGAACGACGGCCGCGACACCTTCTACTACGGCAACTTCCTGCGCGACGAAGGCGGCGAGGGCAGCGGCTGGATCACCTATACCCACCATCCGCGCTTCGGCGGCAACTACCGCGGTCTTTGCAACCGGTTGGACCTGCTGCTGGAAACCTATGCCTACATCAGCTTCGAGCAGCGCGTGCTGACCACTTACGCGTTCGTCCGCGAGACGCTGGCCTATGTCGGCGCGAATGGCGCGCAGATCGTCGCACTGCTCGACAACTGCGAGATGCCGCCTGACGAGATCGCAGTGCGCTACCGCCTGGAAGCCTTCGAGGACACCGAAGTCGAAGTGCTCACGCGCGCGCCGTACATGCTCGAAGGCGAGCCGATCAGCGTGAAGGTGCCCTACATCGGCCGCTTCATCGGCGAGCAGGTGGTGCGCAGGCCGCTGGCGTATGCGATGCCGGGCGAGGTTGCCGCGCGCCTGGAGGGACATGGGCTGGTGATCGAGCGGCCACCGGTGCCGCCGCAGATCGACGCAGAGATCGCCACGGTGACCGCGCACGAGTCATCGGCGGGTCGCGAGATCCTCGAGGCCGATGCGACGCCGTTCCTCGCCGTCGAGTACCGGCGCGAGAAGCGGCCGTTGCCCGCCGGCTGGGCGATCGTGCGCACCGAGCAGCAGCGCGGCGCGGTCGCCGTGTATCTGTGCGAAGCCGGCAGCGATGACGGGTTGCTGGCGTGCGGGTGGATCGACACGCCGGAGGTCGACAGCGAGTTCCCGGCGTGGCGGGTGATCTCGATCGAGCATGGGTGAGCGGCGTTGCCGCTACCCCTCTCCCTGGCCGCCTGCGGCGGCCTGTCCTCGAGAGGGTTTAGCGCTCCGGTTTTCCCTCTCCCAGGGATCGCGGCAGCCATAGCAGAATCCGCGTCTCCCTCTCCCCTTGTGGGAGAGGGACAGGCGCAAAGCGCCAGGGAGAGGGCCCTAAGGCGCCGGCTGCTCCGAATCCGCCCGCAGCTCCAGCTCATCGAGCCGGTCGAGCAGCCGGAACAGCAGCGCCCGTTCGGCATCGTCGATGCCCTGCAGCAGTCGGCGCTCGAACTCGAGCGCCAGCGGCGCGACCTCGTCGTAGATCCCGTAGCCGGCCTCCGACAGCCGCAGCACCGAGCGGCGGCGGTCGTCGCCGTGGATCTCGCGCTGCAGCCGACCGGCCTCGAGCAGGCGGGCGACCGCGCGGCTGACGGCGACCTTGTCCATTGCCGTGCGCTGGGCGACCTCGTTGGCCGAAAGGTCCGGATAGCGACCGAGCACGGCCATCACCCGCCACTCGGTGATGCTCAGCGCGAAGCGCTCGGTGTAGATGCGCGCGATCGTGCCGCTGACGCGGTTGCTCAGCACCGACAGGCGATACGGCAGGAAATGCTCCAGGTCGAGCTGGGCGTGGTCGGGGCCCGCCTGGGGGCGGGTCGGGCGCTGAACGGGCCAGCGGTCATTCTGCGTGGGGTCGTTCATTTGTTGCGATGGGCCTTGATTATGGTTTCAATTGAAACTATAACGGCCTCTTCTGATCCAAGGCCGTCCCCAAGCGGGCGTCGCCGCTACCTGAGAACAATGCCATGAATGTGCAGCCCAACCTCGGCATGCAAGTCACCACGTTCGAAAATCCGCTCGGCATCGACGGTTTCGAGTTCGTCGAGTTCGCCGCCCCGGCCGGCCAGGGGGAGCTGCTGCACGACTATTTCCGCAAGCTCGGCTTCACCGCTGTGCTGCACCACAAGACCCGCCCGATCACCGTCTACCGTCAGGGCGGGGTCAACTTCCTGGTCAATGAAGATCCCGACAGCTTCGCTGCCGACTTTGCCGCCAAGCACGGCCCCAGCGCCTGCGGTTTCGCGATCCGTTTCAAGAAGCCGGGCAACGAGGTGTTCAACGCGGTCGTCGGCAACGGCGGCGAAGCGATCAGCGAAAAGGCCGACAGCCGCGCCGTGGATGCGCCCGTGGTCAAGGGCATCGGCGACTGCATGCTGTACCTGGTCGACCGTTACGGCAGCCCCGGTTCGATGTACGAGGACGACTACCTGCCGGTGCAGGGCGCCGACCAGGACCCGAAGGGTTTCGGCCTGACCTTCATCGACCACCTGACCCACAACCTGTATTTCGGCAACATGCAGCAGTGGTCGGACTACTACGAGCGTCTGTTCAACTTCCGCGAGATCCGCTACTTCGACATCAAGGGCGCCAAGACCGGCCTGATGTCGAAGGCGATGACCGCGCCGGACGGCATCGTCCGCATCCCGCTCAACGAGTCGTCGGATCCGAAGTCGCAGATCAACGAATACCTCGACGCCTACAAGGGCGAGGGCATCCAGCACATCGCCTGCTTCACCGACAACATCTACGACACGGTCGAAGCGATGCGCGCGCAGGGCGTCGAGTTCCTCGACACGCCCGAGACCTACTTCGACGTGATCGACCAGCGCGTGCCCAACCACGGCGAAGACGTGCCGCGCCTGGCGCGCAACAAGATCCTGATCGACGCCGACCCGGAAACCCACCAGCGCAAGCTGCTGCAGATCTTCACCCAGAACGCGATCGGGCCGATCTTCTTCGAGATCATCCAGCGCAAGGGCAACGAGGGCTTCGGCGAAGGCAACTTCCAGGCGCTGTTCGAGAGCATCGAGCGCGACCAGATGCGTCGCGGCGTGCTGTAACGGTCGTACCTTGAAGAACCCCTCTCCCGCTTGCGGGAGAGGGGCAGGGGTGAGGGAAAGCGGCCCGTGCCGCTGATGCGCCGACATCCCTGCCTGCCCTCACCCCAACCCCTCTCCCGCCAGCGGGAGAGGGGCTCTACCAGAAGCGATGCCTGCATGACCATCCGCAGCAACGGCTACCAATCCGGTTTCGGCAACGAGTTCGCCAGCGAGGCCGTCGCCGGCGCGCTGCCGCAGGGGCGAAATTCGCCGCAGCGCGTCGCGCACGGCCTCTACGCCGAGCAGCTGTCGGGTACGGCGTTCACCGCGCCGCGCCATGCCAACCGTCGCAGCTGGCTGTACCGGATCCGCCCGGCGGCCATGCACGGCAGGTTTGCGCCGTATCTGCAGCCGCGCTTCCACAACGACTTCGGCGATGGCCCGGTGACGCCGGACCAGCTGCGCTGGAATCCGCTGCCGATGCCGCAGCAACCGGTCGATTTCGTCGATGGTCTGTTCACCATGGCCGGCAACGGCTCGCCGGCCGCGCAACATGGCGTCGGCATCCACCTGTACGCCGCCAACCGCGACATGCAGGGACGCTACTTCTACGACGCCGATGGCGAACTGCTGATCGTGCCGCAGCAGGGGCGTCTGCATATCGCCACCGAACTGGGCGTGCTCGAAATCGAGCCGCAGCAGATCGCGGTGATCCCGCGCGGCGTGCGTTTCGCCGTTTCGCTGCCCGACGGAGAAGCGCGCGGCTACGTCTGCGAGAACTTCGGCGCGATGCTGCAGTTGCCCGACCTGGGCCCGATCGGCAGCAACGGCCTGGCCAATTCGCGCGACTTCCTCACGCCCAACGCCGCCTACGAGGACGTCGAGGGCGAGTTGGAGCTGATCGCCAAGTTCCAGGGTCACCTGTGGCGCGCCGACATCGGCCATTCGCCGCTCGACGTGGTCGCTTGGCACGGCAACTACGCACCGTGCCAGTACGATCTGCGCCGCTTCAACACCATCGGCTCGATCAGTTACGACCACCCGGATCCGAGCATCTTCCTGGTGCTGCATTCGCCCAGCGACACGCCGGGGACGAGCAACCTGGACTTCGTGATCTTCCCGCCGCGCTGGCTGGTGGCGCAGGACACGTTCCGTCCGCCGTGGTTCCACCGCAACATCGCCAGCGAGTTCATGGGCCTGGTGCACGGTGCCTACGACGCCAAGGCCGAAGGCTTCTCTCCGGGCGGTGCCTCGCTGCACAACTCGATGAGCGGACACGGACCGGATGCGGCGACGTTCGAGAAGGCCAGTGCCGCCGACCTGGGCAAGCCGGACGTGATCGCCGACACCATGGCGTTCATGTTCGAGACCCGCGCGGTGATCCGGCCGACGCGGCAGGCACTGGACGCCGCGCACCGCCAGCGCGATTACCAGGCGTGCTGGGCGGGCCTGAAGAAACACTTCGACGCGGAGTGATCGCACCCGCATGCGCGGCGCCTCTATGCGCTGCGTTCACGGCGGCCGGGTAGTCTGCTCCACTTGCCTTGCGAGCGGGTGGAGTGGTGTCGGTGAAATGGCTGTTGTCCCTGGCGGTGCTGAGCCTGTCGGCTTGCGGTGAACGCGCTGTCGATGCGCCGGCGTCATCGGCAACGGCAGCATCATCGGCAACACCCGCACCCGCACCCGCACCCGCACCGGCGCCCACGCCCACGCCCACGCCCGCGGTCGTCGCCCCGGTCAGGGGCACGATGCCGGCGCCAGGCACGATTGGTTTTGCCGGATTCGGCCCGGCGCAGTTCGGCGCCAGCGACGAGCAGGTGCGAATGGCGTGGGGTGCGGACCTGGGCGACGCCAGGCCCGAGCAACCGGGCGGCTGTTATTACCTGTTGCCGCAAGCGCGAAGTGCAAACGGTTACCGGTTGGGTTTCATGATCGAGCAGGACCGCTTCGCGCGCGTGGATGTCGATGCCGTCGACATCGAGGCGCCGGGCGGCGGCAAGGTCGGAATGAGCGCCCAGGACATCGACCGGCTCTACGCCGGTCGGGTCGGCAGGCAACCTCACAAGTACATCGACGGCGGCCAGTACCTGCGCATTGTCGATGCCGGCGGCGGCCCGGGTGTGCTGCTCTTCGAGACCGATGCAAAAGGTGTGGTCAGCTCGTGGCGTATCGGTGTGCCGCCTCAGGTCGATTACGTGGAAGGCTGTTCCTGAGACGCGTTGCTGGACGCGAGCAGGTCCTATAGGCATAGAATCACCGGTCAAGTCGTGTTGACACCGGGGGGATGACGCGATGTTTGAAGCCGCGATGTTGGAAGCCGTGGGTTGGTTCGTACTGGGGCTGGTGCTGCTCGCACTGGGTGGCGACTCGATCGTCAAGGGTGCTTCCGGCCTGGCGCAGCGCATTGGCGCATCGCCATTCGTCGCAGGCCTGGTGCTGGTCGCATTCGGTACCTCCTTGCCGGAGCTTGCAGTCAACCTGCAGGCGATCGTGCGCGGGCAACCGGCGCTGGCGCTGGGCAATGCCGTCGGCAGCAACGTCGCGAACTTCGGTCTCACGCTCGGTGCCGCGGCGCTGGTCGCACCGGTGGTGCTGCGCTGGCGCGCGCTGGCACCGCTGCTGCTGATGCTGCTCGCCGGTACGCTGGCGGTCGTGCTGATGGGCCTGGACGGCGTGCTGTCGCGCGTCGATGGCTTGATCCTGATTCTTGCCTTCGTCGCCGTGATGGCGTTCGCCGCGGCGCGCACGCGCCGGGAAGCGCCGGAACTGCAGGACGCGATCGCCGCATTCGCGCGCACCAGCAGCGACCTGTGGCTGAACCTGCTGCGCTTCGCGATTGCAGCGGTGCTGCTGTATTTCGGTTCCAAGCTGGTCGTGGGCAGCGCGCCGACGATCGGCGAGGGCCTGGGCATGGCGTCGCTGCTGACCGGCCTGCTGCCGGTGGCCATCGGGACGGCGCTGCCTGAAGTCGCCGCGGCGATCTCGGCGGCGCGACGCGGCCAGGGTGACATCGTTGCCGGCCACGTGATCGGCGCGAGCCTCTTCAATCTGCTCGTGGTGATAGGCGGCATGGCTGTCATCGACGGCTCGCTGGCATTGCCGGAGTCGTTCGTCCGCTTCGAGCTGCCTGCCGCCGGCGTCTTCGCGCTGATGCTCTACCCGATGCTGCGCGGCGACCTTCGCGTGAGCAAGAACGAAGGCGCGGCGCTGATGATCGCCTTCCTGGCCTGGGTGGCCTTCGAGCTGCTGGTCATGCGGGGCTGATCCAGACCCGCGGTCGTTATACTGCCGCGATGAACGAACACGCCCATGTCCACGCCCGTCCCGCGAGTTCACCGCGTGGACTGCGCGCCCTGAGCGAATTCTTCCGCCTCGAAGCGGCCGGCGGCATCATGCTGATCGGCGCGGCGTTGCTTGCGATGATCGCGGCCAATTCGCCACTGGCCGCGGCCTACGATGCCTTCCGCGACATGCCGGTGCAGGTGCGGGTGGGCGAGCTGGACATCGCCAAGTCGCTGCTGTTGTGGATCAACGACGGGCTGATGGCGATCTTCTTCCTGCTGGTCGCGCTGGAGATCAAGCGCGAATCGCTGAGCGGCCAGCTCGCCAGCCGCGACCAGCTGATCCTGCCGATGGTCTGCGCCTTCGCCGGCGTGGCCGTGCCGGCGCTGCTGTTCACCGCCTTCAACCACGACAATGCCGACGCCATGCGCGGCTGGGCCGTGCCGACGGCGACCGACATCGCCTTCGCCCTGGGCGTGCTGGCCCTGCTCGGGTCGCGTGTGCCCAGCGGCATGAAGCTGCTGCTGTCGACGATCGCCGTGGTCGACGACCTGATCGCGATCATCATCATCGCGCTGTTCTATTCGCACGGCCTGTCGATGGTGGCGCTGGCCTGGGCCGGCGCGGCCATCGCCGGCATGTTCCTGCTCAATCGCCGCGGCGTGCGCCGCCTGGCCCCGTACCTGCTGCTGGGCGTGGTGCTGTGGGTATGCGTGCTCAAGTCCGGCGTGCATGCAACGCTCGCCGGCGTCGTTACCGGCCTGATGATCCCGCACGTCGATCGCAACAATGCCGACGACGACGAAGTCGAGCATTCGCCGCTGGAGTCGCTCGAGCACGCACTGCATCCGTGGGTGGCCTACGCGATCCTGCCGCTGTTCGCCTTCGTCAACGCCGGCCTGGTGCTCGGCGGGCTGAGCATGGACGACATGCTCTCGCCGCTGCCGATGGGCGTGGTGATCGGCCTGTTCGTCGGCAAGCCGGTGGGCATCGTGGCAGCCGCCTTGCTGATGCGCGCGCTGGGCTGGGCGCGTTTCCCGGAGGGAATGGACCTGCGCGCGATGCTCGGCCTGGGCGTGATGTGCGGCATCGGCTTCACCATGAGCCTGTTCATCGGTTCGTTGGCCTATCGCGATCCGGTGCTCTACGAAGAGGCCGTGCTTGGCGTGCTGCTCGCCTCGCTGGTGTCGGCGTTGATCGGATATTCCTGGCTGCGCTTGACGCTGCCGGCGCGCACGCAGGCGGTCGGCTGAACGATGCGTCAGGCACTGGTATTCGGCGCGAGCGGCCAGATCGGCTATCCACTGCTTGGACGGCTGCATGGCGATGGCTGGCGCGTGACCGCGGTGTCGCGTGCGCCGCATTCGGACCAGCCCGGCCTGCACTGGCTGCGCGGTGATCTCGACCGCGTCGATGGCCTCCCCGGTCGGGTCGACGCGATTTTCAGCTGCGGTCCGCTCGACGCCTTCGCGCAGTGGTACGGCGCGTCGTCGATCGAGGCGGCGCGCGTGATCGCCTTCGGCTCGACCAGCATCGAGGTCAAGCGCGGTTCGGCCGATGCCGCAGAGCGCGATGTCGCACAGCGCCTGCGCGAAGGCGAGGATCGTCTGTTCGCTGCAGCCGATGCGCGTGGCGCCGCTGCGACCGTATTGCGGCCGACGCTGGTGTACGGGGCCGGTCGTGATGCCACGCTGACGCGCATCGCCCATCTCGCGCGGCGCTGGCGACGGTTTCCGCTGCCACGCGGCGCCAATGGCCTGCGCCAGCCAGTGCATGTCGATGACCTGGCCGATGCCGCGTTCGCCTGTCACGGTGTCGCCGCCGCGCACGGCCGCGCCTATGCTTTGCCGGGCGGCGAAACATTGAGCTATCGCGACATGGTCGCGCGCGTTCTGGCGTGCCTGCAGCCGCCGCCGACCCTGGTCGAACTGCCGTCGCCGATGTTCAGCCTCGCGTTGTTGGTGGCGCAGATGACCGGTCGCGCGACCGGACTGGGCGAGGCGGCGGTGCGCCGCATGCGCAGCGACCTGGTGTTCGACATGGCGCCGGCACAGCGCGACTTCGGATATTCGCCGCGGCTGTTCCGCCCGCGTGCCGACATGTTCGAGCCGCGCGACGACGAGGCCTGAATCCCCATCCTGGGTAGGAGCGAGCTTGCTCGCGATCAGCGCGTCCGCACAGGTAACGCCCTGTCGCGAGCAAGCTCGCTCCTACAGTTCCTCGGCCGGCGCGACGGGGCGCGCCTTGCGCAGCGCACGCAGTGCGATCAGCAACACGCCGCCGAGCACCATCGCCCCGCCGAGCAGCAAGCGCGGGCCGGGGCGATCGCCCCAGTACGCAACGCCCAGGCCGATGGCGAGCACCGGCACCAGCAGCAGCCACGGCGTCACCTGCGCGACCGGGTAGCGCTGCACCAGCACGTAATACAGGCCATGGCCGAGCAGCGATGACACGAAGGCGGCATAGGCCGCGCCCGCCCAACCGACCCAGCTGACATTGGGCAGCTGCGCGATGGCACCGGGTTCCAACCAGGCGCTGATCGCCAGCAGCGGCACTACGCTGAACACCGCCGTCCAGCCTTGCTGGCTGACCACGTCGACGCCGCGCAGACCCTTCATCAGCACCGTGCCCACGGCCAGGAAGGCGGCCGAGATCAGCATCAGCACCAACGCCATCGGCCGGTCGAGCACGATCGGGTCGAAGCCCAGCACCAGCACGCCGGCAAAGCTCACCGCAATGGCCAGGCCGGTGCGCCAGGCGAAGCGCTCGCCCAGCCACCACCAAGCCAGCAGTGTCGTCATCGGCACGTAGCTCTGCATCACGATCGCCGGTGACGACAGGTCGCCGGCCAGCTTCAGCGCGGTGAAGCTCAGGCCGAAGTGGAGCACACCGATGCACACGCATACCGCGAGCAGTCGCGGCCACTGGCCCGGCGCCGGCCGCTTGAGCATCCACACCAGCGGCATCGCCAGCAGGGCGAAACGCAATGCGGTGAACAGGAACGGCGGGATCTCGCGCATGGCCAGCGCGGAGGTCAGGAAGTTGACCGCCCAGGCGACGACGACAAGCAGGACGAGGACGAGATCGCGCGGGGTCATGCGTGTTCCATCATTGTCGCGCTCGAACTTCCGTCATTTCGTGCTGGAGTCCATCAGTCACGTCCTTCAAAAGCCCGTCATTCCCGCGAAGGCGGGAACCCAGCGACTTTGCTCCCGGTGCTGACCTGAAAATCCACGACACTGGGTCCCCGCCTTCGCGGGGATGACGTGTAGGTGCCTAGTACGACCAGCCCAGCTTCCGGTACAGCTTCGCCAGTACCCACGCCGGCCCGATCAAGAGATAGCGCAGGTCGGTGAAGAAACTAGGGCGCTTGCCCTCGAACAGCTTGCTGTGACCGATGAACTGCCCGACCCAGGCGACCACGAACACGCCCACGCCCAGCCACAGCAGCGTGCTGGTGCTGTAGCTGTCATGGATCCATCGCGTAGCCAGGCCCATCACCACGTAGACGGCGGCCATGCCCAGGCCGAGCGCACGTGAAGCCTTGTAGTAGAAAAGCACGCTGGCCAGCATCGCCAGCCCGGCCCAGAAGCCGGCGCGGAACAACGTGCCGGGCGCGGGGATGCACCACAGCAGCGCGATCACGCTCCACAGGATCGCCGGTACGCAGATCACGTGGATGAGCTGGTTGGTGGCATTGCGATGGTCGCCGGAGTAGTTGGCGAACCATTGGTCGATCTGTCGTTGCGATGACCCGGTCGTCGAGTCTGCTGCGGTGTTCATGGCGTCCCTCCCAGGCGCACTCGGCCGGCGCTCAATGCGGGGCCGAATGGGAGAATAGCTGGATCACGAGCACGCCGGCCATGATCGGGCCATGCCGGCACCGCCGGCTCAGCCGACCGTGCTGGCCGGCTCGGCCGCGTCGATGCTGATGCCGGCCAGTTTCTGCAGCGCCTCGGCGTACTTGGCGCGGGTGCGCTCGATCACCGACGCGGGCAGCGCCGGGCCGGGCGGGGTCTTGTCCCAGCCGAGCGTTTCCAGGTAGTCGCGCACGAACTGCTTGTCGTAGCTCGGCGGGCTGGTGCCGACTTCGTACTGGTCGGCAGGCCAGTAGCGCGACGAGTCCGGCGTGAGCATCTCGTCCATCACGTACAAGCGGCCGTCCGCATCCAGGCCGAATTCGAACTTGGTGTCGGCCAGGATGATGCCGCGCTGCGCGGCATGGTCGCGGGCGAACTTGTACAGGCGCAGCGTTGCGTCGCGCACCTGCTCGGCCAGGTCGGCGCCGACCGTGCGCACCGCCGTGTCGAAGTCGATGTTCTCGTCGTGGTCGCCGACGGCGGCCTTGGTCGATGGAGTGAAGATCGGTTCGGGCAGCATTTCTGCCTGGCGCAGGCCGTCGGGCAGGGCGATGCCGCTGACGCGACCGGTGCGCTGGTAGTCCTTCCAGCCGCTGCCGATGAGGTAACCGCGGGCGATGCACTCGATCGGCACCGGCTTCAGGCGCCGGGTCACGACGGCGCGCCTGGCGTACAGCGCGGTGTCGACACCCGACGGCAGCACGGACGCTACGTCTATGCCCGTGAGGTGGTTGCGGATGATGTGGTCGGTCTTGCCGAACCAGAAGTTGCTGATCTGGCAGAGCATCTCGCCCTTGCCCGGGATCGGGTCGGGCAGGACCACGTCGAAGGCGGACAGGCGATCGGTGGCGACCATCAGCAGGCATTCGCCGGCACCGGCGGGAAGCCGCTCGGCAGGCAGGTCGAACACGTCGCGGACCTTGCCGCGGTGGCGCAGGGTCAGGCCCGGCAGGTCGGATTGCAGCAGTGTCGTGGACAACGCAAAAACCCTCTGAATATGCATGCAGGCCCCGCCGCACACCATCAGCCTTGAAGCGCGCCTTGACGCGCGCGCGCGGACAGGGCCGGCCAGTGTACGCCGGCTTTGCACGGCGTGCAGGTACACTGGCGGCCGGTCTGGACACGTGTTCGGGAAAGGCGGCCACCGGGCCGCGGGGAGGACGATGAAACGCTGGTACGGCAAGCTGCTGGGCTTCTTCGCCGGAGCCGCCCTGTTCCGCACCAACCCGCTGTTCGGCGCCCTGGTGGGGCTGCTGATCGGGCATGCCTTCGACATCGACTGGTTCAGGCTGCGCCGGGACAACCCCTATGCCGCCCTGGGCCTGACCTCCGACGCCTCCGACGCCGAGGTCGACCAGGCTTACCGGCGGCTGATCTCGCAATACCACCCGGACCGCATGGCCGGCGCTGCCGCCGAGCTGCGCCAGCAGGCCGAGTCCCGGGCCCGCGAGATCAACCAGGCCTACGACCGCATCAAGTCCCTGCGCCAGCGCAGGTAATCCTTCCCCCTCTCCCCCGCGGGAGAGGCCGTAACCCATTCCCCCTCTCCCGCTTGCGGGAGAGGGCCGGGGTGAGGGCAGAACAGCCAGCCCCCTTTTCCAGACCCACACCTTCCCCCGACCGCCGGGGAGCAGGCAGACTCCAGGCAACAGGACCTCCCATGCAATCGACCGTCATCGCCCCGTCCATCCTTTCGGCCAACTTCGCCCGACTCGGCGAGGAGGTCGACAACGTGCTCGCCGCCGGCGCCGACTGGGTCCACTTCGACGTGATGGACAACCATTACGTGCCCAACCTCACCATCGGCCCGCTGGTCTGCGAGGCCCTGCGCAAGCACGGCGTGACGGCCCCGATCGACGTACACCTGATGGTCGAGCCGGTCGATCGCATCGTTCCGGATTTCGCCAAGGCCGGCGCCAGCATGATCAGCTTTCACCCCGAAGCCAGCGCGCACGTGCACCGCACCGTGCAGCTGATCAAGTCGCATGGCTGCCAGGCCGGACTGGTGCTCAATCCGGCCACGCCCATCGATGTGCTGGACTGGGTGCTCGAGGACCTCGACATGGTGCTGCTGATGTCGGTCAACCCGGGCTTCGGCGGGCAGAGCTTCATTCCGTCTGCGCTGGACAAGTTGCGCCGCGTGCGCGCGATGATCGACCGCAGCGGTAAATCTATTCGGCTGGAGATCGACGGCGGCGTCAAGGCCGACAACATCGCGCAGATCGCCGCGGCCGGCGCCGATACCTTCGTCGCCGGTTCGGCGATCTTCAATGCGCCCGACTACGCCGACGTGATCGGCCGGATGAAGGCGGCCGTCAAAGGAGTGAGGACCGGATGAACACCTGCGACCTGTGCGATCTCCATGACGCGCAGGTGCGCGTGCTCGACCTGCCGCTGCGCGATTTCGGCGGCCGCCTGGCATTCAACGGCCTGGTCAGCACGATCCGGGCCGACGAGGACAACTCGCGCGTGCGCGAAGCGGTGGCCGAGCCGGGGCAGGGCAGGGTGCTGGTGGTCGACGCCGGCGGCTCGACCCGGCGCGCGATGCTCGGCGACCTGCTCGCCGCCAAGGCAGAGGAGAACGGCTGGGCCGGTGTGGTGGTCTTCGGCGTGATCCGCGACAGCGGCGCGATCGGCGGGCTCAACCTGGGCGTCAAGGCGCTGGGGGTGTGCCCGCGCAAGACCGACAAGCTGGGCGAGGGCGAGCGCGATGTCGACGTGGAATTCGGCGGTATCCGGATCCGCCCGGGCGACTGGCTGTGCGCGGACGAGGATGGCGTGGTCGTGGCCGATACCGACCTGCGTTGACCCCTCTCCCTGGCCGCCTGTGGCGGCCTGTCCCTCTCCCACAAGGGGAGAGGGAGCTTTCTTCGGAGAGGGAACTTCAACCTCTCCCCTTGTGGGAGAGGGTGGCCCGAAGGGCCGGGAGAGGGGACGCTCTTGATCCCCAATGAAAAGCGGCAAGCCATCACTGGCTTGCCGCGGAAGATTGGAGGCAATCCAGCCTCCGCCCGTCGTCCCTGATATGGACTCCCATGTTCCGGATCGACGATGACGCGCTTATGACATCACGCCACCGACATCGCACCGCGTTCATCAAGCCAGTAAAGTAGGGCCGATGAGCAACGCGCCGACGACAACCCGGGCGATCCCGAAATTCCTTGCTGCCGGCGTGCATTCCGCCGGCATGGGCTGCGGCTGGCGATGGTGGCAACGGCCCCACGCCTGCGCGACCGCCCCCTCGTCTTCCAAGGAACCTTTGCGTGACCTCTCCCGAGCAGTTCCAGCAGCAGGCCGCTGACGGCCACACCCGCATTCCCGTCGTACGCGAGGTCCTGAGCGATCTCGATACGCCGCTGTCGGTCTACCTCAAGCTTGCCGACGGTCCGCACACCTACCTGTTCGAATCGGTCGAGGGCGGCGAACGTTTCGGCCGCTATTCGATCATCGGCCTGCCGGCGCAGCGCGTGTACGCCTTCGCCGGGCACACGCTGTTCGTGACCGAGGACGGCGAGCTGGTCGAAAGCCGCGTCGTCGACGATCCCTTCGCCGAAGTCGAACGCCTGCGCGCGGCACACAGCGTGCCGAAGATTCCAGGGCTGCCCGGTTTCACCGGCGGCCTGGTCGGCTGGTTCGGCTTCGAGTGCATCCAGTACATCGAGCCGCGCCTGGCCGGCGCCGACCCGAGCGGATCGCACAAGCCCGATGAACTCGGCACGCCCGACATCCTGTTGATGCAGAGCGACGAGCTGGCGGTGTTCGACAACCTCAAGGGCCGGCTGTACCTGATCGTCCACGCCGACCCGCAGGAACCGCGCGCGCTGGCCCGCGCCAACCGCCGCCTCGACGAACTGGTGCATCGCCTGCGCCAGGGCGGCCCGGGTTATCCGGAGACGCTGGAGGGTCGCGCGCTGGACGAGGCCGATTTCGTTTCCGGCTTCACCCGCGAGGGCTTCATCGCCGCGGTCGAGAAATCCAAGGAATACATCCGCGCCGGCGACATCTTCCAGGTGGTGCTGAGCCAGCGCCTGTCGGTGCCGTTCCTGGCGCGCCCGGTGGACGTGTACCGCGCGCTGCGTGCACTCAATCCTTCGCCGTACATGTACTTCCTCGACGTCGGCGGCACCCAGGTGGTCGGCAGCTCGCCGGAGATCCTGGTGCGCCTGCAGGACGGCCAGATCACGGTGCGGCCGATCGCCGGTACGCGCCCGCGCGGCGCAACCCCGGAAGAGGACGCCGCGCTCGAGGCCGAGCTGCTGGCCGATCCGAAGGAGCGCGCCGAGCACCTGATGCTGATCGACCTCGGCCGCAACGACGCCGGACGCGTGTCGGAACCGGGAACGGTGCAGGTCGGCGAGCAGTTCGTGATCGAGCGCTACAGCCACGTCATGCACATCGTCAGCGAAGTGACCGGCACGCTGAAACCCGGCCTGAGTTATGCCGACGTGCTGCGCGCGACCTTCCCGGCCGGCACGGTCAGCGGCGCGCCGAAGATCCGCGCGCTGGAAGTGATCCGCGAACTGGAACCGATCAAGCGTAACGTCTACGCCGGATCGATCGGTTACCTGGGCTGGAATGGCGATGCCGACACGGCGATCGCCATCCGCACCGCCGTCATCCAGGACGGGCGCCTGCACGTGCAGGCCGGTGCCGGCATCGTCTACGACTCCGACCCCGCCAAGGAGTGGGAGGAGACGATGAACAAGGGGCGCGCGTTGTTCCGCGCCGTGGCGGAGGCGGCCAAGGGATTGTGACGCGCGTCGCGACCTGAGTCGCTACTTGATTGGCCTGATTCGATTCATCTTCGAAATTCCTGCCTCGCGCTGTCCTCGATGGCGCGATCACAACGTTTTATTCACAAACGAACCGGTATTCAGTGGTCGTGTGATGAGCGGTGGGGTTCAAGGCCTTGGGGATGCATCCCAGGGGACTCACATCAACGGGAGCAGGCCAACGGGCAGGAGGCGGCGATGCAACTCGTCCAGGACAACCTCGTTCAATCCCGGTTTTCGAATACGTTCCCGCGTACGGTGGAAATGATCTGCCCGAACTGCCTGAAAGAGGCGGTTTTCGAGGCCAAAACCTGGCAGGAGCACGGACGGCAGCTGGCCGCCAGCGAACTGACCTGCGCGCGCTGCGAGCAGGAAGTCCTGTTCGTGCAGTTGCTGGAGGTCGACAGCACGCGCAAGGAAGGCGGGTTGTTCTGCTACCCGGGCCCGGCCGGTCGCGAGCCGATGTCCGGCGTGGAGCATCTGCAGAACCTGTCGGCGCCGCTGGCGCGCAGTTACGAGTCCGCGCTGAAGCTCTACAACCGTGCCGAGTGGGGTGCGACCGCGCTGACGGTGCGGCATCTGCTGGCCGGGCTGGCGGCGCGCCTGGTCAGTGAGGACAAGCGCGATCAGTCGCTGACGCAGAACCTGGAGGCGCTGCCGAAGGAGATGGATCTGTCGCGGCCGTTGCAGGACATCGCGCAGTTGCTGGCGCCGAGTGGGACGTTTGGTCGTCAGTTCGAGGATGAGGCGACGATCGACAAGGTCAGTGCGGATCTGCTGCTGGAGTTGGCGGAGCAGTTGATTTCGTATCTGGTGGTGCTGCCGGGGACGATGACCGATCTGAAGGGGCGCATTGCGACGGCGCCGGTGCCGATTCGCAGGGGCAGTGGCGTGGGTTGAATGTCACGTCGTCCCTGCTAACGCCGGGACCCAGGCAGTCACGCCTCCAGCCGGGTCACCGTCATCCCGGCGAACGCCGGGATCCAGGCCCGCACCTCATCAGCATCGTCACGTCATCCCGGCGAACGCCGAGATCCATAGCCAGCGTCAACGTCAACGTCCTTGGATCCTCGCCTGCGCGGGGATGACGTTGACTGTGCAACGTCACTGGGTTCCCGCCTTCGCGGGAATGACGGTGATTGGGCGGAAGGGTGATGTGTCCCGGTGTGCGCCGGAACGACGGTTGCTTGAGCCCCTCTCCCGTTTGCGGGAGAGGGGTTGGGGTGAGGGCAAACGAAGACCATGAAATGACGTGCCCCTGCGGACAACGCCGCTCCGAAGCCGAGGCAAGATCAAGACAATGCAACATCAAGATGGATCCCGGCGTTCGCCGGGATGACGTGATGGGGCGGATGCGTCGAGGGCCTGGATCCCGGCGTTCGCCGGGATGACGTGGTGCAGCGGCGACCCCGAACATTACCGATTGTTCATGCTCCGGAAAGATCGTCGAGAAGCGTGCGCGCGCAATCTGTCCCTGCGATGGGGAGTGACCCCACCGACAAGAGAGATTCCCAACCACGTACCTCGTCAACGTACCCAGTCCAGGAGTCACGACACCATGAACATCCGCAAGCCCCTGATCGCCCTCGCCCTGACCGCGCTCGCCGGTTCCGCCCTCGCCGCCACCCCGGCCACCACGCCCACGGCACCGGCCAAGTCCAGCGTCAGCAAGCACAAGCACGCCAGCAAGACCGACACCAAGAAGGCCGCCGAAAGCAAGACCAGCGACGGCAAGAAGAGCTGATCCGCACGAGTCGGGTCCACGCTCCGATCCACTGACCTGATCCACTGACCCGACCCACAAGTCCGACCCCTCCCCCCGGAGCCCGTGTGCAAGCGGGCGGATACCCCGTCGAGGTGCTTCGACGGGGTATCCTTTTTGCGTTGCCGGAGCCGTGCCGCATGCGAGTCCTGCTGGTCGAAGACGATCCCCATACCGCGGCCTTCATCGTCAAGGGCCTGCGCGAGGATGGACACGCCGTCGATCATGCCGGCGATGGCAGGCAAGGGCTGTTCCTGGCCACGACCGAGAAATTCGATGCGATCGTGCTCGACCGCATGCTGCCGCTGGTCGACGGGCTGGTGCTGCTGCAGACGCTGCGCGGTGCCGGCAATCCCACCCCCCTGCTGCTGCTGACCGCACTGGGCGAAGTCGAACACCGCGTCGAAGGCCTGCGCGCCGGCGCCGATGACTACCTGGTCAAGCCATTCGCCTATTCGGAACTGAGCGCGCGCCTGGACAGCATCGTCCGTCGTGGCCGCGATGGCGCCGAACGCGAACCCACCCGCTTGCGCGTCGGCGACCTCGAACTCGACCTGCTCGGCCGCGGCGCGCAGCGCGGCGACAAGCACATCGAACTGCAGCCACGCGAGTTCCGCCTGCTCGAGTACCTGATGCGCCAGGCCGGGCGCGTCGTCACCCGGACCATGCTGCTCGAAGCGGTCTGGGACTACCACTTCGATCCGCAGACCAACGTCATCGACGTGCACATCAGCCGGCTGCGGCAGAAGATCGATCACGGCTTCGAGTCGCCGCTGCTGCATACCGTGCGTGGCGCCGGTTACCGGCTGGGCGAGTGACGCGGATGACGATGCCGTGGCTGCGATCCACCAGCGCGCGGTTGGCGCTGGCGGTGATGGCCTCGTTCCTGATTGCGTTCGTGCTGCTCGGCGCAGGCGTGTATCTGGCCGTGTCGACGCTGCTGCTGCAGGATGCGCGCGAGCTGGTGCGTACCGATGCCTCCGGCCTGGCCGAGGTCCATCGCGACAGCGGCGGCGCCGCCCTGGTCGAGGAACTGCAAGGTCGCATCGCCGCGCCGGAAGATCCCGACGCGGTCTACGCGCTGTTCGATCGCGACGGACGCGCGGTAGTTGCTACCCCGGGCATGCAGGCGCATGCGGCGACCGGCGCGCGCTGGATCACCTTCGATGCCGCCGATGCCGGCGACTCCGATGGCCACCGCCGGGTCATCGCGCATCTGCAGCCGCTTGCCGACGGCGGCACGCTGCTGGTCGGCCTGCGGTTGCATTCGCAGGACCGCTTTCTCGCCCTGATGCTGCGCACCGCGCTGGCGGCATTGCTGGTCGCGGCGACGTTGGGCGCGCTCGTCGGTTGGCTGACCTCGCGCTGGGTGTCCGGACGGCTGCGCAGCCTGGATGCGACCGCCGAGCGGGTCGGCGGTGGCGAACTTGCGCTGCGCGTGCCGCTCGACGGCAGCGATGACGCCTTCGATCGGCTGGCGCGACGCTTCAACGGCATGCTCGACCGCATCGAGGATCTGCTCGGCGGCGTCCGTCACGCCACCGACCACATCGCCCACGATCTGCGAACGCCGCTGACGCGACTGCGCAACGGCCTGGAGGAGTTGCGCCGACAGCCGGGCGACCCCGCGCGCGATGCGGCACTGGACGCGGCCGTGGCCGAAACCGACCAGTTGCTGCGCACCTTCGCTTCATTGCTGTGGCTGGCCCGCATCGAGGCACAGGCACCGGCGCAGGACGAACCGCAGCTGGAGCTGGCGGCGCTGGTGGCCGATGCGGTCGAGCTGTACACGCCCAGTGCCGGCGAACGAGGCATCCGCCTGCAGGCGCATCTGCAGCCGGTCCAGGTTCGCGGCGATCGCGACCAGTTGTTCCAGCTGCTGGTCAACCTGCTCGACAACGCGCTCAAGTACGCACCGGGCGAGAGCGCGGTCGACGTCCGATTGCAGGCGACGCCGCAGGGCGCGCTGCTGCAGATCGATGACCAGGGCCCAGGCATTCCCCAGGCCGAACGCGAACGCGTGTTCGATCGCTTCCAGCGCCTGGAGTCTCATCGCGGTTCTCCCGGCAGTGGCCTGGGCCTGAGCCTGGTGCGGGCGATCGTGCACCGCCACGGTGGCCGCGTCGTCCTCCTCGATCGCGCGCCCGGGCTGCGCGTGCAGGTGCTGCTCCCGCCCGTTCACACCGGCTAGGCCCGGCGCTGACGGCTCGCGCACGACCGCTCTGGCCGCCGCGCCGGAGTGGCTGCGTTGAACTCCAATGAACTGCCAGGAATTTCGCCAACACGCCGTGCGGCGTGGGCGAAGACGCGTGCCCGCTTTGCGATCCCCCAGCAAAGGACTGCCGTCGTGCCCGATCGTGCAGACATTCGATGGTTCAAGTCGCGTTTCGCAACGCGTATCGGGCGCGCGACCGCGGGCAGGCCTTTCAGCCTCGATTTCATGGTCGCGCTGGCCTGCCAGGAGACCGGCGAGATCTGGCCGCAGTTGCGCCGCCAGGGGCTGGGCGAAGCCGACGTGCTGCGCCTGTGCGTCGGCGACACCATCGACGCGCGTGCGGACGGTGGCGGGCGCAGGGCGTTTCCACGCGACAAGGCGCAACTGCTGTCGGTCGAAGGCGGTGCGGCGATGTTCGCCATTGCCCGCCAGGCACTGATCGACATGGCCGTGCACATTCCCGGATACCGCGGCGCGGCACGACAATCGCACAAGTTCTGCCACGGCTTCGGCCTGTTCCAGCGTGACCTGCAGTTCTTCCGCGGCGATGCGCCGTACTTCCTCGAGCAGCGCTATGCGCGGTTCGACGAAACGCTTGCGCACGCATTGCGTGAGCTCGATTCCAAACAACGGAAGATCGGGCTGGGCGGCCGCGACGCGTTGAGCATCCTCGAGCAGGTCGCTGTCGCGATCGCCTACAACACCGGCGGTTTTGATCCTCGGCGCGGGCTGCGCCAAGGATTCCGTCCCGAGGGTGGCAAGTTCTACGGCGAAGCGGTGCTCGATTTCCTGCGCCTGTCCGAGACGGTTGCCGTCACCGGCGAGGAGCCGCTGATCGACCCGCCGCGGCGCGGCGAAGCGATCGTGCCGCCACCCAGCCCGGTCGAGGCGACAGGACCGGCGATGCGCGTCGACACGCGGGTATCGACGCTGTTCCTGCGCAGCCAACCGCGCAAGTCCAGGCCGCTGCGCGCCAACGTGATCGGCGAGCTGCCCGATGGCCAGCGCGTGCGTTGCATCAGCGGCCGGCCGGTCAATGGGTTCATGGCGGTGGAGACCAGCCTGTCGGGCGCGCTGCTGCGCGGCTTCGCGTCGACGCAGTTCCTGCGTGCCGACAGCAGCACCGAAGAGACGCCTGCCGCCACTGCCGAGACCATTTCGGCGCTGCCCAAAGCCGTCATGCCGCGCCGTCGTGGCCTGGTCACGCGGCGCGCCGACCCTGCCGGTGCGCATTCGCTCAACGAAGACGGGCAGCCCGGGCGGCGTGGCGCCGACGTCGACGCGCTGCGCGCGGAACTGGCCGCCATCATCGACTGGCTCGGCGTCGACAAGGGCACGCACCGGCGCTACCGCCCGCGTGAAGGCCTGACCTTCTGCAACATCTATTGCCACGACTACTGCCACCTGGCCGGCGTCTACCTGCCGCGCGTGTGGTGGTCGGCGCCCGCCTTGCTGGCGCTGCAGCGCGGCGAGGACGTGGCTTCGCTGATCGGCGACACCCTGCGCGAGATGCGCGCCAACGACCTGTTTCGCTGGTTGCGCGATTTCGGGCCGATGTTCGGCTGGCGCCGCACCGGCACGCTGACCAAGCTGCAGCTCGCCGCAAACCAGGGCGCGGTGGCGCTGATCGTCGCACGGCGCCGCGACGACGGCCGCTCCGGTCACATCGTCATGGTCGTCCCCGAGCGCGACGATCACCGCGCCAGGCGCGACGGCGCCGGCGAGGTGACCTCGCCGCTGCAGAGCCAGGCCGGCGTGACCAATTTCCGCTACGGCACCGCGCAGCCGGGCTGGTGGAACCGCGAAACGTTCGCCGAGAACGCGTTCTGGATCCACCCCTGAGCCACGGACGAGCACACGCCATGGCCGCCCTGTACAGCGAACTCGAACTGCGGATCCAGTGGCTGGACCGCGGCGTCTATTTCGTCGGCGGCAAGTACATCGACACCGAACAGGACCGCGAGAACGACATCCTCGATCCGGTGCGCGTGGCCATCGACCTGCCCAGGCTGCGCGAGCTCGCGCACGATCCCGATGCCTACGGTGCCGCGCTGGCGCAGATGCTGTTCGGCAACCCCGGCGACCCGATCCATGAGGCGTTCATGCGCGCACGCGTGGCTTCGGCCGCGCGCGACGGCCTGCGCATCCGCCTGCACGTGCAGGCCAGTGCACCGGAGCTGCATGCGCTGCACTGGGAGCTGATCCACGAGCCCGGCACCGGCAAGCCGCTGCTGGCGAGCCCGACGATCTGGTTCTCGCGCTTCCTCAGTACCGGCGACCTGCGCCTGCATCCGCTGCAGGACCCCGACAGCGTGCAGGTGCTGGTGGTGGTCGCCAATCCGAGCGATCTGTCGACGAAGTGGAATCAGCCGGCGCTCGACGCCGACCAGGAGTTCGAGGCGGCCTCGCAGGCGATCCGTTCGCAACTGGTGCCCGGCGTCCGCCGCATCGCCATTCGCCGGCTGGACAAGCCTGCCACCGTCTACAACATCGTCAGCGACATGCGCGAGAGCTACTCCGATGTCGTCTACCTGGCCTGCCACGGCACGCTGACGGCCGATGGCGAACCGCGCCTGCTGCTCGAAGACGAGGACGGCCTGGGCGAAATGGTCAGGGGCGAGCAACTGGTCGAGCGTATCGCCGCCGCGAACGAGCGGCCGCGGCTGGTGATCCTGGCGTCGTGCCAGAGCGCGGGCAGCCGCAACGGCGAGGGACTGGGCGCGCTGGCGCCGCGCCTGGCGCAGGCCGGCGTGCCGAACGTGCTGGCGATGCGCGGCGATGTCACCCTGGCCTCGGTCGCCCGCTTCATGCCGCGGCTGTTCCGCGAGCTGGTCGAGGACGGCCAGATCGACCGCGCTGTCGCCGCGGCGCGGTCGGACATCGGCGACCAGCGCGACTGGTGGATGCCGGCGCTGTACACGCATTCGCGCAGCGGCGCGCTGTGGCCGGCGCGCAATGTCGATGCCGAATCCTTCGACCGCTGGGACGCGGTGGTGGGCGACCTCCACGACGGCCGTTGCGTGCCGGTGCTGGGGCCGGGACTGGTCGAGAGCGTGTTCGGTTCGACCCGGGCCATGGCGCGCGAATGGGCCGAGCGCTACGAGTTCCCATTGGCGCCACGCAATCGCGACGACCTCGCGCAGGTGGCGCAATACCTGGCCTACCAGCAAAGCCGCGCCTACGTGCTGCGCCAGCTGCGCGGTTACCTGACGCGCTACCTGCGCCGCGAATTTCCCGACCGCATTCCGCAGGACCTCAAGGATGGACCGGCACGCGAGGGCCTGGTCGACCAGCTGATCTCGCACATCGGCACCGCCGAGCGTACCGGCAACCCCAGCGAAGTGCACAAGCTGCTGGCGAAGTTGCCCGTGGCCATCTACGTCAATGCCAACCGCGACAACATGCTGCACGACGCGCTGGTCGAGGCCGGCCGCAAGCCGCACGTGCAGCTGTGCACCTGGCGCAGCCTTGGCGACCGCTCGCTGCGGCAGGGGCCGGTGCCCGAGCCGAAGTACAAACCCAGCCCCGAGGAGCCGCTGATCTTCCACGTCTTCGGCAACTTCCAGTACCCCGAAAGCCTGGTGATGACCGAGGACGACTACTTCGACTTCCTCACGGCGGTGACGCGCAACGAAGCGCGCAACCTCAGCATTCCGCTGGAGGTGAGCCGCGCCCTGGCCAGTTCCGGCCTGATGCTGCTCGGCTTCCAGATGGACGCCTGGGACTTCCGCGTGCTGTTCAGCAGCATCGTGCGCCAGCCAGGCATCGACCTGTCGCTCTTGCGCACGCGCGTGGCGATCCAGATGAGCCCGGACGAAGCGCAGTCGACCGATCCGTCCAGGACCTACCAGTACCTGCGCAACTACTTCCGCGAGAACGCGCGCATCAACCTGTTCTGGGGCTCACCGGAGGAGTTCATGGTCAAGCTGATCGAACGCTTCGAGGACGAGACCGACTAGGCCATGACGATCGACGCGACCATGCCTGCAGGACCGGACCCCAACGTGCGTGGCGACAACCCGTACGTCGGCCCGGTGCCGCTGTCGGACGGACAGAAGCTGTACGGACGCGAGCGCGAGACCGACGAACTGGTCGACCTGATCGTCAGCAAGCGCGTGGTCCTGCTGCTGTCGCCGTCGGGCGCGGGCAAGACCTCGCTGATCCAGGCCGCGCTGGCGCCGGCGCTGCGCGAGCTCTACGAGCTGCAGCCGCTGCCGATCATCCGCCTGGGCTATTTCTGCCCCGACTGGCGCACGGCGGCCCTCACCAACCGCTACCGGCTGGCGATGCTGCGCGCACTGGAACGGCGCCTGCCGGCGGCCGAACAGCTGTCGGACCAGGCCCTGGCCGAATACTCGCTGGCGCGCTATTTCCTCCAGCGCCTCGGGCCGACGCCGCCCGGCGAGGTGTCGCGGTACTGGCTGCTGATCATCGACCAGTTCGGAGCTGCTCACGGTCAATCCGCTGGACGAGGAGGACAAGCGTGCCTTCCTCGACGAACTCGGCGCGCTGCTGGCCGGGTTGGACACCGACGACGGCACGCAGGTGCCGGTCTGGGCGCTGTTCGCGATGCGCGAGGACCGCGTGGCCGAACTTGAGCCGTACCTGGATCTGATTCCGACCGCGCTGGCGTACCGGTATCGCATGGACGCGCTGGCGCTGGATGCGGCCCGCGAAGCGATCGCCATGCCCGCCGGCGATCGCATGTCGGCCGATGCCGCCCAGCAGCTGGTGCAGGACCTGTGCACGGTGGTCGTGCGCGATGCCGATGGCGTCGAGACGCCGCGCCAGGGGCGCTTCGTCGAGCCGGTGCAACTGCAGGTCGTCTGCCGCGACCTGTGGGAGCGCATCGTGGTCGGCGAGAAGCGCAGCATCCAGGCCGACGACGTGGCCACCTGCGAGGCAAGCGAAGTCGATCTGGCCCTGCGCGCGTACTACGACCGCGAAGTGGATGCGGCGGCCGCGACCGCTGGCGTTTCCGAACGCAGGTTGCGCGAATGGATCAGCACGCAGCTGGTCACCACCGGCGGCGTGCGCACCCAGGCGTTGCGCGATGCGACCGCGCTGGGCGATATCGACACGGCCGTCGGGCGCCTGATCGATGCCCACCTGCTGCGCTCGGACGCGCGCAACGACCGCGAATGGGTGGAGCTGTCGCACGACCGCCTGCTGGCGCCGATCCACGCCGCCAACGAAGCGTGGGAGGTCGCCCACCTCACCCCGTTCCAGATGCGCGCCAAGCGCTGGCAGATGGCCGACGCGCACAACGACCGCAACTGGCTGATCACCGGCAGCGAACTGATGGAAGCGCGCGAGTTCGCCCGCCAGCACCCGGACTACCTCAACAGCAACGAAGAGCAGTTCCTGCAGGCATCGGAACAGGAACACAAACGTGCCACCGGCGAGCGGCGTCGCTACCTCGCCCTGGGCGGCACCGCGGTGCTGGCGGTGGTGGTGCTGCTGGGCTACTGGTTCTTCAACCTCAGGAAGGAACAGCACGAACTGGCGGTCAGCGAGATGCGTTCGGAAATCTCGCGCGAAATGCGCAGCACCGACGACTACCCGCCCGTGCAGGCGCTGGACATGCTGGTGCGCCTGCGCGAGCGCGCCGATGCCTTGCCGGAGGGCCGGTCGTTGTCGCTGCGGATCGGTCGCGCAATGCGCGAACGTCTCGGCGGCATGCCGGCGGCGCTGGTGCGCGGGCTCAATCCGCACGGGCACGTGGTGTGGTCGCTGGTCTTCACCGATGACGGTCGCCAGCTGCTGGCAGGTTCCTGGGACGGCCGCATCTCGGTGCAGGAGCCGCAGACCACGGGCCCGGCCTACATGACGCCCGACCAGGGGGCCGAGACCTACCAGGTGGTGATGTACGAGCCAACGAAACTGGTGGCCTCCACCTACATCGACGGCCGCGTCGTGCTCTGGCGTCTGCGCGGTGGCGGACTGCAGCGGATCGGCCTGCTCGATCCGACCCCCGGGCGACAGCGACGGCAGATGACGACGGCGGCCTTCAGCGCCGACGGACGCATGCTGGCGGTGGCGGGCTGGGACAAGATGGTGGAGCTGTGGGACGTCTCCGATCCGGCCGCCCCGCGCGCGTTGACGGCCTTCGGCGAATCGGCCGCGCCGATCCAGAAGATCCTGTTCCTGCCGCCGGCGCCCGGCGGCGGCGACGAGCGCCTGGCGTCGACCGACCTGGAAGGCAACGTACGCATCTGGACGATCGCACCGGGCCAGAGCAGCCGTCCGCCGCTGTGGCGCAAGTTCAGCATTCGCGACCACCTCGCCCGCGAAGTCGGCATATTCAGTGCCGCTGCCGATCCGTCGGGGCGCTACTTCGTCGCCGGCGACTCGGAGGGATTCCTGCACGTCTGGGACCTGGCCGCGGCGAACGCGGCGACCAGCGGCACGCGCCTGACGGTCGCCTTCCACGGCCGCGGCCAGCTCGACGCCCAGGTTCGCGGCATCGCGTTCGCGCCGCACTCGCTCGAGTTCGTCAGCGTTGGCCTCGACGGTTGCGTGATCCGCTGGCGCCTGCCGGCCGATGCCACCGGGCCGGGCGACATCGACCGGCGCACCGTGGCCAAGCGCTACGGCGAGGTCGGCGAGCGTCTGTACAGCACGACCTACCAGCCCGGCAGCGATGGCGTGATCGCCGTCGGTGGCACGCGTTCGATCTGGCTGGTCGACCTCAAGCGCGGCAACGGCTCGGTGCTGGCGCAGCCGTTGCCGTTCGCCGGCACTGAACCTGCGGCGTGGCGGGCGCTGTCGATGGATCGCGCCTCGGCCGTGGTCGCCGCTGCCGGCACCGACGATCGCATCCACTTCTGGAAGAAGATCGGCAATCGCCTCCAGCAGCAGTCGCGATGGAGTCTGGCCACCGGCCGCCGGGCGGCCTTCGTGCTCGAACCCGGTGGCGCGCACCTGATCAGCGCCGACTGCGACGGCAAGGTGCTGCGCTGGGCATTGCGTGACGGTGCGGTCCCGCAACGCACGGTCCTGTCGGGCGGCGATGGTGAAGGCCGCGGCGATGCCAAGTGCGTGCCGGCCACGCCGGCCGTGAGCAACGACGGACAGTTCCTGGCGACCAGCGTCGGCGCCAACCTGAACCTGTGGCGCCGCGGCAGCGGCGACAGCTGGAGGATGCAATCCACGCAGATGCTCACGCGCCCGGTGGTCGACCCGTCGCTGGGCAGGAACGAGGACCCCATCGCCAGCCTCGCCTTCGGTCCCGGTTCCGACCGTCTCGCGGTCGGTTCGGAAGCCGGCCTGATCCGCTTGTGGCTGAAGGCGCGCGACAACCCGACCTTCAGCACTGACCGGCGCTGGGTCGACGCGGGCAAGAACGTGCTGGCACTGGCATTCCAACCCGACGGCGCGGTGCTGGTGTCCGCCGGCGAAGACGGCTGGCTGACGCAATGGAAGGTGCCGGAGCTGATCCGTATCAAGAATCCCGTGCCGCACCACGAACGTGCCGTCACCGCGCTGGCGTTCTCCGCGCCGGCGCGTGGCACCGATGCGGTCCTGGTGTCGGCCGACCGCGACGGCAACGTCGTGGAATGGTCGAAGGGATCGATCACCGGCACCACGATCGATATCGCGCCGCGCTCGGGCAAGCCGGTCAACGCCATTGCCCTGGACGCGAGCGGAACGTTCCTGGTGACGGCCGGCGAGGAACTGCTGGCGTGGGATTACTCACCGGCGAACATCGAAGCCACCGCGCGTGCGTTGACGGGCCGCCCTGCCAAGGTCGTAGCCACCGCACCGGCGCGCGGCAAGTGAGCCTGCGAGGATCTGTATGAATGCCGTGATCGACCACGACGACGCGCCCGTTCTCAACGGTATCAATGGCGCCACCGGTTCCTACCTGTCGGCGTTGAGCCTGGATCAGATCGCGCGGATCGCCAGAGGGGAACCGGTCGAGGCGATCGTCAGCAGCGAGCTGCGCGTACGCCATGAGGCGACCGATCTCACCTTCGGCGCGCCGCTTGGCATCGATCCGCAGGACCTGTCGCAGGTCGGCTGGGGCGCGGTGTTCGCCCATGATGTCGCCGCGGACGTGGTGCAGGCGCTCAAGCCGCTGATGGACCTGCGCCACGCGCAAAGCGGCGACCTGTTCAAGGTGTTTGCCGATGCGAACGCCTACCGGCCGGGCGAGAAAGCCCGCGCCTGGCTCGGCCGCAACGGTGCCGAACTCGGCCAGGCGCAGGTCAAGCGCGTGCCGTACTACCTGCTGATCGTCGGCGGGCCCGAGTCGATTCCGTTTCGCTTCCAGTACGAGCTCGGGGTGAACTACGCGGTGGGGCGCATCGCCTTCGACAGCGTGCAGGAGTACGGGCACTACGCGCAGAGCGTGATCGCGGCCGAGCAACGGCAGCCGGTCGCGCGCCGCGCATGCTTCTTCGCCGTGCGCAACGACGACGACCGCGCCACGCAGATGAGCTGCGACCTGCTGATGACGCCACTGGCGGCATCGCTGCAGGCCGGACCGGCCACAGCGCGGTCCTGGCAGGTGCAGACGCTGATGGCGGCCGAAGCGACCAAGGCCGCGCTTGCCGCCCAGATCAACGGCGACGATGCACCGGCACTGCTGGTCACCGCCAGCCACGGCATGGGATTTCCCAAGGACGATCCGCTGCAGCTGCGCCACCAGGGCGCGCTGCTGTGCCAGGACTGGCCCGGGCCGCGCCTGCACCGCGGCGCGATTCCGGGCGAGCACTATTTCTCGGCGGACGATGTTGCCGACGGCGCCTCGACGGCGCCGGCGATCGCGTTCCATTTCGCCTGCTACGGCGCCGGCACGCCGCAACTGGACGACTACGCGCATGCCGATGGCATGCGCGCGGAGATTGCCGCCGCGCCGTTCCTGGCCGGCCTGCCGCGCCGTCTGCTTGGCCGTGCACAGGGCGGCACGCTGGCCGTGGTCGGTCATGTCGAGCGCGCCTGGACCTACTCGTTCACCTGGCCCGGCCTGGGCGCGCAGACCCATACCTTCGAGAGTTGCCTGGGCGAACTGATGAAAGGCGCGCGCGTCGGCGCGGCGATGGACGCGTTCTCGATGAAGCACGCCGATCTGGCCGTCAGCCTCAATGGCGAGCTGGAAGACCTCAAGTTCGGCGCCCGTCCCGACGACCGCAGCCTGGCCGGGCTGTGGACCGCCAACAACGATGCGCGCAGCTATGTCGTCATCGGCGACCCGGCCGTCCAGATTCCCTGAAGCCCCCTGACGCCCCCTGATGCACCGCACGGAGTTGCCGCCATGACCATCGAAACCATCCCCGGGACCGCCATTCCCTACTACCTGGTCACCTTCGACGCCAAGGGCCGCGAGCGCGACGACGACTCCGACGGACGCATGAGCGAGCGCGTGCTGCAGGCGTTGCGCGACGAACAACCCAGCGATGTCTTCGTCTTCATCCACGGCTGGAAGGGCGACATCCCGGCCGCGCGCAAGCAATACGGCGCATGGATGGGCGCGATGATGGCGCTCGACGGCGACCTGCAACGGGCCAGGCAACAGCGGCCGGGCTTCAAGCCGCTGCTGGTGGGGCTGCACTGGCCGAGCCTGCCGTTCGGCGAGGAGTCCTTCGACCCGGCAACGTCCTTCGCACCCGGCGCGGTCGATGAGCTGGAGGCGGAGATCGATCGCTGCGCCGAGCAGATCGCCGATACACCGGCCGCGCGCGCGGCACTGCGCACGATCTTCGAAGCCGCGCAGATGCAGTTCGCGCCGGCGACGCTGCCCGACGACGTGCGTGAGGCCTACGCCGCGCTCGACCGTGAGTCGGGCATGGGCGCGCAGGGCGTCGCCGGCGATCCCGGCGGCGACCGCGAACGCTTCGACGCCGAGGCCGCGTACGCCGACGCCCTCGACGATGCCGCCAGCTTCGGCGGTGGCGGCGTGCGCAACGCCTTGCTCTCGCCGCTGGTGCAACTGTCGTTCTGGAAGATGAAGGACCGCGCGCGCGAGTTCGGCGAGAGCGGAGGATTCGCCTTCCTGACCGCGCTGATGCGCGCCAGCGAAGGGCGCGACGTCCGCGTCCACCTGATGGGGCACAGCTTTGGTTGCATCGCCGTCTCGGCCAGCGTCGCCGGCCCTGTCGGCAGCCGCTTGCCGCGGCCGGTGCATTCGCTGGTGCTGGTGCAGGGCGCGCTGTCGCTGTGGTCGTACTGCGACGCCATCCCCTCGGCGCCGGGAAAGCCGGGCTATTTCCGCAAACTGGTCGCGGAGCACGCGGTGGCCGGGCCGATCGTCACCACCCAGTCCAGCCGCGACATGGCCGTCGGCAGCCTGTACCCGGCCGCGGCCGGCGTCGCCCGGCAGGTGGCGTTCGCGCCTGGCGAACTGCCCAAGTACGGCGGCGTCGGCACCTTCGGCCTTCGCGGCGGTGGCCTCGAGATCGCCGATCTCACCGTCCAGGGCAAGGATGCTGCCTACGGCTTCCAGCCCCGGCGCATCTACAACGTCGAGTGCAGCACGGTGATCCGCGAAGGTGGCCCGCCATCGGGCGCACACAGCGACATCGCCCGGCCCGAGGTCGCGCACCTGGTCTGGGCGGCGGCGCTGTAAGGCAACGGCACATCTGTGGTCCGGAGCGCTGGAAGAGATTGCATTCCTTGTGATGGTGCCATTTTGGCACCGCGTCCTGTATAGTAGCCCGGTGGCAATCCGCCACAGAAGAGAGCTTGGGAGTCCCCATGTCCGCAGGTGCCGCCGAGCGGGGTCGCATTACGGCCCGCGTCCCGGCTTACGCGCAAGACGTAATCGAGCAAGCGGCAAGGCTTACAGCAACGACGACAAATCAATTCGTTGCCCAGGCCGCGCTGCGGGAAGCAGAAAGAATTGTGAGGGAAAGCCGGACCATCCAGTTGAGTTCACGGGATGCTGAGCGGTTTTTCGCAGCACTGGACAACCCGCAGCCGGTCAATGAACGCCTTGCTGTTGCGCTCCGCAATCATCTGGAGAACAGCACAAATGCAGGAAGCAGAACCGGAGCTGGAACTACTCGTATTGGATGGAAGCCACGACCGCGCAGCGTTTGACTGCGGCGTAGAACCGTTGAACACCTGGCTGCGTAGCGTTGCCAGCCAGCAGGCAAAGAACAACACCGCTCGCACAGTCGTAGCCGTGCCCAGAAACGTGTCCGCATGGCACTGCGCCGGCTACACGGATGTCACCGGGGCCACCATCCTGGGCTACATCGCGATTTCCTCGGGCCAGGTCGAAGGCACAGCCCTCCCTCAAGCCACGCGAGGAAAGCTGCCGAGGTCGGTGCCGATCGCCCGACTCGGTCGTCTAGCCGTCGACAAGCAATTCCAAGGGCAGAAGCTCGGAGAGACCCTTCTGATGGAGGCCATCCGCCTGGCCGTGATTGCTGCCGAGAGCATCGGGGTCGCAGGTATCTTCGTCGACGCCAAGGATGGGCTGGGACCTTTCTACGAGAAGTACGGCTTCACTGCTTGCGAGGACGACCCTGCCAAGCTGTGGATGCCTTTGGCTTCGCTTCGAGACCTCCTGGCCTAGCGATGGGGCGACCCACGGCTCACGCCTCCAGCAGCGGGGGCTAGGATCCCGGCGCTGGCCTGCGCCGCCCCGTCGACAGCCTGCGGCCGTCGCTGCCGCTATCATTCAGGGCTGGGTGCTGCTTCAGCGCGCCCGAGAAGGGGTAACGAAGCGGAATCCGCGACGCTACTTTCCCGAGAACGCTTGGAACCAAGGGCGGAAAAGCGCGTCATGCTCCTGATGATCGACAACTACGACAGCTTCACCTACAACCTCGTGCAGTACCTGCAGACGCTCGGGGCGGAAGTGAAGGTGGTCCGCAACGACGAGCTCAGCGTCGCCCAGATCGAGGCGCTGCAGCCGGAGCGGATCGTGGTCTCGCCGGGGCCGTGCACGCCCAACGAGGCCGGCGTGTCGGTCGACGTGATCCGCCAGCTCGGCCCGCGCATCCCGGTCTTTGGCGTCTGCCTGGGCCACCAGAGCCTGGGCCAGGCCTATGGCGGCGACGTCATCCGCGCCAAGCGCATCATGCACGGCAAGACCTCGCGCATCCGCCACGAGGGCAAGGGCGTGTTCGCCGGCCTGCCCGACGGGTACGAGGCCACCCGCTACCACTCGCTGGTGGTGTCGCGCGAGACGCTGCCCGATTGCCTGGAAATCACCGCCTGGAGCGAGACCGCCGACGACGCGTCGGGTGCGGTCGAGTTCGACGAGATCATGGGCCTGCGCCATCGTGAATTCCCGGTCGAAGGCGTGCAGTTCCACCCCGAATCGATCCTGACCGAACACGGCCACGCGCTGCTCAAGAATTTCCTGGAGCGTTGACGGCCGGGCAACCGGTCCTTTTCATTCGCATTGCCCCGTCGCATTCGAGAACCTGGCAGCCCCCCATGCCCATCACCCCGCAAGAAGCCCTGCAACGCACGATCGAGCATCGCGAGATCTTCCACGACGAGATGGTCGAGCTGATGCGCATGATCATGCGCGGCGAAGTGTCGCCGACCATGACCGCGGCGATCCTCACCGGCCTGAGGGTGAAGAAGGAAACGGTGGGCGAGATCGCCGGCGCCGCGACCGTGCTGCGCGAGTTCGCGCGGCCGGTCGAGGTCGCCGACCGCACCGGACTGGTCGACATCGTCGGCACCGGCGGCGATGGCGCGCACACCTTCAACATCTCCACCGCCAGCATGTTCGTCGTCGCTGCGGCCGGGGCCAAGGTGGCCAAGCACGGCAACCGCAGCGTCTCGTCCAAGTCCGGCAGCGCCGACGTGCTCGAGGCGCTGGGCGCGGCGATCGAGCTGCAGCCCGAGCAGGTATCCCGATGCATCGACCGCTGCGGCATCGGCTTCATGTTCGCCCCGGTCCACCACCCGGCGATGAAGGTGGTGGCGCCGGTACGGCGCGAGATGGCCGTGCGCACCATCTTCAACATCCTCGGCCCGCTGACCAATCCGGCTGGCGCCTCGAGCATCCTGATGGGCGTGTTCCACCCCGACTTGGTCGGCATCCAGGTGCGCGTGCTGCAGGAACTCGGTGCCAGCCGCGCCCTGGTGGTGTGGGGTCGCGACGGCATGGACGAGCTCTCGCTCGGCGCCGGCAGCCTGGTCGGCGAGCTGCGCGACGGCGTGGTGCGCGAGTACGAGGTGCATCCGGAGGACTTCGGCATTGCCATGGCCGCCAGCCGCAACCTGCGCGTGAACGACGCCAACGAGTCGCGCGCGCTGGTGTTGCAGGCGCTGCGCAACGAAAGCGGCCTGCCGCGCGAGATCGTCGCGCTCAACGCCGGCGCGGCGATCTATGCCGCCGGCGTCGCCGACAGCATCGCCGAAGGTATCGACCGCGCACGCGCGGCGCTGGCCTCCGGTGCGGCGCACGCCAAGCTGGAGGAATTCGTCACTGCGACGCGCGAGCTGGCTGGCCAGCCCCAGCCCGTAGCGGAGGCGTGAGATGGACGACGCCTTCGCCCGCCTGCCACAGCCGCCGTACTACGCGGTGATCTTCTCCTCCCGGCGCAACGGCGATGACGATGCAGGCTATGCCGAAGCGGCGCAGCGCATGGTCGAGCTGGCCGCGCAGCAGCCGGGCTACCTCGGCGTGGAGTCCACCCGCGGCGACGACGGCTTCGGCATCACCGTGTCGTACTGGGAATGCGAGGCTGCGATCGCGGCCTGGCGCCAGCACGCCGAACATGCGGCGACCCGCGCCTATGGGCGCCAGCACTGGTACGAGCACTACGAACTGCGCGTGGCGAAAGTCGAGCGCGCCTACGGCAGGGCGGCGGCAAAACGGGCGGACGGCCTGGTGGACAGCAACGAGTAACGAGTCCAGGTCGCGTCAATCCCGCTTTCCCCTTCCGCACTTTTCACTGGTCCACAGCCCATGAGCGACATCCTCAACACCATCCTCGCCCGCAAGGCCGAGGAGATCCAGCAACGCAGCCGGGTGCGAACGCTCGCGGAGATGCGCGAGCGCGCCCTGCAGCAGCCGCCAACGCGCGGCTTCGTCGAGGCGATCCGCAAGCGCCACGCGGCCGGCGAGGCGGCGGTGATTGCCGAGGTGAAGAAGGCCAGCCCGTCGAAGGGGCTGATCCGCAAGGACTTCCATCCGGCCGACATCGCTCGCAGCTACCAGGCAGGCGGTGCGGCGTGCCTGTCGGTGCTGACCGACGTCGATTTCTTCCAGGGCAGCAACCTGTTCCTGGGCGAGGCACGTGGCGTCTGTTCGCTGCCGGTGCTGCGCAAGGACTTCACCATCGACCCGTACCAGGTCTATGAAGCACGCGCGATCGGCGCCGACTGCATCCTGCTGATCGTCGCCGCCCTCGAGGACGGCCCGCTGGTGGAGATGGCCAACCTGGCGATGGAGCTGGGCATGGATGTGCTGGTCGAGGTGCACGACATCGACGAGCTCGAGCGCGCGCTGCAGACCGATTGCGAGCTGATCGGCGTCAACAACCGCAACCTGCGCACGTTCGAGGTCTCGCTCGATACCACCCTGGCGCTGCGCAGTGCCGTGCCGCGCGACCGCACCCTGGTCACCGAAAGCGGCATCGCGACCCGCGCCGACGTGGCGACGATGCGCGAGGCCGGCGTGCAGACGTTCCTGATCGGCGAGTCCTTCATGCGCGAAACCGACCCGGGTGCCGCGCTGCATCGGCTGTTCGCGGCATGAGCAAGGAGATGGACCCCGGGCGTCCCTACTCGCCGCTGGTCGTGTTCGACTTCGACCACACGCTGTACGACGGCGATTCGGGCAGCCACCTGGTGCTGTGGCTGATCCAGCGCCACTGGGCACGGGTGACCGCGGCGCTGCTGCTGTCGCCGTTGCTGCTGCCGATGATCGCGTGGTTGCCGACCCGGCGGCGGGCGATCTCGGCGTACCTGTGGATCGGCACCGTCGGCACCCATCGCCGCGGCGACATGGACGATCTGATTGATCAGTACGTGCGGATCCACACGCGGCAGATCCGTGCGCGGCTGCTGCCGGTGGCGCTCAAGGTGCTGCAGCGCCACCGCGACGCCGGCGACCGCGTGATCATCGCCACCGGCGCGTCGCCGGAGCTGGCGCGCGCGATCCTGGACTTCGTCGCCCACGAGGACCTGCCGGTGATCGGCAGCATCGGCGGTCCGTTCCTGGGCGGCATGATCACGGTCGAACACTGCCACCACCGCAACAAGATGCGGATGATCTGGGATGCCGGTTATGACCAGATCGCGGTGGCCTATTCCGACAGCAGCGCCGACCTGCCGCTGCTGCAGGCGGCGCGCAAGCCGGTGGTGGTCAATCCCAAGCACAGCCGGGTGGCGATGTTCCGCCGCGTATTGCCGCCGGGGACGCCGATCCTCAACTGGGGCTGCAAGCAGCGCGGCGGCGACCGCGTGAGCTGAGCCATTGAGCCCCTCTCCTTTGAGCCCTCTCCTTTGAGCCCCTCTCCCGCTTGCGGGAGAGGGGTTGGGGTGAGGGCAGGCGCCTGACTCAGTCGCCCAGCGCCTTGATGAATCGCAGCGAGCCATCGGCGTAACCGCAATGGCGATAGAAGGCGTGGGCTTCGGCGCGACGGGCGTTGCTGGTGACTTCGATGCGACGCACGCCGATGCGACGCGAGATCAGCTCGACTTCGCGCAGCAGGCGCCGGCCGATGCCCTGGCCCTGGCTGCCGGCCTGGACCACCAGTCCGGTGATGCGCGCCAGTTCGTCGCCGTGGATCACCGAGTAGAGGGTGTACAGCGACACCAGGCCGCACGTATCGCCGTCGACCTCGGCCAGCAGCAGGTGCTGGCGCGGGTCATGGCGGACCACCGCAATGCGTTCGGCCGCCTCGTCGCGCTTGCACGGGTAGCCCAGTTCGCCCAGCAGCCGGGCGACATCGCTGGCGTCGCCAAGTTCCGCGGCCCGCACCCGGATCGAGGTGTCGGCGGAACCGGCGACGCGTCCCACTATCGGGTGCCGTAGAGGACGACGGTCTTGCCACGGGCGTGGAGCTTCTCGTCGGCCTGCAGCTTCTTGAGCACGCGGCCGGCCATCTCGCGCGAGCAACCCACCAGTCGCGACAGCTCCTGGCGCGAGACGCGGATCTGGGTGCCCTGCGGGTGGCTCATCGCCTCGGGTTCCTTGGCCAGGTCGTGCAGGGCACGGACGATGCGGTCGGTCACGTCGAGGAAGGCCAGGCGGCCGGCCTTGCGGCTGGTGTCGAGCAGGCGCCGCGAGATCTGCGCGCCGATGGCGTAGAGCAGCTTCGGCGCGTCCAGCGACAGGCGGGTCAGGAACAGGTCGTAGAGGCGCTCGTGGCCGATCTCGGCCAGCTCGCAGGTGCTGCGCGTGCGCAGGATCACCTCGCGCTGGTCGCTGGCGATGAACAAGCCCAGCTCACCGACGAACTCGCCGGGGCCGAAGTAACCCAGCACCAGTTCGCGACCGTCTTCCTCTTCGGTGATGATGCTGACCGAGCCGGAGACGATGTAATAGAGCGTGCTGGCCGGGTCGCCGGGCCGGAACACGTCGGTACGCGACGGGTAGCGACGACGGTGGCAGTGAGCAAGGAATCGCTCAATGGTCGCGCCGTCCGGCAGCAGTGGGCTGTTGGTTCGGCGCAGGGCAGGCGAGGGAACAACCGGATTGGCGGACATGGGCGTGAAGGTTTTGTGATGCGCCGAGCTTAGGCCGAACTAACGCTTTGGGCAAATATCCGCCGCAGAGCGTCACCCCGGCGGAATCTGAACCTGTGACGGAAGTGCCGGTTCAGGTTCGGCCGGTCCGGTGGTCCGAGGGAGCCTGCGCGTTCCCCCGTAACAACAATTGCCTCATAATCTCGCCCCTCACCGCCGTACCGGGACCCCCCACCGTGGTCAAGCCGTTGCCTCGCCTGAGGTTGCAGGGTTTCAACAACCTCACCAAGGCTCTCTCGTTCAACATCTACGATGTCTGCTTCGCGGCATCCGAGGACGAGCGCCGTCGTTACATCGAGTATATCGACGAGGCCTACAACGCCGACAGGTTGACGCAGATCCTGACGGATGTGGCGGAGATCATCGGCGCCAACATCCTCAACATCGCCCGCCAGGACTACGATCCGCAGGGCGCGTCGGTGACCATCCTCATTTCCGAGGAGCCGGTGATCGACAAGAAGGATGCCGGCAAGGAGATCATTTCCGACGCCGTGGTCGCGCACATGGACAAGTCGCACATCACGGTGCACACCTATCCGGAGACGCATCCGGACAACGGCATCGCGACCTTCCGCGCCGACATCGACGTGGCGACCTGCGGCGTGATTTCGCCGCTGAAGGCCTTGAACTACCTGATCGAGAGCCTGGAGTCCGACATCGTCATCATGGACTACCGGGTGCGCGGCTTCACCCGCGACATCAAGGGGCGCAAGCACTACATCGACCACAAGATCAATTCGATCCAGGACTACCTGGCCAAGAACATCAAGTCGCGCTACGAGATGCTCGACGTGAATGTCTACCAGGAGAACATCTTCCACACGAAGATGCACCTGAAGGAGTTCGACCTCGACAACTATCTGTTCGAGGAGAAGGCCAAGAACCTGTCGTTCAAGGAGCGCATGAAGATCGAGGCGCGCCTCAAGCGCGAGATCGAAGAGCTCTACCACGGCCGCAACCTGGCCGACTGAGGTCGTTGTTGCTTATGAAAAAGGCCGGCATTGCCGGCCTTTTTCTTTTCTAGGCCGTGGCCGTGAGGTCTGGGCTTTCGTCTGCGGGTCGGCGTCGTCCGCCGGGCCGGGGATTGCTCCGCCCCTTAGTCGGACATCCTGTCCGAATGCGGGGCGTGGGCCATCC
>NZ_JBDGKY010000026.1:0-35503 GCF_057656135.1 Lysobacter sp. Soil_N_23
GACGGTGTCCGCTGGAACGCCCATCGTGAACAAACCGCTTGACGAGAAACACAGTTGCTCACTGCGTTCGGGACGACGGGCAACGCCAACCTTCACGCAAAGGGAAGAAGAACCAAATAATGCCGCACTAGGCCGATAGTCAGCCCGCGCATCGTATCCTTGTGTACAGGTGCGCTGCGGGCGCGCATTCATTGACTGACAAAAGCGGGACATCCTTGCGACAGATCCTCACGCACTCCTGGCCGTTGCTGTTGTGCCTCGCGCTGGCGGCCTGCCAGCGGGCCGAGCCGGCGACCCATTCGGGCATGGTCATCGAAGAGGTGAACAGCCCGCAGGAGGGCGGTGCGATCAGCACCGCGCCGGTCAAGGTGCCGCCCGCCTCGCCCGAACCGACGGCTTCGCCGCGCAAGGCCAAGACCAGCGTGCGTGAAGCGGCCAAGGCCGGGAGCGAGGAAGCGCCGATCGACTGGTCGACGCTCGAGCTGACGTCGGGCGAGGCCTCGATCAGCTGCGAGCTGGACTACGCCGCGCTGGGCGATGGCAACGCGCTGGTGAAGTTCGACCAGGCCGGCCTGCGCGAAGCCCTGCAGCCGTGCGTGGAACGCGGCGTCGCGCGCCTGCGCTACAAGGGCAAGATCACCGCCCAGTTCGGTTCGCTGGTCGAACGCGTCACCCATGTCGCCAACGAACTGGGCATACACAAGCGCGTGCTCGACGTTGACTCGGCCGGCGGCCAGGTCGAGGATGCGATCAAGGCCGGCGATTTCATCGCCGAGTCGCGCTGGACCATCTGGGTGCGCGAGGGCGCGATCTGCCACAGCGCCTGCGTGTTCATCCTCAGCGCCGGCGACACCCGCATGATCGCCGGCCAGGTCGGCATCCATCGCATCATCCGCATGAGTTCGACCGCGACCACGCGCGCGCAGCTCAACGCCGAGCTGCGCGTGGTGTATGACCGAGTGCGTGATTACCTCGAGCGCAACGGCGCCGCGACCGCGGTCGCCGACCTGATGATGGCCGTGCCCAACCGCGGCCTGCGCCTGCTCACGGTCGAGGAGCTGGAGCTGTACGGGCTCGACGGCGTCAACCCGGCCCAGGACGACCTCGACCGCCTGCGCCTGATGCGCAAGTGCGGCGAGGACTTCGTCAGCCGCCGCGATTCGTTCGTGCGCGCCTTCGACAAGCGCTGCAAGACGCCCAACACCGACCTTGACGCGCTCAACACCTGCGGCCTGGACCTGCGCAAGGATTACGGCTTCCCCGACCAGGCCTGCCCGGCGGAGAGTCCGTTGTCGGAGTTCGATCCGGGGACGGCGCTGGTTCCGGGCGCCAGCAAGCCCGACGGCGTGTCGCAGCAGTCGCCCAAGCCGCAGGCAGGCGAGAGCTGACCGCAACCGTGCACGCCTGAGCGGGCAGGCATCGCCGCCGGCAGCGTGAGCCGGCCATCACATCGCTCGCGGCACGATGCCCCGGCGCGCACGCCCAGCGCGCCGGAGGGCTCCGGGATGAGTGATCAGCGCTATTCGTTGCTGCGTGGCGGCCTGGTGTACCGCGTCTCCAGGATCAGCGGCCTCGGCCGCGCCCAGCGCCGGCTCGCGCCGCTGGTCGCCATCGTCCTGGTCCTGATCATCGTGCTGCCGATGGTGGTGGCAGCCGCGCGCGATGGCACCCTCGTCGGCGGCGTGACCATTCCGTTGCTGTACGACTATTCGATCTGGGCGCGGTTCGTGATCGCCGTACCGCTGCTGGTCCTGGCGGCACCGATGGCCGATGAACGCCTGTGGCGCGCGATCAAGCACCTGCTGGACCTGGTCGACGCGAGCGACCGTGACCGTTTCGAAGGCGTGCTGGCGCAGATGCGGCGCTGGCGTGATGCCAACACGCCCGAGCTGGTGCTGTTCGCGCTCTCGATTGTCGCCTCGTACGCGATCCCGGTGCTGGGGCTGCTGGATGATGTCAGCGACTGGAAGGGCAATGCCGGCTCGATGAGCTTTGCCGCGCTCTGGTTGAAATGGGTCGCGATGCCGGTGATCCGCTTCCTCGTGCTGCTGTGGTTCTGGCGCCTGGCGCTGTGGACGGTGCTGCTGCTGCGCTTCTCGCGCTTCAACCTCGACCTGCATGCCGCCCATCCCGACGGCCGTGGCGGACTGGCGTTCCTGGGGTATGCACAGGCCGCATTCGTGGTGCTGCCGCTGGTGGGTGGCATCTCCCTGGCCGGCACACTGGCGCTTGACGTCCAGTACTTCGGCGCCGAGCTCAGGAGCCTGCGTTTCATCATGGGCGGCTGGGTCGTGCTGGGTGTCGTGCTGATGGTGGCGCCGCTGCTGCTGCTGGTACCGCGGCTGGCGGCGCTCAAGCGCAACAGCCTGCTGGCCTACGGCGCGCTGGGCACCGACTGCTCGGAGGGCTTCGAGGAGAAATGGCTCGGGCGCGCCCGCGGCGGCGCCACACCCATCCTCGAAGCCGGCGACTCGTCCGCGCTGTGCGACCTGACCGCGGTCTACTCCACGGTCAGCCAGATGTCGACGATCCCGCTGCAGCGCTTCCTGCTGGTCCAGTTCGCGCTCGCATCAGCGTTGCCACTGTTGCCAGTCGTGCTGATGCGGATGCCGATGAAGGAACTGCTGGGGAAAATACTCTCGGCGCTGGCGTAGCGCGTCTGCGTTCAGGCGGCGTCGACCACGTGGATTTCGACGTCGTCGATGGTGACGACCTGGCCAGCGTGGATCTTGCAGGTCTTGCGCAGTTCGACTGCGCCGTCGACGCTGACCGCGCCGCTGGCGACGATCGCCTTGCCGGCGCCGCCGCTGTCGCACAGTCCGACCAGCTTGAGCAGCTGGTTGAGTTCGACGTGGTCGCGGTCGAGTTCGAATTCGATCTGTTGCATGGCGATGGCGCGGGGAAGGGCGGTCAGGGTCGCAGCGCCGCTGGCGTTGCGCAATGGTCGGCCGCTAGGCGGCGCCGGCGCACAGCGCCCGCTTCTGTTCCGGCCGCAGTTGCTTGATCGCATATTCGGCGCGGCTGGCGGTGGCCCGATCGGGGTACGGGAACTGCGCAAGCAGGCGCACCGGCGGCCGCGAGCGGGTATAGCGGGCGCCCTTGCCGGCTTCGTGTTCGGCGTAGCGGCGCGCAACGTCGGTGGTGATGCCCGTGTACAGGCTGCCGTCGCGGCATTCCAGCAGGTAGACATACCAAGCGTTCATGGGGCCGCAGCCTAGCCCAGGAGCGGTCGCGCTGGCGAGTGGACCGGTACACCCTCGGTAGGCAGGGTCGCCATCGGCACCGCCGTCGCGTTTGTGGCCATGACTGACGACCATACGCATGCGCACGTCATTGTGGCTGTCATGACGCGCACCCACAATGCACCGTCCACACCGAGAAGTGCCTTGAGCGCCACAGCCCCCGCGTCCCCCACCGCCGCCACCCTCCGTCAGCTTTGCGCCCGCTTCGCCCGCCCGCACCTCGGCCGCGCCGTGTGGCAACTGATCAACACCCTGGTTCCATTCCTCGCGTTGTGGGCATTGATGGCCTGGAGCGTGGTCGACGGCTGGGCCTTCGGCTGGACGCTGCTGCTGGTGCTGCCGGCGGCGGGCCTGTACGTGCGCATGTTCATCATCCAGCACGACTGCGGGCACGGTTCGTTCTTCGCCAGCCAGCGCGCCAACGACATCGTCGGTCGCTGCCTCGGCCTGGTGACGCTGTTCCCCTACGGCTACTGGAAGAAGACCCACGCCGTGCACCACGGCACCTCGGGCAACCTCGACCGCCGCGAGATGGGCGACATCGACACGCTTACCGTCGCCGAGTACCGCGCACTGCCGCGCATTCGCCGCCTGGGCTACCGCCTGTACCGCAGCACGCCGGTGCTGCTGGGCATCGGCCCGTTCTACCAGTTCGTGATCAAGCACCGCTTCCCGTTCGACCTTCCCTTCACCTGGAAGAAGGAATGGGCCAGCGTGCTGCTCAACAACCTGATGCTGCTGATCGCGTTCCTGGCGCTGGGCTTCAGCATCGGCTGGCACACCGTGCTGATGGTGCACATGCCGGTGGTGCTGGTGGCCGGTGCCGTGGGCGTGTGGCTGTTCTACGTGCAGCACACCTTCGAGGAGGCTTACTGGGCGCGCCGCGAGGACTGGGATTCCGGTCGCGCTGCCGTGGCCGGCAGTTCCTACTTCGACCTGCCGCGGGTCGTGCACTGGTTCACCGGCAACATCGGCTACCACCACATCCACCATCTCGCCAGCCGCATCCCGAACTACCGACTGCGCGAGGCGTTCGAGTCGAGCCCGCTGCTGCAGGCGGCGCCGCGGCTGACGATGTGGACCAGCCTGCGCAGCGCCCGCCTCAAGCTGTGGTGCGAGGAAACCCAGCGCATGGTCGGCTTCCCGCAGCGCGCCAGGGCCTGACCGGCAGGCTCCCCGGGCAGGTCATTCCTGCCCGGTCATTCCTTCCCGAATTGTGCGATCTCGTCGAGATACTGCTGGGCGCGCGTGACACCGCGCCCGGCACTGCCGGCATCGATCGCATCGCCGATGCGGCGGCGCTCGGGGCGATGCGCCCAGCGGTGGAACCACACCGTCGCCAACATGCCGATGACGCCGATCGGAATGCCGATGTAATAGACGCTGGCATGCATCTGCGCGCCGAACAGCTGCTTGAACACGATCGCCATCAGCGGCATCCATAGCAGCCAGAACGGCAAGCCCAGCCACGGCGACACGCGCGTGCGCCACAGCCGCAACTGCGCCAGTGACTTCTGGATGGTCAGCACCGGGCCGGCATAGTCGATCCGGGTGATCAGCAGCAGTTCCATCACCGCGGAGATGATCAGCGCCACGCTCCAGGCATGCATCACCAGGCCGCTGGCGAGCAGCGCCGGCGAGCCGGTATTGGCCACCCAGAAGCGTGCGAACGTCACCGTCAGCAGCACGCCCACGATCAGCTGGATCACCTGCCAGAACCACAGCGGCCGCAGCCGCGAGCGGACCTTGTCGATGCGACTTTCAGTCAGCAGTTGCAGGTTCAGCGCGGTCTGCTGCTGCAGGCGGTGGTCGAGGGTCTGCCAGGCGAGTTTGAGTTCATCGAGTTCCATGATCGTTCCTTGCGCTTGGGGGCACCGTGCTCATGCCGCGCTCTAACGTCATGTCCTGGCGGATGCGCTGCTTGAGCCGGCTGATGCGGGTGGCAACGTTGGTTTCGCTGATGCCGAGGATCTCGGCGATCTCGCGGTAGCTGCGGTCCTCGAGGTAGAGCAGGAGCAGGGCGCGGTGCATCGGATCGAGTGCGGCGATGAAACGCTGCAACACGTCCAGTCGCTGCTGCGCTTCGACATCGATGCCGTGCTCGTCCGGCAGGTCGTGGAGGCTGTCGTCGAGCGAAACGGTCCGGCGGCGGCGCTGGCCTTCGCCGCGCAGCCAGGAGATCGCCACGTTCAGCGCGATCCGGTACATCCAGGTCGGGAACGGGCGCTGCGAGTCGTACCCCGGGAAGGCACGCCACAGTTGCGCGGCGATGTCCTGGGCCAGGTCGGCGCGGTCTTCGGCGTGGCTGGCATAGGTCGCGGCGACCTTGAAGACGATGCCGCGGTGGGCCTGGAGCAGGGCCTCGAACTGCTGCCTGGTGTCGGCCATCATGCTGGCGGTGTGCTCCATCGCGAACGCGTCCATTGCCTGGTCGAACACATGATTCGCAGGCAGGGGCGAATCGTCACAGCGGCGGCCCGGCTCAATCCAGATAGTCGTACAGGCGGTAGATCCAGCTCAGCTCGTAGACGATCGCGGCGACGACGAAGCAGCGGTGGAAGGTCTCCGAGCGCACCTTCATCGCGATCAGGCACAGGCCGATCATCGCCACGTTGCGGATCGGGTATTCGACACTGAAACGGCGGTAGTACTCGTGGCCCTTGATCAGGGTGTCGCCGAAGTCGATCAGGTACAGCACCGCCATGATCCCGAAGAACCAGCCGCGGCGGGACTGGAAGTAGTCGCGCCAGCCGGCGTACTCGGCCAGGTCGTCGGGGAACAGCAGCGTGCACAGCAGGAACAGCACGACCACGTACAGGATCAGGAAGGCGTAGGCGACGAAGCTCCACGGGTGGAGGTGGCTGAGCCCGAACTCCCACCACCAGAAATGCACGAGCACGATGAACATGGAGATCGCCCAGCCCATGTGCACCCAGTAGATGTGATCGCGGCCGGGGTGCTGGACGAAGCGGGCCATGCCCTTGAGCAGCGTGGTCAGGCCCAGGCCGAGGACGATGCCGAGCACGATGCGGATATGCGTGAACAGCGGGTCGGTGGTCATGCACTGCGTCCCGGCAGGCCGATGGCCGATGGCGGCAGCATAGCCAAAACCCGGCACCGCCATCCCGGCGCACGCCCGGATCCAGGCCCGCATCCCTTCCAACCCGGCACCGTCATCCCGGCGTTCGCCGGGATGACGGTGTAGGAGGGATGGCGGCCTCCCCCGAGCCCGTGCTCGGCCGATAGCTGCGATCATGTCGCCATGAACGAACCGCTTTCCGACGATTTCGCCTCCCTGTCCCTGGACCCGGCCCTGCAGCAGGGCGTCCAGGCGCTGGGCTATACGAAGATGACGTCGGTGCAGGCCGGCAGCCTGCCGGCCATCCTCGCCGGGCGCGACCTGATCGCGCAGGCGCCGACCGGCAGCGGCAAGACCGCCGCCTTCGGCCTGGGCCTGCTGCACCGCCTCGACCCGGCCCAGGGTGCCACCCAGGCGCTGGTGCTGTGCCCGACCCGCGAACTGGCCGACCAGGTCGGCAAGCAGCTGCGCAAGCTCGCCTTCGCCATCCCCAACCTGAAGCTGTCGATCCTGTGCGGCGGCATGCCGCTCGGCCCCCAGTTGGCGTCGCTCGAACACGCCCCGCACGTCGTCGTCGGCACGCCGGGCCGGATCCAGGAGCTCCTTCGCAAGCGCGCGCTCAACCTTTCGGCGCTGCGCACGCTGGTGTTCGACGAGGCCGACCGCATGCTCGACATGGGCTTCGAGGAACCCATCCGCGAAATCGTGGGCAAGACGCCGAAGTCGCGCCAGGGCCTGCTGTTCTCGGCGACTTTTCCCGAAGCGGTGCGCGAGATCAGCCGCGGCCTGCTGCGCGAGCCGATGGAAGTGACGGTCGAAGGCGACGAGCAGCATGTCGCGATCGACCAGCGCTTCTACGAGGCCGAGCAGACCAGGAAGACGCCGCTGCTGGCGGCGCTGCTGCTGCAGTACAAGCCCGAATCGTGCGTGGTGTTCTGCAACATGCGCCGCGACGTCGACGAAGTCGCCGCCTCGCTGGCGCACTACGGCTTCACCGCGCTGGCGCTGCACGGCGACATGGAGCAACGCGACCGCGACGAAGTACTGGTGCGTTTCGCCAACCGCAGCTGCACGGTGCTGGTGGCCAGCGACGTCGCCGCACGCGGACTCGACGTCAAGGAACTGGCGATGGTGGTCAATTACGACATGCCGCCCGATCCGGACATCTACGTGCACCGCATCGGCCGCACCGGTCGTGCCGGCAACGAGGGCATGGCGCTGAGCCTGTGCGGACCGCGCGAACAGGCGCGTGCGAGTGCGATCGAGGAGCGCCAGGGCCTGCCGTTGATCTGGTACAAGGCCACGCCGCTCGCCGGCAAGGCCTCGGGCGTGCCGGCCGCTGCGATGGTGACGCTGCGCATCGACGCGGGCCGTACCGACAAGCTGCGTCCGGGCGACATCCTCGGCGCGCTCACCGGCGATGCCGGGCTCAAGGCCGATGCGGTCGGCAAGATCGATGTGTTCGCCACGCGTTCGTATGTCGCCGTGGCACGTGCTCAGGCCGCGCCGGCGTTGGCGCGGCTGCGCGAAGGCAAGATCAAGGGGCGCAAGTTCCGGGTCAGCCGGATGTGACTGGCGCCTGCACCCTCACCCCAACCCCTCTCCCGCGCCGCGGGAGAGGGGCTTTATCGGGTCAGCGCTGGTTGAATGCGTACTTGCCCGGCCCGAGCAGCGCGACGGCTGCGGCCGTGGTCAGGAACATGATCTGCAGTTCGATCGCCCAGCCACCCTGCTCGTTGAGCCGGCCGAAGTCGCCCTGGTGCACCAGGTAGAGCGCGAACAGCATGTTGATCACGACCAGGATGCCGCCGATGCGCGAGAAGAAGCCGGTGATGATCAGCAGCGGCGCCAGAACTTCGCCGATCAGCACGCCGTAGGCGAAGGAACCGGGGAAGCCCTGTGTCTCGACCATCTTGACGATGCCGTCCAGGCCGCCTTCGAGCTTGCTGATGCCGTGCAGGAAAACCAGTACGCCCACTGCGATACGCAGGATCAGCTTGCCGATGTCTTGCTGGGTGCTGCTGTTCATGGCGGAACCCCTTTGCTGGCTGGATGGTTGCTGGCTGGATGGGATGGATCGATCGAATCGGACGGAGCAGGACCGGTAGAGCCGCGACCCGCTGATGGTCACGCCAGCGCGGGCTCCGGCGCAACTGCGGCGCGCCGGCCGGTCAGCGGATGGGCAGCGCCAGGCGCTGGCCATGCCAGTTGAGGACCACGCTGTCGGCGCCGATCTCCTCGACCACCGCATCGCCGACGCGGTCCCCCTGGCTGACCCGGGCGCCATCGATGATCGCGAAACGCTGGTCCGGGGTCGGGCCCCACATGTGCATGCTGATCTTCAGTGCTGGCAACTGTTCGCGCTCGCCGGGCGACAGGTCGGCCAGGCGCAGCGGCGCAGGGCCACCCGGGGTGGTGACGGGCTCAGGCGCGGTTGCCGGCGGCGGACTCGCGCTGACCACCTGCACCGGTGAGGGCTGCGGCGGCAGTACCGGCTCGGTCACGGGTGCGGGCGGGGCCGATAGCGCCTCGGCGGTGATGATCGCCGCCGGCATGGCGGTTGTCGCGATTGGTTCCCGGGCCGCCGGAGCGCGAGCGGGGCTCGGTGCCGTCGGAGCGATCACGGCGCTGGTGGCCGGCATCGCCGACGGCACGGCCGCGGGCATCGCAATGGGCGCCTGGGCAGGGATCGGCGCAGGTGCGATATCCGGCGGCGGAGCGGCAAGCGCGCCGGTCGCATCGGCGGCAGGAGCCGTGGCGCCGGCCAGGGACTGGACATCGCGCAGCATCCACAGCGTCGCGAGCACGGCCAATCCGCCGGCCAGCCACCATGGCCAGACCGGTCGGCGCGCCGTGGCGCGCGGGACCAGCGGCGGCAGCTCGGCATACAGGTCCGGCGCCTGGCCGCGACGGCGCTCGGCTTCGGATTTGCGCAGGGCGTCGAGGATCAGCGACATCGGATCTAGTTCCCGCCTTCGGCCGTGGTCAGGCGCGGGCCGTCGGCGTCGGTTGCGGCCAGCGCCAGCAGTGTCGCCGGGCCGACCAGTCCATCGCTGTCCAGGCCGCGATCGCGCTGGAACTGGCGCACCGCCTCCTGCATCGCGGCGTCGAAGGTAGCGGCGCCGGTCTGCGCCGGCAGGTAGCGCGGTTGCAAGTGCGCACGCACCCAGTCGGTGGCGGCGCCCTGGCTGCCCAGGCGCGGTGCCTGGGCCAGGAACGTCGGGGCGCGCCACAGCGCGGCATGTTCGCCATCCCAGAGCTGCTGCAAGGCGATCCGGTCGACGGCGACGCTGTTGTTGCCCAGTCGCAGCCGCGCCTGTCGCGCGTCGGCTCCTTCCAGCAGCGCCCAGGTCTCGTTGCCGCCGTGGCGAAGGCGCAGCAGCACCGGGCGATCCTGCGCGATCAGCGCGTCGAGGGTAGTGCGGCCGCGCAGGCAGTACACGCCGGAAGCCAGCACAGGCGGGCAGGTTGCGGCCGCGGCGGCTTCGTTCGCGCCCGACGGCAACTGCCAGCGCCCCAGCAACTGGCCCCAGGCAGCCGTCGGTGCGATCACCGCGGCATCAAGGCGCGCGGCGACAGCGGTCGCATCCAGTGCCGGCTGCGCAGGCGGGCTGGCCGGCTTCTTCATCACCGGCACAGCCGGTGTCGAGGCGGTGGCGGGCGACAGGGCGGGAGCACGCGGCCACCACAGCGTGATCGCGACGGCGAGCAGGACAATCGCGGCGATGGCAAGCGGCACGGTCACGACCGCCTTGGGCGGCCACCACATCGGGGTGCGCCCGGGCAGCACTTCGGCTGCGGCGCGATCGACCCAGCGCGCATCGATGACGCTGGCATCGTGGGCATAGCCGGCCAGCAGGCTGCGCTCGGCGATGTTGTTGATCAGCCGCGGCACGCCGCCGGAATGGGCGTGGATGCGCCTGACCGCGGCGGCATTGAACGGGAAATGCTGGCCGCCGGCGACGCGAAAACGGTGACGCAGGTACTCGCCGGTTTCGGCGGCGTCGAGCGGAGTGAGGTGGTAGCGCGCGGTGATGCGTTGGGCGAGCTGGCGCAACTCGTCGCGGCCCAGCATCGCGCGCAGCTCGGGCTGGGCCAGCAGCACGATCTGCAGCAGCTTCTGCGTAGGCGTTTCCAGGTTGGTCAGCAGGCGGACCTGTTCGAGTGCGTCGACCGACAGGTTCTGCGCCTCGTCGATGATCAGCACCACGCGCAGGCCCTGTGCGTACGCTTCGAGCAGGTAGGCGTTGAGGGTATCGACGAGCGCCTTGATGCTGCCGCGGGTGCCATCGAGGTCGAGGTGCAACTCCTCGCAGATCGTCTCCAGCAGCTCGACCGGGGTCACGCGCGGGTTGAGCACCAGCGCCACGCGCGTCGTGTCGGGGATCTGCTCCAGCAGCAGCCGGCACAACGTGGTCTTGCCGGTGCCGACTTCGCCGGTGAGCTGGACGAAGCCACCGCCGCCGCCCTGGCCAATGCCGAACAACAGGTGCGCGAGCGCATCGCGGTGGCGCTCGCTGAGGAACACGAAACGCGGGTCCGGCGTGATCGAGAACGGCGGCTCGGTCAGGCCGTAGTGCTCGAGGTACATGCGCAACCTGCAGGGGGTGATGGCGGTAAGCCTGCCACAAAACGCTTGGCGGGGCTGAAGCTGCTCCTCCTGGGCAAGTTCAGTCGGCCGCGCCCTTGGCCTCGGCCGTGCCCAGCACTTCCGGATGCTGCAGCCGCCTGGGCTTGCCCAGCAGCGGGTGCACGAACACCGCTGCCAGGATGATGACCACGCCGACGTAGAAGGTGGTGGTCAGTTCCCGCTGTTCACCCAGCAGCAGCGCCGCCAGCACGATCGCGTAGACCGGCTCCAGGTTCACCGCCAGTTGCTGGGCGAACGCGCTCATGTGGCGCAGCGCCACCAGCGACAGGGTGAATGGCAGCAGCGTGCACGCCAGTGCCAGGCCCAGCAGCAGGGCGATGTCGTGGGTACTGGGCACTACCAGCAGCGGCCCGGCGAAAGCCGGGAACAGCAGTGGCATCAACGGCGCCAGCAGGGTCAGCATGAGCGTGCCGGCGCCCAGTTCCAGTGCGGTCACGGTCAACGGATCGCCGTGCTCGACCAGGCGCTTGTTGAGCGAGCCGAACAGCGCCACCAGCAGGGCCGACACTGCGCCCACGGCAATGCCGGCGCGCATTCCCGCCGGCACGCCGCCGACCACCAGCACCACGCCCGGCAGCACCATCACGCCCAGCGCCAGCTCGCGCTTGGAGAAACGCGTGCGGGTCAGCCACGGTTCGATCATCGCCACGAACACCGTGCCCAACGCCATGCAGGTCGCGCCGACCGAGGCGTTGGACAGCTTGATCGCGCCGTAGAAGGTCAGCCAGTGCAGGGCCACCAGCGCGCCGATGCCGGCATAGGCCAGCATCAGCCGCGGCGACATCGCCCGCAGCCCGCGCCACACCCGCGGCAGCAGCGCCAGCGCGGCGACCACGATCAGCATCCGCCACCACACCAGCGGCAGCGCCGGCAACGTGATCAGCTTGCCGAGGATCGCGGTGAAGCCCCACAGCAGCACGCAGAAGTGGATTTGCAGTTGCGCCTTGCTGGTCGGGTTCATGCGGTCGCGGTGGCGGCGGGGGGGAGCCTATTGTCGCCGCAGTCGCGACGAAAACGGTGGCGGTGCCGGGTGGCCTCCGGGGGAATGGGACAGGGCGCCACAATGGAGTGCAGACTGCGCGTGAAGCCGCAACGTTTGGATCGCCAGTCCATGAGCAATGCCCTCATCGCCCATCTCCACGACCTGCTCGACGGCATGGGCCGGGTGACGACGCGGGCGATGTTCGGTGGCCACGGCATCTATCTCGATGGCGCGCTGATCGGCGTGGTGCTCGAGGAAACCCTTTACCTGAAGGTCGACGGCGAGACCCGCCTGCATTTCGAGGCCGCGGGCTGCGAGCCCTATGTCTACCGGGGGCAGCAGCTGCCGATCCGGATGAGCTACTGGTCCGTGCCGGAATCGGCCATGGAATCACCGGAGGCGATGAAACCCTGGGCCGAGCTCGCCTACGCCGCCGCGCTGCGCAAGACCCCGTCCAAGCGCCACAAATAGCAATCCGCGGCCCGGCGCGGTGATGTCGATTTCGCCGCGGCCCGTTCGTCATGACAGTGAAGGCCGCCATTGCGGATCGACCGCAGGCCGCCGGCATCCCATCCAAACCGGAACCCTGCCATGTCTTTCCAACGCTCCGCTTCCGCCCGACTCGCGCTGACCGCGACCCTCCTTGCGCTGGCCGCGGCCGCCATCGCCAAGCCGGTCCGCTACGAAATCGACCCGTCCCACACCTTCCCCAGCTTCGAAGCCGATCACATGGGCGTATCGGTGTGGCGCGGCAAGTTCAACTCCAGCCAGGGTGAGATCTCGCTTGACAAGAGCGCCGGCACTGGCACGGTGGAAGTGACCATCGATACCGCCAGCGTCGATTACGGCCTGGACGTGATGAACGACAAGGCGCGTGAAGCCGACCTGCTCGATGCGGGCAAATACCCGAAGGCGGTCTACAAGGGTCGCCTGGCCGATTTCCGCGATGGCGCACCGACGCGAGTGACGGGCGAACTGACCCTGCGCGGCGTGACCCGGCCGCTGGACCTGACGATCGACCGCTTCAAGTGCATCCCGCATCCGCTGCACCAGCGCGAACTGTGCGGCGCCGATGCGCTGGGCACGTTCCGCCGCGACGAATTCGGCATCGACGCCGGCAAGGACTATGGCTTCGACATGAACGTGACGCTGCGCATTCAAGTTGAGGCGGTGCAAGAGGCAGCGGGCCAGGCGCAGGCATCGAAGGCGCCGTGAGCCGCTGATCGGTTCCTTGCCAGTGCGCTAACGGCCCATGCCGGACCATGCGACCACACAGTCGCCCATGAAGAAGGAGCAAACGATGGCTTTCTACGTTGATGGATACGTAATACCGCTGCCGAAGAAGAACCTGGCGGCGTACCGCACGATGGCGCGCAAGGCCGGGAAGATCTGGCGTGAGTACGGTGCACTGGAGGTCAACGAGTGCGTGGCCGACGATGTCCAGCCCGGCAAGCTCACCTCGTTCCCGCAGGCGGTGAAGCTCAAGGCCGACGAGGTGGTGGTGTTTTCGTGGATCACCTACAAGTCGCGCGCGCAGCGCGACAAGATCAACAAGCAGGTGATGAATGACCCGCGCCTGGCAGCGATGATGGATCCCAAGAACGCGCCGTTCGACGGCAAGCGCATGTTCTGGGGTGGCTTCAAGCCGATCGTCTCGCTCTGAGGCTAGCTTTCGGCCAGGCACTCGGCCGCGCGCTGCCGCAGCAGCGCCTGTTCGCGCGCGTTGCGGGTCATGCCCGCGGCGCGCTCGAACTCCTCGCGCGCCTCGCCGAAGCGACCGAGCTTGCGCAACAGGTCGCCACGAACGCTCGGCAACAGGTGGTAATCCTTCAGCAGCGGGTCGCCGGTCAGCGCATCGACCAGTGCCAGGCCGGCGGCCGGGCCGAATAGCATCGACAGTGCCACCGCGCGGTTGAGTTCCACCACCGGTGACGGCACTTGCTGCGCCAGCGCACCGTAGAGCCCCACGATGCTGGCCCAGTCGGTTTCCTCGGCGGTCAACGCGCGCGCATGGCAAGCCGCGATCGCCGCCTGCAGCGTGTACGGGCCGCGCGTCGGATTGCGCACGGAGCCGAGCTTTTCCGCACGCTCCAACGCCGCCAGCCCGCGATGGATCAGCAACTGATCCCAGCGGGCGCGATTCTGTTCGAGTAGCAGCACCGGCTCGCCGTAGCCGTTCACGCGTGCCGCCGAGCGTGAGGCCTGGATTTCCATCAGTGCGACCAGGCCGTGCACTTCCGGCTCGTTCGGCACCAGTCCGGCGAGGATGCGGCCCAGGCGCAGCGCGTCCTCGCACAGGCCAGGGCGCATCCAGTCGTCGCCGGCGGTGGCGGCATAGCCTTCGTTGAAGATCAGATAGATCACCGCCAGCACCGACGACAGGCGCTGTGCCAGTTCATCGCCACGCGGGACTTCGTACGGCACCTGCTTGTCGGCCAGCGTGCGCTTGGCGCGGACGATGCGCTGGGCGATCGTCGGTTCCGGCACCAGGAACGCACGCGCGATCTCGTCCGTGCTCAGTCCGCCGAGCAGCCGCAGGGTCAATGCCACCTGCGCAGGCGTGGACAGCACCGGATGGCAGGCGGTGAACACCAGCCGCAGCAGGTCATCGCCGATCGGATCGTCGAGCTTGTCCAGATGCGCGTCATCGGCGCTTTCCTGTTCGGCCTCCAGCTCGCGCGCGAGTTCCTCGTGCTTGCGCTGCAGCAGCTTGCTGCGGCGCAGGCGGTCGATCGCACGGTGCTTGGCGGTGGCCATGAGCCAGGCACCGGGCTGGTCGGGAACGCCGGTTTCGGGCCAGCGTTCCAGTGCCGCCACCAACGCGTCCTGCGCCAGTTCCTCGGCCAGCCCGACGTCGCGCACCATGCGCGCGAGCGTCGCGATCAGCTTGGCCGATTCGATGCGCCAGACGGCATCGATGCTGCGATGGATGTCGGTCGCCGTCATGGCGACCGATGACACCACCGACGTTGTGCCCTTGCAAGTGCTCGAAGTGGCATCACGCGCCTTCCAGGTGCGGTGTCGCGGCACCGTCATGCTCGGTGAGGCGCTTGAGATTGCCGAGCCCTTCCTCGAAGGCCCTGCCGATCATGCGATCCATGTTCATGAACACGCTGAACACCTTGGAGACATATGGCATGTCGCCATTCATCGACCAGGTCACGTCGCTGCCATTGCCTTGCGGCACGATGGTGAACTGCGCGGAGCTGCGCGCTTGCATTGGCCGGCTGAAGTCGAGCTGGACCTCGATCCGCGAGGAGGGGACCGACTGCACGATCTCCATGCGTCCGGCGCCGGCCTTGCTGTTGCCGTCCCAGCGGTAAGTAGCGCCGGTGCCCTGTGCGGCGCCGCCGATCTCGCGCTGCATCTGTGGGTCGAGCTTCTCGTACGGCGACCACGCCCGCCAGCGGTTGAAGTCGTTGATCTGTGCGAACACCTGTTCCGGTGGCGCCTGGATGTGGAGGTGGCGTTCGACGCGGAACGTGTCCGGGCGGGTGGCGGCGAAGATGAGGACGGCCGCGATCAGTACGACGACGGCGATGGCGATGAACTTGAACATTCGTAACTCCGTTCCATGGGTTCAGTATGTGGTCAATGTTTGGGTGTCGAACCAGCTTGCTGCTGCATGTCCTCCAGGCCGGCGGCGGCCTTGCACACGTCGGCGGGGAAGTCTGCCAGTTCCATCACCTGGCGGATCTCGATCACTTCGTTGTTCGCGGCCGGGCAACGCGAGGCCCAGGCAATGGCTTCCTCGCGCGACTTCACCTGGATCATCCAGTAGCCGCCGAGCACTTCCCTGGCTTCGCTGAAGGGGCCGTCGGTGACCTGCGGCTTGCCATCCCTGAAACTCACGCGCGCGCCCATCGACGGCGGGTGAAGTCCGTCCAGCGCCAGCAGCACGCCGGCCTTCTGCAGGGACTCGTTGTATTTCATCATCGTCGCGATGGCGTCGGCTTCGGGCAGCGTGCCGGGCGCGGCGGATTCATAGCCCTTGGGGATCATCAGCATCATGAAGCGCATGGTGGCATCTCCGTGGTTGGCAAGGTCAGCGGTTGGATACCGCCTCGGGCTTCATGTGGACGAACTCCCACAGGTGCCCGTCCAGGTCTTCGAAGCCGTGGCCATACATGAAGCCCTGGTCGCTGGCATCGAAGTGGGTTTTGGCACCGGCGGCCACGGCCTTGGCGACGATCGCATCGACCGCGTTGCTGCTGTCCATGGACAGGCAGACGATGGCTTCGGTGGCCTTGGTCGCATCGTGCACCGGCTTGCGGGTGAAGGTCTGGAAGAACGGTTCGGTCAGCAGCATGACGTGGATGTCGTCGGAGACGACCATGCACGCGCCCTGTTCGTTGGTGAAGTCGGGGTTGAACGAGTAGCCGAGCTTCTCGAAGAAGTCGACCGAGCGGTCGAGGTCCTTGACCGGGAGATTGAGGAAGATCTGGCTGGCCATGGCGTATCAGGCCTCGCGTTCGCAGTTGACCATCCACGACACGCCGAACTGGTCGATCAGCATGCCGAAGCTGATGGCCCAGAAGGTTTTGTCGAGCGGCATGCACACGGTTCCCTTGTCCGACAGTGCCTTGAACACGCGCTCGGCTTCGGCGACGGAATCGACGTTGAGTGCGATCGAGCAACCCTTGATGCCGTCGTAGGTGTCGGTTGGCATGCCGTCCGACGCCATCAGTACCTGGTCGCCGACGTGCAGGCGCGCGTGCATGATCTTGTCGTGGTGGTCGGCCGGCACGTGGTCGCAGGCCGGGCTGCCGCCGAACGTGGTGATGGGGTCCAGCGTGCCGCCGAGTGTCTGCGCGTAGAACCGCATCGCGTCGCCGCAGTTGCCGTTGAAGGTGAGGTAGGCGTTGATCTTCATGGGATGTCCTGGGTGAGGTGTGAGGTCAGCGGTGGATCTCGGAAACGCCGTGAGCCGCCGGAGTGGGGCTCTTGTCAGGATGACGAACGGGAATGGGCTGGATCGACACGGGCCGGAGAATTTTCTGCTTGTCGTCCCGAACGCAGTGAGGGACCTGCTGGTGCGCTTTGGGTTTCCTGCTCCGATGCGGCGGACGACGCTTCGGCATTTTGTTGCATGGTCTTCGGCGGCCCTCACCCCAACCCCTCTCCCGCAAGCGGGAGAGGGGCTAAAGAAGACCGTCATCCCCGCGAAGGCGGGGACCCAGCGTCGTTGCTCGTCATTCCCGCGAAGGCGGGAACCCATGGACGTTGCTCTCCGGCCGACTGTCCGGAGGTCCTCAGTCCTTCGGCAGCGCCAGCAACCAATCGACAAACGTCTGCGCCGCCGCACGCAAGCGTCGGTGCGACGGGTACACCACGTAGTAGCCCCAGCGCGCCTTCACCGTCGGCACCGGCAGCCGCTGCAGGCGTCCGCTCTCGAGGTACGGGGCGACGATGCGCGAGCGTGCGAGCGCGATGCCCATCCCGAACACGGCGGCGTTCATCGCCCCGGTGCTGTCGGTGTAGGTCAGGCGCTCGTCGAACTTGGCGCCGTGCACGCCGGCGGCGCGGAACCAGTCGTGCCAGCCCTGCCGCGAGTGGTCGGAGATCAGCGGCTGCCTGGCGACGTCGGACGGCTGACGGATCTGCTCGACTCCCGGAAAGGTCGGCGAGACCACGGGCAGCAGCCCCTCGTCCATCAGGAAATGCGCGGTCAGGCCGGGCCAGTGGCCCGGTCCGTGGCGGATGCCGAAGTCGGGGCCGGGATCGTCGAAGCGGGTCAGCGCGACCTCGGTGTCGATGCTCAGGCGCAGGTTGGGGTGCGCCTGGGTGAACTCGGCCAGGCGCGGCGTCAGCCAGGTGTAGGTGAGCGAGTGCAGGGTGGTGAAGCGGATGCGGTCGCTGTCCTCGCGCCCCGAGCGCAGGCTGCGCAGTACCCCATCGACGTCGGCCAGGGCACTGCCGGCGGCGTCGGCCAGCTTGCGGCCGTCGGCGGTCAGGGCGACCCCGCGCGCGTGGCGCTGAAACAGGGCCACCCCCAGCCGCGACTCGAGCTTGCGCACGTGGTGGCTGACTGCGCTCGCAGTCAGGTGCAACTCCTCGGCGGCGTGGGCGAAGTTCTGGTGCCGGGCCGCCGATTCGAATGCCGTCAGGGCCGGCAGCCAGTCCGCGCGCAGTGCCATGTCGAGCCTCAAATATAATTTGTGTCTGACAGCCAAAGTATGCGCTTGTGCAGGGCGCGCAGGTAATCAGAATAGCGGTCTGGCAAGAGCCAGATTAGTCGATGGGGCGCCGATCCGGTGCCCGACCGCAGGAGCGGACGAATGGGCCATCTGCACGAAGTGATCCCGCAATTGCCGATGCAGGCACTGTCGATCGAGGCGGTCCCGGCGATCGAGGTCGGCCCCGGCTGCCTGCGCCGCGACCTGCCGGCCGGCCCGGGCCTGCGCATGTGGGTGGTGGACATGGCGCCCGGCGCGCAATGGCCGGAGCTGGACCACCACGAGACCGGCGAGTCGTACTACGTGATCAGCGGCGAAGTCATCGAGGGCGAGACCCGCCACGGCGCCGGAACGTACGTGTACTTCGCACCCGACAGTCGGCACCGCCCGCACACCGAAAGCGGTGTACGCCTGATCGGGGTGAATCTAGGCTACGCCGCCTTCCTCGCCGCAGGCGGAAGTTCGGAATCCATCACGCATTGCTATCACCCGACGCAGGGCTGACTTCGCCCGCGCGTCGACCTTCGTTTTCGCATACGTCCTCCGCCACGAGTACGTCCCCACACGAGGTTTGGCATGACCAGCGTTGCTTCCACTTCCAGTCTTTCCGATACGCAGGAACGCGGTTGGCTCACGCCGCTCGAACTGGGCCTGCTCGGCGCCATCTGGGGCGCCTCGTTCCTGTTCATGCGCGTGGCCGCCGGTGATTTCGGCGCGATGGCGCTGGTCGAGGTTCGACTGGCCCTGGGCTCTCTCGTCCTGCTGCCGTTCCTGTGGCGCGCACGGACGCAGTTCCCGGCGAAGCTGTGGCCGAAGCTTGCGATCATCGGTGCGCTGAACTCGGCGATGCCGTTCATGCTTTTCGCCTGGGCGGCCAAGACCGCGCCGGCTGGTGTGGGCGCGATCACCAACGCGATGACGGTGTTGTTCACCGCGCTCGTCGGTTTCCTGTTCTTTGGCGAGAAGATCGGTGCACGTCGTGCGATCGCACTGGTCGCAGGTTTCGTCGGCGTGATCGTGCTGGCCAGCGACAAGACGGCCGGCGCGAGCATCGGCTGGGCGGTGGCCGCCGGTGCCGGCGCCTCGTTCCTGTACGGCGTCGGCATCAACCTGGTGCGTCGCCATCTGACCGGTCTGCCGCCTGCCGCCGTGGCCTCGGCCACGCTGGGCGTGGCGGCATTGCTGACGCTGCCGTTCGCGATCGCGAACTGGCCGACGCAAGCGATTCCGATGAAGTCATGGTTGTCGGCGGGCATGCTCGGCGTGCTCTGCACCGGCCTTGCCTTCGTCATGTACTACCGCCTGATCGCGCGGATCGGTGCAGGCCGCGCCTCGACCGTGACCTACCTGATTCCGGTGTTCGGCGTGGCCTGGGCGTGGCTGCTGCTGGACGAGCCGCTGACGCTGAAGATGGGCATCGCCGGTGTGATGATCCTGGGTAGCGTGGCGTTGAGCCAGCGCACTGCGAAGTGACGATCTGGCCCGTGGCCGCATAGCGGCCACGGCTTTGCCAGATCGTCATCCCGGCGAAAGCCGGGATCCATTTTGCTGTTGCTGTTGCGGTTGCCTCTTGCCTGTCATTCCGGCTTTCGCCGGGATGACGAGCAAAAGCGGATCCCGGCTTTCGCCGGGATGACGTGACAACACTGACAACCCGACCACGGACCCCCATGACCGACAAGCGCGTAGTCTTCGACTTCGACCTCGAGTTCACCAACGGCGGCGGCATCCAGGGCCAGGACTTCCGCCTGGACATCGACGGCGACGACATCGCCGATGCCGCGCTGGTCGATTACATCGTCCGCGACCTGCGCCTGCTGATGGTCGGCCCCGCCCGCATCCTCAACAAGAAGATCATCACCGAGCCGCACAAGCGCAAAGCCGGAGGCGCCGGCGAAAGAGGACGCACCTACGTCGACCTCAGCCACGTCATCGAGGACGGCCTGGTCACCTATCCCGGTCTCCCCGCCGCGCGCATCTGCGACTACCTCAGCCGCGAGCAGTCGCGCGCCAAGTACGCCGCCGGCACCGAGTTCCAGATCGCCAGGATCGAGATCGTCGCCAACACCGGCACCTACATCGACTGCCCGTCGCACCGGTATGCGCATGGCCACGACCTGTCGCAGGTCGGGATCGCAGCGTTCGCGGACCTCGATAGCATCGTCATCCGCGCCGACCATCGCGAGGTCCGTGCGATCGACGCCTCTTGGTTCCGCGACAAGGAACTGCGCGGTCGCGCCGTGCTCGTCCATACCGGCTGGGACGCCTACTGGCGCGAGCCGGACTATGCCATCGAACACCCGTTCCTGACCGAGGACGCGGCCGCCTACCTGCGCGACTGCGGCGTGGCACTGGTCGGCATCGATTCGATGAACATCGACGACACCCGCGGCGGCGAACGCCCGGTGCATTCGACCCTTCTGGGTGCCGACATCCTGATCGTCGAGCACCTGTGCAACCTGGCCGCGCTGCCGGACGAAGGTTTCACCTTCAGTGCCATCCCGCCGAAGGTGAAGGGCGCTGGCACGTTCCCGGTGCGCGCCATGGCGCGCCTGTCGTAGGGTGTAGGAGCGAGCTTGCTCGCGAACAGCGGCTATCGCGACTGACACGCTGGTTCGCGAGCAAGCTCGCTCCTACGTAGTCGGGGGCTGTGAGTCGGCGATCCGTGCCTGCGCGCGCGCCAATCCTGCTCCCGTCACAGCCCAGGTCAACGCGATTCCCGCGCCGACCAGCGCGGCGATCGCCGGCTGCTGCGCCAGCATGTCGACGAATGTCTTGGCCCAGCCGCTGACGGCATCGGCGCCACGATAGACCACCGAGTCGATGAAGCTCTTGGCCTTGTACTTGGCCTCGGTCGGGACGACGGTGAACAGCATCTCGCGGCCCGGCCTGACGAAGGCGTACTCGCCGAAGCGGCGCACCACCATCACTACCGCCAGCACGGCGAAGGTCGGCGCCAGCGCCAGCCACAGGAAGCCGAGCACGGTCACCATCGGCACCGCCACCAGCAGTACGCCCAGCCCCAGCCGCTGCACGAGCCGTCCGGTGAGGAACAACTGCGAGGCGATCGTCAGGCTCTGCACGATCACGTCGATCATGCCGAACACCTGGGTCTGGTCGGCGCGATCGGGGAAGCGCAGCTCGATCAGCCGCGCCTGCTCGAAGTAGAGGAACGTGCTGACGCTGGCCAGCAGCAGCACGAAGGCGGAGATGCCGAGCAGGTACGGCGATCGCATCACGGTGGTGATGCCGGCGAGCGGGCTGCCGCCCAGCGGTCGCGCACGCGCGCCGGCGGTGAGTTCCTCGCGCACCGGATGCGCATCGCGCCAGCGTTGCAGGCGCCGGGCAGCGAAGATCGCGGCAATCAGCAGCGCCGCGGCCAGCCACAGCAGGCCGGCATGGCCGATCAGCTCGACCAGCGCGATGCCGAGCAACGGCCCGACCAGGCCGCCCAGGCTCGCGCCGGAGGCCATCAGCGCGAAGATGCGCTTGGCCTGCGAGGTCGGGAACAGATCCACGCACACGCTCCACACCACCGACACCGCGATCAGGTTGAACACAGAGATCCAGATGTAGAACGTACGCGCGATCCACAGGTTCTCCGGATCGAGCTGGAAGCACACCGCGAACAGCGCCAGGTTGGCGGCGAAAAAGCCGAAGGTCCACGGCAGGATGTGGCGCCGCTTCACCTTCGCCGCGATCCAGCCGAACAGTGGCATCACCGCCAGCGTGGCGACGAAGGTGCCGGTGAACAGCCACTGCAGGTTGTCGACGCCACCGGCGACGCCCATCGTCTCGCGCACCGGCCGCAGCATGAAATAGCCGGCGAACAGCAGGAAAAACACCAGGGCGCCGGCCAGTACCGGGGGCGCCTCCTCTTCGGTCACGCCGAAGAGGGACGCAATCTTGTGCGACCAGTTCGCCATGGACAACAGTCAGGCCAGCGCCGCGACGAGCGCGTCGCGTTGCTTTGCGTCGAGCAGTTGGCCCGTGCCCGCCTTGAGGTTGTCGAGCTGGTGCCGGGACTTCGAAGTGGCGGGGATCACCACCGTTACCGCCGGCTGGCTGAGCACGTACTTCAGGATCAGCTGCGCCCAGGAATCGGCGCCTACCTCGGCTGCCCATGGTGGCAACGGCTTGTCGCGAACCTGCGAGATCAGGCGGCCGTCCTCGAAGGCGCGGTTGATCATCACGGCGATGCCCAGTTCCTGCGCCAACGGAAAGATCGTCTTTTCGGCGCCGCGCGAAACCGGCGAGTAGTTGATCTGCACCCAGTCGGGCTTGTGCTGGCGCATCTCTTCGGCGAGCTGCGCCTGGCCGTCCTCGCGGTAGTGGGTGAGGCCGACGTAGCGGGTCTTGCCCTGCTGTTTGAGCTCGCGTGCCAGTGCGATCTGCACGGCGGTGTCGCGCAGGTTGTGGACCTGCAGCAGCTCGACCTTGTCGGTCTTGAGCCGGCGCAGCGAATCGTTGAACTGGGCCAGACCTTCCTCGCGGCCACTCACGCCAGACAACTTCGTTGCGATGAACAGCTTCTGCCGTACCTTCGCGTCGGCGATGAGGTCGCCGAGGACATCTTCGGCGGTGGAGTAGGTCGGTGCGGTATCGATCAGCGAACCGCCGGCGCCGACAAAGGTGTCGAGCACTTCACGCAGCGGTGCGCGGGAGGCGGCCTCGGTTCCGACCTCGAAGCTGCCGGACGTGCCCATGCCGATCACCGGGATCTTCTCGCCAGTGGCGGGGACCGCTCGCGTCAGCAGCGGGCCCTGGAAAGGTTTCGTTGCGGCCGCCGGGGGCGCGGAAGCGCTGGGCGCCGGTTCCTGGCTGCAGGCCGCCAGCGGCGCCAGGGCGATGCCCGCGGCGGTCAGGGTGGCGGTGGAGATGAACTCGCGACGGTTGGCCATGGCGTGATCTCGTCCGGGGGTGAACGGGGATTGTGCCGTGGTCGCCGTTAACGCGGGAGAGTGCCCAATGGCACGGCCGGGAGCTGTATAGCCCCTCTCCCGCGTGCGGGGTGAGAGGACACCGCTTGCGAGCCATTGGCTCGCGTGTCCTCGAACGCCCGAGCGCTATGCGCTCGGGCCGGGGTGCGGGTTGGGGTGAGGGCAAACGCGCGCTGCGCGCGTCTGGATCCCGGCTTTCGCCGGGATGACGGCGTTACTCAGGCACCCAGCCTGCGCAGCAGCGCCATCGCCGCTGCAGGGTTGCGCTCCTTCGCAGCACTGATGAAATAGATGAACACGTCACGTTTCCTGGCGTCGGCTTGCTGCGCTGCAAGATACGGCAGATCCGCCGGTTGTCCGCCCTGCGACCATTCCCGCGCACGCGCGGCCCAGCCATCGAGCTCGTCGTCCTCGTAGCCATCGGGGATTCCGCTGCGCGTCCTCATCAAACGTGCGTAGACGAAATCGGCGGTGACATCGGCGAACGACGGGTACTCGGACGAATCGGTGAACACACCGGCCATGCCGTGCCTGCGCAGCAGTGCCACGTAGTCCTGGTCGACGAAGGCGCGGTCGCGCACGTCGATCACATGGCGCAGGCGACGGCCTTCGATTTCAGTGGGCAACAGATCGAGGAACTGCGCGAACGGCTCCCGCTGCAACGTCAACCCCTGGTCGAACTGCCAGACGATCGGCCCGAGCCGGTCACCCAGCGAGGCGATGCCACCGACGAAGTCCTCGACTTGCGGGCCGGTCTTCGCCAGCGTGCGCGACTGCATGATCCGCATCGGCGCCTTGGCCGAGAACAGGAAACCGTCCGGCGTTTCCGCCGCCCACTTCGCGTACGTCGCCGGCTTCTGCGAGCCGTAGTACGTGCCGTTGACCTCGATCGCGCTGAGATGGCGACTGGCGTATTCGAGCTCGCGCCGCTGCACCAGGCCTTTGGGGTAGAAGTTGCTGCGCCAGGGCACGTAGGTCCAGCCGCCGATGCCGACGCGGATGCCGTCGACCGGCTTGGGGGCGTTGTCGAACTCTTCCATTGCTCAGGCGTCCTTCCATGGGTCGTAGGTGCCGAACCACCACAGGTGGCCTTCGAGGTCGCGACAGGCGTAGCCACGGCCGCCGTAGGGTTGGTCGGCGATATCGATCACGACCCGGGCGCCGGCTTTCGTTGCCTGCGCGTAGTGGGCGTCCGCATCGCTGACGATCACGCAGATGCTCTGGGTCGCGCGCTGGCCGGTCTCGTCGGGATGGATCATCAGCTGCGACCACTCGCCGTCCTTGTTGGCCGAGCCGAGCATGATCATTCCACTGCCGTGGACGAGCTGCGCGTGGAGGATCACATCGCCGTCGGCGTAGACCGCCTGGCGCTGGAAGCCGAACGCGTCGCACAGCCAGTCGATGGCCTTGGGGGCGTCGCGGTAGACCAGGGTGGGGATGACCGTGCTGCCAGGGGACATGGCGGGTTCCTCGCGTGGAAAGCGGGAGGATAGCGCCTGTCAGGCAAGGGCGTGGCTTCAAGCCCCTCTCCCGCGTGCGGGAGAGGGGTTGGGGTGAGGGCAGGCGCGCTTGCGCGCGACTGGATCCCGGCTTTCGCCGGGATGACGGTTCTACGCGCTTTCGCGCGTCACTGGATCGGTTCGTCCAGCATCATCTCGCGGACGAACCGCACCGGCGGCGCGCCATACGACAACACCTGGTCGTGATACACCTTGGCATTGAACTTGTCGCCGAGCTTGGCCTCCACCGCCTTGCGCATGTCGAAGTGCTCCTGCGCGCCGACGAAATACGTCGGCAGCTGCGCCGAGGTCAGCTGCGCGCGCACCCACTTGCCGGACGCTTCACGCTCCTGCTGGAAGGCCTGCTTGGTCATCAGTTCCATCGCCTGCTCGCGGCTCCAGTTGTCCACGTGCACGCCCTGGTCGAGGATGGCGTTGGCGATCGTGCGCAGGTAGAACTTCAGCTGCACCAGGCGGAACAGCGGGTCGTTATCCAGGTAACCCGCGTCGGCCATCATGTCCTCGGTGTAGACCGCCCAGCCTTCGGCGAACAGGCCCGAGCGCAGCACCGAGCGCAGGGTCGAATGCGACTTGGCCGAGTGCGCGCCTTCCAGGTAATGGCCCGGCATCGCTTCGTGGATCGACAGCAGGTGGATCATGCGGCTGTTGTATTCGCGCAGGAACGAGTCGACCTGCTTGTCGTCCCAGTCGTCCGGAATCGGCGAGATCGCGTAATAGGTGTCCAGGCCCTTGTCGAGCGGACCGGGCGAGTCGCAATAGGCGACCGCGACGCCGCGCTGGAACTCCGGCATCAGGATGATCTTGACCGGGTCGTTGGGCACGGTCACCAGATCGTGCTTGCGGGTGAAGTCGGTGGCATCGGCCAGCGTCTTCTTGGCGAAGTCGACCACTTCGTTGCGTGCCGGCTTTTCGGCATAGGCCAGCTCGAGTGCGGCCTCGATCGCCTTCTGCTGCTGGTCGGCGTTCGGATTGGCCGGCAGCTCCGGTGCGTTGGGCTTGTCCTTGAGCACGGTCTGGGCGATGGCGTACATCTCGCCGCGCACGCGCTTGAGTTCGGACTCGGCACGCTGCTTGATCTCCGCACGCGACAGCGAGGAGTTCAGCGAGAACTGCAGCTTCTCGTCATACAGCGTTTGGCCGATGCGGAAATCGCCCTTGGCATTGGGCACCAGGGTCTTGTCGAGCCAGGTCTGCTGCTCGGCCAAGGCCTTGCGCAGGCCGGCGACGGCGGCGTCGAGCTGCTTGCGCTCCTCGCCCTTGAGCTGGTCGGCGTTGGGGACGATGAAGGTGTCGATCAGGCTGAGCACGCCGGCGTTCTGCTTGGCGACGGTCTCGGCGTGGATCGACGGCACGCGTGCCGGGTCGAGGTTCTCGCGCATCTGCGCGTAGATCCCCGGGATCTTCTGCATGCGCGCGGTGGCCGACTTCAGCCGCTGCGGCATCGGCGCGAAGTCGCGCGCCATCAGGTTGTAGATCGCGCCGCCGGCCAGGCCGCTGTACACCTGCGGATCCCAGGCCCAGCCCTGCAGCGTTTCGACCGCCCAGACGTCGCCGCGCAGCTGGTTGCGCAGGATCGCCGCGTCGATCTGGTTCTCGCGCGAGAGCCTGGCGGTGTCGATCGCGTCTAGCTCGGTCAGCAGCTTCTTGCTGAAGTCGACCAGCTTCTGCCGGCCGGCCGCGCTGAGGTCATCGACCTCGCTGTCGTAGTCGTGCTTGCCGATCTGGGTTGCGGCGATCGGGTTGAGCTGCAGCCAGCCGTCGAGCCAGCGCTGCGAGAGCTCGGCGAAGCGGGCGTCGGTGGCGGCATCGGAGGCCGGCGCGGCAGGCGCCGTGGCGGCGGTGTCGGCCGGCGTCGGCGGGGTCTGCGGCTGGCAGGCGACCAGGGTCGCGCTGAGCACGGCGACGGCGAGGAGGGTGGGGCGCAACGAACGCATGGCAGGTCTCGGGACAGGCGGCAGGCCGCGATCTCCACAGGATATCGCCAGCGGCGAGTGTCCCGCATGGGTCGTTGGTTGAGTCGGGCCCGCCGGTTGCCTTGCCGAGTCTGTCGCAAGCGCCCGGGCGGCGCCTCAGGTGCCGGCGGCGGCGATGCCGTCGGGGTGGGCGTAGACGTTGAGCTGTCCGCCGCGGGCGAACGCCGCCAGGGTGATGCCGGCGGCATCGGCAGTGCGGATGGCCAGGTCGGTCGGGGCCGAGATGGCCACCACGATGGCCATGCCCGCGGTCGCGGCCTTGTGCACGATCTCGTACGACGCCCGCGAGGTGATGACCAGGAAGCCGTCCTGCGCACGCAGCGGCGGCGCCTGCGCCGCCATCGCGCCGACCAGTTTGTCGAGCGCGTTGTGCCGGCCGACGTCCTCTCGCACCAGCAGCCCGCCCTCATGGGCGAAACCTGCGGCATGCACGCCGCCGCTGTGCGTGTTGAGGGGCTGCTGGTCGGCGAGGGCGGCCAGCGCGGCATGGATCACCGCGGCACTGACCGGCGTCGGCGCGGCCACGCGCGGCACCGGACGCAGCGCCGCCTGCAGCGATTCGACGCCGCACAAGCCGCAGCCGCTGCGGCCTTCGAGGCCGCGTCGCCGATCCTGCAGGGCGTCGAAGCGCGCTTGCGGAATCGCCGCGTGCAGGGAGATGCCTTGGTCATGGCGCACGACATCGACCAGGCGGAACTCGTCGGCACTGGCGACGATGCCTTCGCTCAGCGCAAAGCCGAGGGCGAAGTCCGGCAGCGATTCAGGCGTGGCCATCATCACCACGAACGGTTCGCCGTTGTAGAGCAGCGCCACAGGCGCTTCGACGATGACGCGGTCGTCGAGCTGCGTGCGCGCGTCACCGTGCAGCCGCAGCGCCTGCACATCGCTCAGCGCTTCGCTCACGCGGTCCCGCACAGCTGCCGTCCACGCGAAGTGAGCCACAACACGGTGCGATCGCCGTCCTCGCGTTGCTCGACCAGGTCCAGGCCATCGAAGCGTGGGTCGCTGCCCAGTGCCGACAGAAGTCGCTGCAGTTCGCTCAGGCCGAGCCCCAGGCGCTTGGCGACGCGGTGGATCGACTGCCCGTCCTCGCGCGCGAGCAACTGCAGCAGCGCCAGCGCGGAATCCTCGCTCATGACAGCGCGCTCATGCCGCGGGGCTCCGGCGCAGACGCACCGGGATCGATTTCGATGCCGGCGTGCGCGCGCGCTCGGCATGGTGGTCGAGCGGGACGAGCGCGTTGGTTTCGGGGAAATAACTGGCCAGGCAGCCTTCCGGGATGTCGTACTCGACCAGGCGGAATCCGTTCACGGTGCGCTCGCCGTCGCTCCAGATCGAGGTGATGTCGACCAGGTCGCCGTCGTGGAAGCCGTGGCGGTGCAGGTCGGCGGCATTGATGAAGCAGACACGGCGCAGGCCGTGCACGCCGCGGTAGCGGTCATCGAGGCCATAGACGGTGGTGTTGTACTGGTCGTGGGAGCGGACGGTCATCAGGGTCATCAGGCCCTCACCCCAACCCCTCTCCCGCGGGCGGGAGAGGGGCTCGGCGTTGGCGAGCGGATGGGTATGGAACGTCGCCTTGCCACTGGCAGTCGGGAACACCCGCTCCCGCCCCGGATGGTGCAGGTGGAATCCGCCCGATGCGCGCACGCGCGCGTTGAAATCTGCGAAGCCATCGATGACGCGGGCGATGCGATCGCGGATGCGGTCGTAGTCCTCCACCAGCCACAGCCATGGCGTGCGGCTTTGCGGCAGCGTCGCTGCGGCCAGGCGCGCGACGATCGCCGGCTCCGACAGCAGTTGGTCCGAAGCAGGTGGGTTCATGCCCGACGACAGGTGCACCATGCTCATCGAGTCTTCCACCGTGACCGCCTGCGGGCCCGAGGCCTGCAGGTCGATCTCGGTGCGTCCCAGGCACGGCAGGATCAGTGCCTGGCGGCCGTGCACCAGGTGCGAGCGGTTGAGCTTGGTGCTGACGTGCACCGTGAGCCGGCAGCGGCGCAGCGCCTCGCTCACGCGCGCGCTGTCGGGTGTGGCCGCGGCGAAGTTGCCACCCATCGCGAAGAACGCGCCGGCACGGCCGTCGTGCATCGCTTCGATCGCGGCGATGGTGTCGTGGCCGTGCGCGCGCGGCGGCTGGAAGTCGAACTCGGCACCGAGGCGATCGAGGAAGGCCGGCGACGGCTGCTCGTAGATGCCCATCGTGCGGTCGCCCTGCACGTTCGAATGGCCGCGCACCGGGCAGGGCCCCGCACCCGGGCGACCGATGTTGCCGCGCAGGAGCAGCAGGTTGGCCAGCATCTGGATCGTGGCGACGCTGCGCGCATGCTGGGTGATGCCCATGCCCCAGCACAGGATCGTCGCGGGGCTGTCGATGTAGGTCTGCGCAGCGTGTTCGAGCTCGGCGCGGGTCAGGCCCGATTCGCTTTCGAGCGTGTCCCAGGCGGTCGCGCGCAACGAAGACGCGAAATGCTCGAAGCCGCTCGTATGGGCGGCGATGAAGTCGGCATCGACTGCGCCGCGTTCGACCACGACCTTGGCCAGCGCCGTCGCCACCGCGAGGTCGCCGCCGATGCGTGGCTGGTAGTACTCCGAGGCGATGCGGGTGCCGCTGCCGCCGAGCATGTCGGCCGGCGACTGCGGGTTGGCGAACCGTTCCAGTCCGCGTTCGCGCAGCGGATTGAACACGACGATGCGGCAACCGCGGCGCGCCGCGGTGCGCAACTCGCCGAGCATGCGCGGATGGTTGGTGCCGGGGTTCTGGCCGAAGATGAAGATCGCATCCGCGTGCTCGAAATCCTCCAGCGTGACCGAGCCCTTGCCACTGCCCAGTTGCTCGATCAGCGCCACGCCCGACGCCTCGTGGCACATGTTCGAGCAGTCGGGCAGGTTGTTGGTGCCGTACTCGCGCACGAACAACTGGTACAGGAACGCCGCCTCGTTGGAGGTGCGACCGGAGGTGTAGAAGATCGCCTCGTCGGGCGACGGCAAGGCATTGAGGGCGTCAGCCACCATTGCGAACGCGCCGTCCCAGTCGATCGGGCGGTAATGGTCGCTGCCCGCGTCGTAGACCATCGGCTCGGTCAGCCGGCCCTGCGCTTCGAGCAGGCGATCCTCCCACTGCGCCAGCTCGCTGACGCTGTTCTCGGCGAAGAACTCACGCGTCACCCGCTTCGATGTCGCCTCGTTGGCGACCGCCTTGACGCCGTTCTCGCAGAACTCGAACGTCGAATGCACGTTGCGGTCCGGCCAGGCGCAACCCGGGCAATCGAAGCCGCGCGGCTGGTTGGCTCGCAGCAGGGTGTTGGCGCCCTTGACCAGCACCTGCTGCTCACGCAGGGCCTGCCAGGAACTCTTCAGTGCATCCCAGCCGCCGGCGGGCTTGTCGTACGGGTCGATGGGCTTGTTGTCGGTCATCTGCAGTCGATCGATTGCCGGCGGCTGCGCCGGCATGCGCCGATGATAGGCCTGTTGCCGTCGCTCGGGGCTGAAGCCCGGTCCGGCTCATGGCATAGTCGCGACCGTTGACTTCACGAGGGGCGGGGATGCGTATTGGCCTTGTATTGATGCTGGCGCTCGCATCGACGCGTGCCTTCGCAGGAACATGTCCGCCTGAAGGCTGGAGCGTGGAAAAGTTCGAAGCGCTGAAGCAGTCGCAGTTCGTCATCTCCGATGCTGGGGAGCGCGCGACACTGGCCCTGGCGCTGCTCGACTGCCTCGGCGAAACCGATCCGCAACTGCGCGACGGCATCGCCTACGAGGGACTGGCGGCGTGGATGCGCAAGGGCGAGCTGGCGCCGGAGACCCTGCGGCCGATGCGCGAACGCCTGTACGCGATGCTTTCCGGGCCCGACCCCGATGGCGTGCGCTGGCCATTCGCGGCGCTGGTGCTGGCCGAAGTGGCGCGCACCGACCGCACCACGCCATGGATGACGCCGGCGGAGCGGGCGACGATGGTGGTGCGCGCGGCGGCGTATTTCGAGTCGGTGCGCGACTACCGTGGTTTCGAGGCCGGCGTCGGCTGGCGTCACGGTGTTGCCCACGGCGCCGACTGGCTGATGCAGCTGAGCCTGAATCCGGCCCTGGACGGGCCGCAGTTGAACCGCATCGTCGATGCGGTGGCGGTGCAGGTGGTTCCCGCCAGCGGCCACGCCTACATCTTCGGCGAACCGCAGCGGATGGCGGCGCCGCTGGTGTATGCGGCGCAGCGCGGTGTCCGCGACGAGGCGGCCTGGTCGGCCTGGTTCGCTGCACTGCTGCCCCGGCTCGGCGACCCGGCGCTGGCATGGCGCGACAGCGCCTGGCTGGCGCGCCGGCATGATCTGAGCGCGTTCCTGCAGGCGGTCTACGTCGAGGCCGATCTGTCGGCGGATCAGCGCGTCAAGGCGCTGCTGCCGGGCGTGACCGCCGCGCTGAAGGCGCTGCCCTGACGGGCGATGCCGGGGGGTCAATCCTCCTCGGTATCGAACTCCACCAGCACGTCGAGATCGAACGCCAGCGCCTCGACGGCGTCGCGCACCCGTGCCGCGGTGGCCAGGTTGGGGGCCTCGATCTCCAGTGCGTGCTGCCCCGGGCCCTGGTCGTCGACGAGGCCGGCCGAGCTCGAATCGTCGTCGTCCAGGTGCGACATCAGGTCGTCCACCTCCTCGATGTGTTCGATGCCGTCGAGGCTGGTGAGGAGGTTGCTGATGGCGCGGACGCTGTCGTCGCTGCCGGTCACTCGTAGACGCATCAAGGGCATGGCAGGGGCCTTCCGGAAGGGGCCATACGAGGCTATTGAGCGGCGGGATAAGACGGCGTGATGGCGCGCCGGCTGCATCCGGATGTCATCGTGATGGAGTAGGGTGCCGCCATGGATATCGACACCAGAACCCCGCCGACCGGCGTCACCCTGCGGCCGCTGGAGCGTGGCGACCTGCATTTCGTCCACGTGCTCAACAACAACCGCAGCGTGATGGGCTACTGGTTCGAGGAGCCGTACGAATCGTTCGTCGAACTGGAGGAGCTGTACCGCAAGCACATCCACGATCAGTCGGAGCGGCGCTTCATCGTCGAGGATGGCGCCCATGAACGCGTCGGCCTGGTGGAACTGGTGGAGATCGACCACCTGCACCGCCGTGCCGAGTTCCTGATCATGATCTCGCCCGAGCAGCAGAACCACGGCTATGCGCGCGAGGCGACGCGGCTGGCGATCAGCTACGCCTTCCGCGTGCTGAATCTGTACAAGCTCTACCTGCTGGTCGACGTCGACAACGAGCGCGCGATCAGGATCTACGACGAAGCCGGCTTCCGCCGCGAGGGCGTGCTGATCGACGAGTTCTTCAGCGACGGCCGCTACCACGACGTGGTGCGGATGTGCCTGTTCCAGGACGAGGCGTTGAGGCACGAACCCAGGCAGGAGCGGACCGCGCCGTAACGACGGTGGAGGAGGGCTCGTCATTCCCGCGAAGGCGGGAACCCATGGACGTTGCCCTTTGCCGTCATTCCCGCGAAGGCGGGAACCCAGTCACTTTCGAGCAACGTCAACGGCAAATGGATCCCGGCGTACGCCGGGATGACGGTGAGGGTGCTGGAGGACGTTGGTGAGCTCAGCGCTTCTTCGTCTTCGCCTTGGCCTTCGACTTCGCTGCCGGCGCTTGCTTCACCGGCTTCGGCGGCGGTGCGCGCGTCGGCAGCGGCACGTTGCACAGGTCGATATGGCCGGCCATGTGCTTGTACCACTCGTCGCGGCGGTTGCGGCGCGACTCGACCAGGTCGGTGAACAGCGGCGTGTCGGTGCGCAGCACCTCGATCGCGACGCGGTCCTTCTTCGCCACATCTGCAGCCAGGCGCACCGAGCGGATCGGCGTGCGCTGCGAGGGCTGCTCGTAGAAACCCAGCGGGCCGGTGCCACGCGGCAGCACCGACAACAACTCGATGCCCTTGATCACGCGGCCAACGAGGGTGATGTTGCGGTCGAGCTGGCGCGGCGACTGGCCGGTGACGACATACAGCTCGGTGGCGTTGCTGGAATCGGCGGCGACATCGCGGCCTGCACCGACGGCGCCATAGCAATGCGCCATCCAGGCGGTATTGGTGGCCGGATCGCGACCGGCCGGGAAGCCGTAGGAGAAGCCGACCTGCGGCGCCCAGCCATCGGCATCGGGCAGGCGGTCGAACGGCAGGCCCTCGGACTTGCGCGCGAACTCCGTCGGCAGCTTGGCCTTGGTGCCGCGGCCCATCGGCTTGCGGTCCTTGTCTTCCTCGGCCGGGTCGCCCCATTGCACGACGAAGTTGTCCTGCGAACGGTTGATGCTCATGCCGTTCCAGTAGCCGTTCTTGGCCATCGCGCGGATGTTGGCCACGTGCGCGGGTGCAAATGCCGGCGCCAGTTCGATCACGACCTGGCCGCTGTCGAGATCAAGGTAAAGCGTGTTCTTCGGGTCCGGGACGCGCCAGTCCGATGGCGCGGACGCATCGAGGATCTCCTGCATCGATCGCGGCTTGGGCACGGCGGCGGCCGGTTCGGGCTCGGCGGCGCCGGCCGCGCAGACCGCCAGCAGCAAGGCCGACGAGAGCACGACGAACGACCATTTGCGTGCCCTGGACAGGCGCGGTTGCGACAGGCATGACTTCGACACGACTTACCCCCTGAGATGAACAGGCAGATTCTGGCCCAGCCCCTGCGCCGCCACCAGCCCTTTCAGCCGCGCCGGAATGCCGGTGGTCAGGACGATGGCCGGACTCTGACGCGCTTGGTCATGGTGACGCGCCGTTGCCCCGGCTGGCCGTCCGCTTGCGTACTGTCTTTCGCGCCGGTGTCTTGCGCGCGGTCTTTTTCGCGGCCTTCTTCGTTACCTGCTTCGCGACCTTGCTGGCGGCGGTCTTCGTCGCCTTCTTCAAAACTTTGCGGGTGGCCTTCTTCGCTGTCTTCGTTTCAGCCTTGCTTCGTTGCCTGCTTCGCTACCTTCTTCGTCGCCTTCCTGGCAGTTTTCTTCGTCGCCTTCTTCGTGCTCTTGCGTCCCGAGCCCGACTTCTTGCCACCACCGTCGTGCTTGTTGACCGTCGCCCAGGCGATGCGCTCGGCATCTTCCTCGGGCATGCCGCGCTCGCGTTCGCTGTCTTCGATGTGTTCGGCCTAGCGCTTCTGCTTGTCGGTGTAGGCGGATTTGTCACCCCGTGGCATCGCGATCCTCTCCTCGCCGCCTGCAGTACGGCGCAAGGCCTTGATAACAAGGACGCGGTCGAGGGGGCGGCAAGGCCACAACGGCTCATGGCTGGTCTCATGACTAATGGCAGGTTCTGTATATAGAACTTGATAGTAGTGTTGCCATCAGCATAGCGGGGCCCCCGCCCCAAGACCGCCCGAAAACCGTGCCATGACCGACCTCGACAACCAGCTGCGCAAATTCCAGAAGGAGCTCAGTGCCGGCACCGTTTCGCTGGTCCTGCTGGCGGTGCTGGCGGCGGCGAGCGAGCCGATGTACGGCTACCAGATCGCCAAGCGCCTGGAGCGGACCGGGGAGGGCGTGCTCAGTGGCAAGCAGAGCGCGCTGTACCCGGTGTTGCGCAACCTGGGGGCCGCGGGCCTGCTCGACAGCCATGTCGAGCCGTCGATGTCGGGCCCGCCGCGTCGTTACTACCAGATCACCGAGGCCGGCCGTGCGGTCCTGCAGGAATGGATCACCGCCTGGCGCGCCACCCGTGATTCCGTCGATACCGTCCTTGAAGGACCTGACAAATGAACGCGTTCAATTCCAGCAACGCCGGCCTGCCGAGCACCATCCCCGAGTACCTGGAACACCTGCGTCGCTCACTGGCCGGCGCCGATCCGGCGCTGGTGCAGGACGCGCTGTACGACGCCGAGGAGTACCTGCGCTCGGAACTGGCGGAGAACCCCGGCAAGTCCGAGGCCGACGTTATAGTCACTGTCGCCAGCAGTTACGGCGCACCGGACGAAGTCGCCGACATCTACCGCGACACCGAGGTCAAGGTGCAGACCGCACTGCGTCCGCCGGCACCGCCGCCGCGCAAGTCGCTGCTGGGCCGGTTCTTCGGCGTGATCGCCGAGCCGCGTACCTACGGTGCGCTGTTCTACATGCTGCTGTCGCTGGCTACCGGCATCTTCTACTTCACCTGGGTGGTCACCGGCATCTCGCTGTCGGCCGGCCTGGGCGTGCTGATCATCGGCATTCCGTTCGTGATCCTGTACTTCGGCTCGGTGAAGATGCTGTCGCTGGTCGAGGGCCGCATCGTCGAGACGATGCTGGGCGAGCGCATGCCGCGCCGGCCGCTGTACGGTACGCGCGGGCAGCCGTTGCTGGAGCGCATCAAGGACCTCTTCATCGATCCGCGCACCTGGGCCACGCAGCTGTACTTCCTGATGATGCTGCCGCTGGGCATCTTCTACTTCATCGTGACGGTGGCCGGCCTGACGGTGTCGCTGTCGATGATCGCCGCGCCGCTGGCGCTGCTGCTCGGGTTCGGTTCGCACCTGTACGTCGACGACATCATGGTGTTCGGCGTGGCCGAGCCGTGGCTATGGCCGCTGACGATACTTTGCGGAGTGCTGTTGCTGTTCGCGACGATGCACCTGGTGCGCCTGTTCGGCCAGATGCATGGGTTGCTGGCCAAGCACATGCTGGTCAAGACGGCGCAGTACAACTGACCCTGTCGTTGCCGCGAAGGCGGCAGTAGCCCGTCATTCCCGCGAAGGCGGAGGTTGCCCGTCATTCCCGCGAAGGCGGGAACCCAGTGACTTGAAGTTGACGCGCCGGCCCCTGGATCCCGGCGTTCGCCGGGATGACGGTCAAGGTGGATCCCGGCGTTCGCCGGGATGACGATGAGGGAAAGTCTGGTCGTTCCCGCGAATGCGGAGTTACCCGTCATTCCCGCGAAGGCGGGAACCCAGTGACTTGAAGTTGACGCGCCGGCCCCTGGATCCCGGCGTTCGCCGGGATG
>NZ_JBDGKY010000026.1:35598-46620 GCF_057656135.1 Lysobacter sp. Soil_N_23
GGATGACGGTCAAGGTGGATCCCGGCGTTCGCCGGGATGACGGTGAGGGGCGGCGTTCGCAGGGACGACGAAACCTCAGCGGTACGACGAAACCTCAGGAAGGGTTCGCCGGTGCGTCCCCGTTCGATTCCGCCGGAACGGCATGGCGCGCGATGAAGTCGCGCACCTGTGGATACACCTGCGTGCGCCAGCGACGGCCGCTGAAGATGCCGTAATGGCCAGCGCCCTTGACCGTCAGGTGCTCGCGATCGGCTTCCGATACACCGGTGCACAGCGTGTGCGCGGCGCGGGTCTGGCCCTGGCCGGAGATGTCGTCGAGTTCGCCCTCGATGGTCAGCAGGGCAGTACCGTGGATGCGCGAAGGGTCGACGCGCTCGCCGCGCACGTCCCACAGGCCACGCGGCAACAGGTGCTCCTGGAACACGATGCGCACCGTCTGCAGGTAGTACTCGGCCGGCATGTCGAGCACGGCGTTGTACTCGTCGTAGAAGCGGCGATGGGCGGCGGCGTCGTCTAGGTCGCCCTTGACCAGATCCTGGTAGAAGTCCCAGTGCGAGGTGAAATGGCGCTCTGGGTTCATCGCCACGAATCCGACGTGCTGCAGGAAGCCCGGGTAGACGCGGCGACCATGCCCCGGGTAGTTCGCCGGCACAGGGTGGATCAGGTTGTTCTCGAACCACGCCAGCGGCTTGTCGGTGGCTAGGTCGTTGACCTTGGTCGGGTTCAGGCGGGTATCGATCGGGCCGCCCATCATCACCAGCGAACGCGGTGTGTCCTCGCCGCGCGCGGCCATCAGCGACACCGCGGCCAGCACCGGCACCGTCGGCTGGCAGACGCTGATCACATGCAGCGTCTTCGCGCCGATATGGCGGATGAACTCCTCGATGTAGGCGACGTAGTCGTCCAGCGAGAACTCGCCATCCGCGGTCGGCACCATGCGCGCATCGACCCAATCGGTGATGTAGACCTTGTGGTCGCGCAGCAGCGTGCGCACAGTGTCGCGCAGCAGCGTGGCGTGGTGGCCCGACAGCGGCGCGACGACCAGCACCGGCGGGTCGTCCTTGAGGTCGCGCAGGTTGCCGGCGTCGTCGGCGTAGCGCTTGAAGCGCAGCAGCCGGCAGAACGGCTTGCGCAGCATCTCGCGCTCGACGACCGGGTAGGCGACGCCGTCGATGTCGACCGAGTGGATGCCGAACTCGGGCTTCTCGTAATCCTTGCCGATCCGGTACATCAGTTCGTAGCCGGCGGCGGCCTGCGCCGCGCCCGGCAACGACGACAACCACCCGCCGTTGGCGCCGAAGATCTTGGCGCTGGCTTCGGCCCAGTAGGTCATCGGGGTCATCCAGGCGCGTCCAAGCTCGTGCATCTGATAGAGCATTTGTCGAATCCGGTCAGGTTGGCGGTTTGCTGCGTCGCAGCATAAGGGATCGGCAGGGCTTGAAACTGAATTGGGCTTTGGTAGGAGCGAGCTTGCTCGCGAAGGGTGCGTCGGGATGCTCCCAGACGCTGATCGCGAGCAAGCTCGCTCCTACCCAGGTCAGGCGGGACGTTCGAGGGCGACCAGGCGCTCGGCCAGCGCCGGTGCCAGCCACAGGTGCGAACCCAGCGCGGTCAGGCCCAACGCCTGGAAGCGCTGGCGATAGAAGCGCGCCGGTCGCTGCTTGAAGTCGTGGTTGTCGCCGTCGGTTTCGTCTTCGCGGGTGAAGGTTTCCAGGAAGGCGACGCCGCCGCACAGCTCGGCCAAGGCCGGCAGGCCGCGATCGAGTTCGCGCGTGTCCAGGTAATGCATCACGTCGCTGCAGACCAGCAGGTCGACCGGCGGGCACGGGCGCAGGTGCTGGAAGTCGCCGAAGCGGGCGTAGTGCAGGTTGCGGCGGGCGCCGTAGCGGGTGATCGCATAGTCGCTGCTGTCGAAACCCAGGTACTGCAGTTTCGGTCGCAGCTTCAGCAGCGGTGCGCGCCAGGCGCCTTCGCCGCAACCGATGTCGAGCACGCTGCGGATGGGCCGTTCCAGGTGGTACTCGGCGGTGGCGACGGCCAGTGCGACCTTGCGCGCCAGTCGCGCACCGCTGCCGACGGCGTGGTCCTTGCTGGCGCCCTTGCGGTACCAGCGGTCGAAGTAGGTCTGGTCGTACTGCTTGCTCATCGGATCGATCGATTGCGGCTGGCGCGGGACGGGGCATCGTAATCCATCAACCCGTCATCCCCGCGAAGGCGAAGGTTACCCGTCATTCCCGCGAAGGCGGGAACCCAGTGTCGTGGCTGTGGGTTGCAACGCACACGCGCAATGACCGCAAACAGCAGAGTCACTGGGTCCCCGCCTTCGCGGGGATGACGGGGAAGGCGGTAGCGCATCGTTGCGCGTCGTCAGGGGCATGGACAGGTATGCCATCCTATTGCCCGCATTTCGGAGCAGAACCCATGGCCTATCTCTGGACCAAGACCGCGCACCTCGTATTCGTGATGGCCTGGATGGGCGGCGTGTTCTATCTGCCGCGGATCCTGGTCAACCTCGCCGAAGCCGGCGACGACGCGGCGGTGCGCGCGCGCCTAGTGCTGATGGGCAAGCGCCTCTACCGCTTCGGCCACATCATGTTCGGCCTCGCCTTCGTGTTCGGCCTGACGCTGTGGCTGCACTTCAAGGTCAGCGGTGGCTGGCTGCACGCCAAGCTCGCGCTGGTTGCGGTGATGCTGGCGTACTTCATCGTCAGCGGGCGCTGGCTCAAGGGCGTGGAAGCCGGCAAGGCGCTGCCCTCGTCAAAGGCGCTGCGCTGGTTCAACGAGCTGCCGGTGCTGCTGCTGGTGGCGATCGTCTATCTGGTGATCGCCAAGCCGTTCTGACTCGCGTATCGGTAGGAGCGAGCTTGCTCGCGATCAGGCGCATCAGCGGCGATCAGGCTGATCGCGAGCAAGCTCGCTCCTACGATTGTCGGTCGGCTGGTCTCAGCGGAACTTCGCCGGGTCCGGCAGCGTCACCGGCACGCCGTTGCCGTCGCAGTCGCCGGCCTTGCACAGCCCGTCGCGCAGTTTCGGCATCGCCTGCAGCATGAAGTGGAAGATCGCGTTCTGCTCGACGCTGCCGCGCACCGCCTCGCTGCCCGGGCCGCGCGCCCAGATGCCGACGTCATCGCCGCCGTGCGATTCGGCGCTCATCGGCATCAGCGCTTCCTGCAGGTAGTCCGGGTCCTGGGTGTCGACGTTGCGCAGGTCCGGACGGCCGCGCTCGGGGGTCTGCACGCCGCTGACCGTGTGCTGGAACTTCTTCGGACCTTCGCCCTGCTGCGCGCTCGCGCCGACATAGCCCGGGCCGTTGCTGTAGCTGAGCGTGGTGTAGGGCAGGCCGAGTGAGTCGATGGCGTAGTCGCCGTTCTCGCCTTCCTCGCCGCTGGCGCCGCGGACCTTGCCCAGGATCGGATTGCCGCGCACCGGATAGCCGACGAAGCTCAGCGTGTGCGAATGGTCGGCCGTGACCAGGATCAGCGTGTCGTCGACCGACGTCGCCTCGGCAGCCGCCTGCACCGCTTCGCTCAGGGCGATGGTGTCGGTGAGCGCGCGATAGGCATTGCCGTAATGGTTGGCGTGGTCGATGCGGCCGCCTTCGACCAGCAGCACGTAGCCGTTGCTGTTGCGCTGCAGGCGCGCGATCGCGGCGCGGGTCATTTCCGCCAGCGTCGGCTCGCCGGCGCCGTCCTGCGGGCGGTCGTGCGAGAACTGCATGTGGTCGGGTTCGAACAAACCCAGCAGCGGGCCCTGCGTCGGCGCGGCGGCGAACTGCCGTGCATTCCAGACATAGGTGCCGTCGGGATGGCGCTGCTTCCATTGCGCGACCAGGTCGCGGCCGTCGAGGCGCTGGCCGACCTTGTCGTCGTATTCCGGGTCGGTCTGCTGTGCGGTCATGAACTCGCCGCGGCCGCCGCCCATCAGCACGTCCGGGCCGTTGCCGTAGGGCGTTTCGATCAGCTGCCGGGCGATGTCGATGCAGCCGGCGGCCTTCGCCTCGTCGGGCATGTCGACGTCGTTTTCCCAGTTGCGTTCGGCCGAGTGAGTGAACGTCGCGCCGGGCGTGGCGTGGGTGACGCGGGTGGTGGTGACCACGCCGGTGCCCAGGCCCTGGCTTGCGGCCAGTTCCCACAACGTCAGGATCGGTGCCTGCAAGGCCTGCGCGCAGTTCCGGCGCGCTGCCTGCTGGCCGATGCTGAGCACGCCGGCACGCGTTTTCACGCCGGTGGCCATGGCGCTCATGGTGCCGGCCGAGTCGGGCGTCTGCGAGTCGGTGTTGTAGGTCTTGCTCAGTGCCGTGGCGGGGAAGCGCTCCCAGCTCAGCCGGTTCTCCTCGCCCGATCCGCCCTTGCGCTGGCCGTCGAGGATGCGCGCGGCGGCGACGGTGGTCAGGCTCATGCCGTCACCGACGAACAGGATCACGTTCTTCGCCTTGCCCGACATTGCGCCACGCTGTGCGGCCTGCGCCGCGCCGTCGCGGAACCACCAGGCGGGCGTTTCCCCTTGCGGGTGCTTGATGACCGGCACTTCAACCGACAAAGAGGCCGCCGACAAGGAAGCCGCCGACACGGCCGAGGCCGCGGACGGGGTGCGGACGCCCTGGCTGGCGCAGGCGCTGGCAAGCACGGTGATGGCGAGGGTGAGGCAGACGTGAGACAGGCTGGCGTGCGGCAGTCGGGACATCGGTCAGGGGTGTCGGCAGGCAAACCGCGATTATGCAGGGCGTTATTGCAGTGCTGGGACACCGGTGTTGCATTCACGGGGTCGCAGGCCAGTTCGGGCTGGGATATCGTGCAAATCCGACAGGTAACGCAAAGCGACGGTTCCGATGAAGGTGGTTTCGGCCTGGCTCCGCATCCCGTTCTGGCAGCGCGTGCTGGCCGGATTCGTACTGGGTGCGCTCGCCGGCTGGCTGTTCGGCCATTCCGCCGAAACCTGGTTCGGACCGCTCGGCACGATCTACGTCAACGGCATCAAGATGATCGCCGTGCCGCTGGTGTTCTTCGCGGTGATGAATGCCATCAGCAGCCTGCACGGGCAGAAGTCGGTGGCGGCGCTGGGTGGGCGCACGTTCGTCTGGTTCGCGATCACCGCGGCACTGGCGGTCGGTGTCGGACTGTCGGTCGGCTGGGTGTTGCAACCCGGTCACGGCCTGGCCGGGCTGACGGTGGCGCCGGACTACACCGTGCGCGAGGTGCCGTCGGCGACGCAGGTGCTGCTCGATGTCATCCCGACCAATCCGTTCAAGGCCCTGAGCGACGGCAAGATCCTGCAGGTGATCGTGTTCGCCGGCCTGGTCGGCTTCGCCCTGGTCAAGCTCGGCGAGCGCACCGCGACGTTGCGCAAGCTGGCCGCCGAGGCCAGCGACACGATGGTGCAGGTCACCCGCTTCGTGCTGGAACTGACCCCGCTGGGCACGTTCGGCCTGATCGCTTCGCTGGTCGGCGCCTACGGTTTCGAGAAGCTGCTGCCGCTGGGCACGTTCGTGTTCGCGCTGTACCTGGCGTGCGCGCTGCACATCGTCTTCGTCTACGGCAGCCTGTTGCTGGTGCACGGGCTCAATCCGCTGAAGTTCTTCCGCGGCGCGGCGCCGGGCATGCAGGTGGCATTCGTCGCCTCGTCGAGCTTCGCCGCGATGCCGGCGGCGATCCGCTCGGTGACGCACAACCTGGGCGTCGACAAGGACTACGCCGCGTTCGCCGTGCCGCTGGGCGCGAGCATCAAGATGGACGGCTGCGGGGCGATCTACCCGGCGCTGACGTCGTTGTTCGTGGCGCAGTATTTCGGCCTGCACCTGGAACCGGGCCAGTACTTCACCATCCTCATCGCCTCGGTGCTGGGCAGCTTCGGCACCGCAGGCGTGCCGGGCACCGCGATCGTCATGGTGACGCTGGTGCTGTCCGCGGCCGGCCTGCCGCTGGAAGGCATCGGCTACCTGGTCGCGATCGACCGCGTGCTCGACATGATGCGCACCATGACCAACGTCACCGGACAGATGCTGGTGCCGGTGCTGGTGGCCAAGGAGACCGGCATGCTGGACCGCGAGGTCTATGAGGCCGCTTCGAGCAATCTGGGCATCGCCGAGGGCGAGCGGGCCGAGATCGGGCGGATCTGAGGTCGTCGGTGCCGGCAGGGCGCTAGGGAAGCTCTGAAAAAGTGGCCCAGCTCAACACCCTGTTCGCCTTGGCCAACCTGCATGGCGTCAACGATTGTTGAGTTCTGCAGGGGAGGCGCTCCCAGCGGTTCAATTGCGCGTGCAGGCCGCGCTTCGACTGGCATTGACGCCACTGTTGCGTCAGAGACGCCCTTCGCGCCAGATCAGCCCCGTGAGGATTCCTTCAAGGCTGGACTTGAACTTACCCACCCGCGCATTTCATTCACATCATTTCGCGGTCCGCGAACGGAAAGCCCCGCGCTGGGCGGGGCTCGGGTGACAAGTCTGCGGCGATAGGAAATCTAACCCTCCGTGCGCCATGTCGATGGCGCATCAGGCACCAATCAAGCTCTCCGCCGGTATGCCGAGATTGCGGTGAAGATTGCGGATCATCGTGATGGACAGGTCGCGGCGGCCGCTTAAAACCTCATAAACACGGTTGGTCGCCCCAATCGACGGCACCAGGTCGCTCACCGTGAGGCCAGCTTGCTCCATGCGGAAACGGATCGCCGCGATGGGGTCCGGCGCCGCGATGGGGAAACGTCGCTGCTCGTACGCCTCGACGAGCGTCGCGAGCACCTCCAGGCGCGCGCCCTCATCGCTCTCCACTTCGGGATCGAGGTCGACGAGGCGCGACACCTCAGCCAGCGCGTGGCGGTAGTCCTTCTCGCTGCGGATGGGGTTGATGTTCATGCGTGCTCCACGGTGGCTGCATCCACCTTGTCGTACTCGGCGTGCGTGCCAATGAATTTGATGTAGATGACGCCGACCCGGTAGGCCACGGCAACGATCAGCCGGTAATCGTTGCCCTTGATGTTGAACACCACGCGGTTATGGGCAACGAAGCTGGCGCTGGTGTAGCGGTCCCGGATGTCCTGCGGCGTGGCCCACTGAGCGACCTTCGCTTCGTCGTACCACGCCTTTAGGGGCTGCTCGGTGTCTGCATGGGTTTCCCAGAAGGTGCGGAGGGTGCCGAGGGCGATAACTTTCACGGGATAAACTATAGTCCCATTTTGGGACTGATGCAACACCCTACCCGACATCCCGCTCGCTAGAGCACGCGCACGCTGCCGCGACCATCCTTCTGCTCGAACACGAAACGGTAGGTCAGGCTGACCGCCTCGGGGATCGCCTGGTATCCGCCGCAGCTGGCAATCGTGTTCTCCTTGGTCTTTGCATCGGGGAACACGCAGCGCAGCGCCGGATCGAATCGCCAGCCAGAGACAGCCTTGGCTGCTGCGCCGAAGAAGGCGGCATCCACCAGGTCCTCGCCGGGGCATTCGGGCATCTTCACCAGCGGCGCCGACGAGGAGACGGCGCCGTCGCGGTCGACGCTGACCCGCATGCACACGATCTGCGCGGGCAGGCGCCGCGCCAGCAGAGCGTCCGGGTAGGCCGGGGTGGCGTTGGCGCTGTCGTCGAGTGGCATCAGGAACGATTCGTTGTCGGCCAGCTGCATGCGAGTCGTCGGGGCGATGACGGCGCTGATGTCGCGCATGCCGACCTGGCCGGAAGGTGATGCGTCTTCAACGATGGTCGCGGTTCCGGTAGCGCATCCGGCCACCAGCAGCGCAACCGTCACGGTCAATGCTCGTGTCTTCATGTTGCTCATCCCTATACCCGCGAGTATGACCACGACAGCATGCGACCGTCGCGATATGGCATGACGCCATGGAACGAGCGCGCATCGTCGTCGAACACCAGTGGCAGGAAGTTGCGATCGCCTTCCCACATCGGCAGTTCGTGCAACCGGTCCAGCGGCACCCATTCCAACGTGCCTTCCGGGTTGCTCGCGTGCGGCGTACCGCTGAAGCGGGTGATGACGAACACGAAACCCAGCCAGTCCTCGCCGTGCTTGCCGAAGCCGGGCCAGCTGATCGTGCCGCGCAACTTCAGTTCCTCGCAGTCGATGCCGGCTTCTTCGTGGATCTCGCGGCGCATGCCGGCGACGACATCCTCATGCGACTCGAGCTTGCCTCCCAGGCCGTTGTACTTGCCCAGCTGGTGGTCGTCCGGGCGCGCATTGCGATGGACCATCAGCACGTGGCGGCCGTCGGGCGAGAGGACGTAGCCCAGGGTGGCCACGATCGGCGTGTACGGCATCAGTGTTTCGCCTCTTCGGCCTTGAGCTGGTCATCGAGCCGGGTCGCGGCGCGATCGGCGTATTCGCGGCAACTGACCGGTTGCGGATGCGGCGACGCGGCGTCGCCGGGCGTCCAGCCACTGGCGTCGGGATGGGGCGTGATCAACACGTCGCAGGGCAGGGCGCGCACGACGTCGAAGCTATGACGGTAGTCGTCGAGGATGTGCGGGTAGCGCGGATTGCCAGCCAACCGGTAACCCGGCGCCGACAGGCTGTCGACGTAGGCGATGCGCAGCGGCTTGCGGTTGCGTGTGTCGTCCCAGGTCCAGCTCATGCTGCCCGGCGTGTGTCCCGGGGTGAAATGCACGACGAAGCGCATGCCGCCCAGTTCAACCGCCTCGCCGTCGAGCACCAGGCGGTTGGCGTGCAGTGGAGGGAAAACCATATCGTCGCCGAAATGCAGGTCGGCGCTGCCACCGCGGGCGAGCATGGCGGCCGATTCTGCGTTGCTGACTACTCGCGCTCCGGTCGCGCGCTGGATCGCCGCGAGCGGACCGGCATGGTCGATATGGGCGTGGCTGTGCAGGATGTACTTGAGGTCGGACGGCGCGACGCCCAGCTCGAGCATGCGGGCAAGGATCGTGTCGGCAGCCTGCGGCATGCCGCCGTCGATCAGTACGGCGCCGGCATCGGTCTTCACCAGCAATGCGCTCAGGCCGGCCGTGCCGACGTACCAGGTGCGGTCGCCAATGCGGAACGGTGGCACCGGTTGCCTCCATTCCTCATGGGCTTCATAGGCCTTCAGTTGCGGCAGGGCCGGTTCTGCTTTCTGCGCCGGCGCGGCGGCGGCCGACGAGGCGATTGCGATCAGCAGCAGGGAGGCGACAGCGGAAACGCGCAACATTGGCATTGGCGACGGCTCAGATGGGGGGCGCACAGTTTCGGCGATTTTGACGCGGCCGATATGTGCCGGTGTTCACCCGTTGTGTCTGGATGTCGCCTACACCTTCGGCAGCGTGCTGCGCCGATATACCAATCGCACCGCCAGCAATGCCACCGGGATCGGCAGCACCAGGCCACACACCGACAGCCAGCCCGGGTGCGGGATCCTGAGGATCATGCCGAGCACGCCCGACATCACCACCAGCGCGACCAGCAGCGCGGCGGCGGTCTGGTGACGGGCGATCTTCGCCGCGGCCAGGGCGCCGGTGAAGGTGCCCAGCAGCCAGGCCAGCAGCACCATGAGCTTGGCACCGAGCGGCATCTGCGCGACGAAGGCGGCGAAGTCCGCCTCGTTGGCCGGATCGGTGATGTCCAGGCCCGGCGGTGGCGGCCAGGCCGAGTGACCCAGCATTTGCACCAGCATGATCACCGCCACGGCGACCACCACGCCGACCAGCATGCCCAGGATCGTCCGCCCCATGGTGTTGTCCTCGATTGCCTGGTCGCGAGGATCGCCCGCGCGCGGCCATGCCGCAAGCTCACGCGTGCCGCGCATAATCGATCCTCCGCCGTCCGACGCGTACCACGGAGCCAGGAATGCCTGCTGCTGTTCCACGACTGCTCGCCTTTGCCGGAAGCCTGCGCCAGGGGTCCTACAACCGGCGCCTGATCCATGTGTTGGCCGAGGGGGCGCGCGCCGCCGGGGCCGAGGTCACCCTGATCGAGCTGCGCGATTATTCGCTGCCGGTCTACGACGGCGACATCGAAGCGGCGGGCATGCCCGAGGCGGTGCGCCAGTTGCAGGCGTTGATGGCGCGCCACGACGGGCTGCTGATCAGCACGCCGGAGTACAACGGTTCGATGCCGGCGCTGGTCAAGAACACGCTCGACTGGATCTCGCGGCCGACCGGTGCCGGTAGTTCCGGTGTGGCGTTGTTCCAGGACAAGGTCGCCGGGATCGTGTCGGCTTCGCCCGGTCCGCTCGGTGGTCTGCGTTCTCTGCTGGTGTTACGCGACGCGCTTGCCAAGCTCGGGCTGCTGGTGGTGCCGCAGCAGGTCGCGGTCGGACAGGCCGCCGACAAGCTGCCCGACTACGGCATCCTCAACGACGATCGACTCAGGAACGGTGTGCATGGTGTCGCCAATGCCGTGGTGCGCCACGTGCGGGCCACTCTCACCGAAACCACAAGCGGAGCCCAGCCATGAGCGGAAGACAGCGTGAACTGAACCTGCGTTTCCTCGCCGAGCCGTCCGACGTCAATTACGGGGGCAAGGTCCACGGTGGCGTGGTGATGAAGTGGATCGACCAGGCCGGGTATGCGGCGGCGGTCGGCTGGGCCGGGACCTACAGTGTGACGGTGGCCGTCGGCGGTATCCGCTTCGTCGCGCCGATCCGCATTTCCGACATGGTCACGGTGCACACCAAGCTGGTGCACACGGGCACGACCAGCATGCATTTCGCGGTCGACGTGAAGGCGCGCGATCCGATGGAGGGGCCGGAAGACGACCGGTTGTGCACGCACTGCGTGATCGTCTTCGTCGCTCTCGACGGTGCCGACGGCAAGCCGACGCCGGTGCCGCCATGGACGCCGGTCAACGACGTCGACCGACACCTGGGCGAGTACGCGCTCAAGGTGATGGAGCTGAGCAAGGGCATCGAGGCGACGATGAACGAGCTGAGCCTGGCGGCGCAGGAAGTCTGAGCCTTCGTGCGCTCGGTGTCCGGGCGCTCAGGTGTCCGGGCGTTTGGCGCTGAGGTGTCGGAGGGGCGCCGTCCGCCGGGCTGGGGATTGCTCCGCCCCTTAGTCGGACATCCTGTCCGAATGCGGGGCGCGGGACATCC
>NZ_JBDGKY010000027.1:0-43163 GCF_057656135.1 Lysobacter sp. Soil_N_23
GATGGCCCACGCCCCGCATTCGGACAGGATGTCCGACTAAGGGGCGGAGCAATCCCCGGCCCGGCGGACGACGCCGCTCCGCAGACGCAAGCCCAAAACGCAACAGCAACAGCAGGCCCCTCACTGCGTTCGGGACGACAAGCAACACCAACGCCAAGGAAAGAAGAACCTTCCTTCGCCCTGGCGCGTGCCCGTCACAGCCATTGCAGCAGGAACCAGGCCTCCACCGAGGTGTGCGGCGCCAGCAGCATCGGCTCAAGATTGAAAGCATCCGGCGGCCCGCTCTGCGGCTCGACGCAGGTGGCGTGCGCGGCTGCGTCGTAGACCACCCAATGAACACAGTCGGATGTCATGCGGACGCGCTGGCCGTTGCGCTCGATGAGCACCGGCAGGTCGTTGATGAAACAGTCGTCCCATGGCCCCGGCGTCGGCGCCACCAGCGGTCGAACGGCGATGCCGTCGGCATCGCGCGGGTAGATCATGCGCGGCTCGAACTCGACGCGATCGGGCTTGCGGAACCACGGATGCCAGCCGATCGTCGCCGGCATCCCAAGCTCTCCCGCGGTCGCCGACAAGGTCAGCCTGAGGTGGCGATCACCGACCTCGATGCGCTGACGCGAACTTCCGCCGAACGGCCAGTGCTCGTCCTGCGGCAACGCCAACGACAGTTCGGCGTGGTCCCCGTCGTGCGAATCCAGCCGCCACGGCATCGTGAAGCCGACGCCGTGGATCGCGTGCGCCTCCAGGTTCAACGGCAAGTCGTAGAGGCGACCTTCGCTGGCGAAGCGACCGTTCCGTACCCGTCCGGCCCAGGGCACCATCGGATAGCAGCCCCATGCAATCGCGGCGCTGGTGCCTTCGCCATGGCCGACCAGCTGCTCGACACCGTCCAGACGGATCTGCGCGATGCGTCCGCCCGCCTCCGGCGCGATGTCGACCGCAAGTGCACCGGTACCGATCGTGGTCACCGGGCCCGGCGCCAACGGTGCCATCGCGTCGGCGCGAGGATCACTCCCCATACGGGTGGATGGTCCTGATCTTGCCGTGGTCGTCGTAGTGGAGTTCGGTGACCTTGATCGAACGCAGGTGCGTCACGCCGCCCGACAGGATGGAGTCGTGATAGAACAGGTACGTGCGGCCCTGGAACGCGCAGATGGAGTGATGCGTGGTCCAGCCCACGACCGGCGTCAGGATCGTGCCCTGATACGTGAAGGGACCGTACGGGTTGTCGCCCACCGCGTAGCACAGGAAGTGCGTGTTGCCGGTCGAATACGAGAAGTAGTAGCGGCCCTGGTGCTTGTGCAGCCACGACGCCTCGAAGAAGCGTCGATCGTGGTCGTCGGCGCGCAGCGGCTGGCCGGCCTCGTCGAGGATCAGCACCTCGCACGGCACTTCGGCGAACTGCTTCATGTCGGCGCTCAGGCGCGCGACGCGCGCGCCCAGCGCCGGCTCGCCATCGGCCGGCTCCTCGTGCGATGCGCCGTAGGCGTTGTCGCGGTACTTCTGCAGCTGCCCGCCCCAGATGCCGCCGAAGTACATGTAGTGCTCGCCATCGTCATCGGCGAACACGGCCGGGTCGATGGAGTAGCTGCCCACGATCGCCTGCGGCTCGGGCACGAACGGACCTTCCGGCCGCGCACCCACCGCCACGCCGATCTGGAAGATGCCGTCTGCACGCTTGGCCGGGAAGTACAGGTAGTACTTGCCGTCCCTGCTGGCCGCATCGGGGGCCCACATCTGCCGCTGCGCCCAGGGCACGTCCTTGACGTGCAGGGCCAGGCCGCAGTCGACGGCCTCGCCGGTGGGCGAGTCCATGCGCAGGACGTGGTAGTCCTCCATGCCGAAATGACCGCCATCGTCGTCGAACGGCAGTCCGGCATCGATGTCGTGCGACGGATAGATGTAGAGCTTGCCGTCGAACACGTGTGCAGACGGGTCGGCGGTGTAGATGTGGGTGACCAGCGGCTGCGAGATGGCCTTCGCGGCCAGTGCTTTCAGTTCGTCGGATCCGATGTCGTCAGCCATGACGGTTGCCTTCGTGGTGGGATTGCAACGGGATCAACGTTCGGAAATCAGGCAGCGCTGCCGGCCTGCAGCCTGCGCGCGCCCAGCTCCTGCTCGATGCGCGACTCCATCGACTTGTTGATCTGGTACAGGAACAGCAGCACGACGCACAGCAGCAATGGAATCGAGCAGTAGATGCTGACCGCCAGGCGGATGCCGTCGATCGTCTGCGCCGCCTGCGCCGGTTCGCCGGCCTGGTAGCCGTAGTAGGCGAGCAGCCCTGCAACCAGCGCGCCGCCGACGCTCAGGCCGATCTTCAGGCCGCACAGCATCGCCGAGAAGATGATCGCGGTGGCGCGGCGGTAGTTGCGCCACTCCGAGTAGTCGGCGACGTCGGCGATCATCGCCCACAGCAGCGGGATGGTGATGCCGTAGAAGAAGCCGTGCAGGACCAGCGAGACGAACACCAGCGCGACCGCCGTCGGCGGGTAGAAGAAGAACGCCAGCAGAAATATCGTTGAAACGAAAAGTGCGCCGCCGAACACGTCCCGCTTGCCGAAACGGTCGGCAAGGCGCTTGGAGAAACCGATGCCGACGATCATCGAGATGATGCCGGCGGCATTGAACATGCTGTACGCCGAGGTCGGCGCGTCCTTGGGCCACTGGAACTCGGTCAGGCCGATGCCGGTGAGCACGGCGTTCAGTCCGCCGATCAGGCGATTGAAGCCAACGTCCTCGAGGAACCGGCCCAGCGCGCCCGCATCCAGGTAGTACTGGAAGTAGTAGATGTACGAACCGCCCTTCAGCGCCAGGGTCACGAACACCAGGATGGTCAGCGCCAGCATCACGATCCACGGACGGTTGCGGGCCAGGTCGGCCAGGTCCTGCTTGATGCTCGACTTGTGTTCCGGCGCGGCGACGATGCGCTCGCGCGTGGTGAAGAAGGTGATCAGGAAGAACACGGTACCGACCACGGCGAACAGCAGCATGGTGTTGTGGAAGCCGCGCACCTTGTCGCCGCTGCCGAGGATCAGCACCAGCGGCAGCAGCAGCACCTGGATCACGAACTGCGCGAGCATCACTGCCACGAAGCGGTACGACGACAGGCTGTTGCGCTGCGCCATCGAGCCGGTGAGCACGCCGCTGAGCGCGGAGTACGGCAGGTTGTTGGCGGCGTAGATCATCACCAGCAGGATGTAGGTCGCCAGCGCATAGACGACCTTGCCCTGCTCGCCCAGGTCAGGGGTGCTGAAGGCCAGCAGCGAGAACACGCCAAACGGGATCGCGGTCCACAGGATCCACGGACGGAACTTGCCCCAGCGCGTGCTGGTGCGGTCGGCGGCGAAGCCGATCAGCGGCGTGAACACGAACGCACCGAGCATGCCGCCGATGAAGATGATGGTCGCGGCCGTGCCGGCCGGGATCCGGTAGACGTCGGTGTAGAAGAAGGCCAGGAACGCGACCAGCGTCTGGAAGATGAGGTTGGCGGCCAGGTCGCCGAGGCTGTAACCAACCTTCTCGCGGACGGAGAGGACTTCTGCAGTGCTGTTCATGACCACCGTTTCGAGGTTGTGGGTCGGGCTGCGCGTATTGCCATCGGTTGCAGATACGGCACGGCCCGTCCGGTGCCAGGCACCGGGACGGGCCGCGGGTGGTTTCCCACCGTTTACCGCATCGACGACCGCATCAGAAGGTACCGCGGACGCCCAGCAGGACGGTATAGCCTGGCTCGTAGTACTCGTACGTGGCGTTGTCGTAGTAGAAGTTGGTCTTCAGCGGCTCGCTGGTGATGTTGATGACATTCAGGGTCAGCTGCGGCTCCGACCTGAACTGCGCCAGCGTGTAGCTGGCCGACAGGTCGAGCTGTCCGCGTGCCTCGCTGATCAGGCGGGCTTGCGGAATGCCGTTCTGGTTCGCACCGGAGGCGATGATGTCGTCGTTCCAGGTGTAGGACAGCCGGATCGACGCGCGGTCGTTCTCCCAGTACGCGGTCGCGTTCCACAGGTCAGGCGCCACGCCCACCGCCACGGCCGGCACGCCATCGCCTTCCGAGGTCTGCTTGACGTGCGTGTAGTTGGCCATGAAGCCCAACCCTTCGAACACCTTGTCCAGCGGCTGCACCCAGGTCGCTTCGATGCCCTTGATCTTGAGCGTGCCGTCGGCATTGACCTGCTGCTGCACCGTGACGGTTGCATTGTCCGGGCCGCCGCGCGAGTTGATGGCGGTCTGCTGGAAGTCGGCGAGGCTGTCGAACGGAATGCCCAGGTCCGTGAACGGAACCGTCCTCGTGCCCAGGACGGTGAAGCCGTCGATGCTCTTGTTGAAGTAAGTCAGGCCGACGAAACCCTCGTCGCCCGTGTACCACTCGCCGCCGATGTCGAAGTTGGTCGACAGGTACGGTTCGAGGTTCGGGTTGCCCTGCGTGGCCTGCTGCGCCACCGGATCGCTGAAGTTGGTGTTCGGCAGCATGTCGCTGGGGTTCGGGCGGGTGAGCGTGCGCGAACCGGACATGCGCAGGACGATGCTGTCGGTGGCGTCCCAGGCAACGTTGAAGGACGGCAGCAGTTCATCGTAGTCGGACTGCAACACACGCCATTCGCGCGTTGCGCCGACCTGCACCGGACCCATGGTTTCCTGATCGGTGGTGACATAGCGCACGCCGCCGTTGAAGCGCAGCGGACGGTTCCACACTTCGGCCTCACCGTTGACTTCGATGTATGCGCCCAGGTTCTGTTCGTTGATGCCGCCGGTGGTGGCTGCCGTGTTGGACGAACCCGACTCCGGTGCGTTGTCACGCAGTTCGTAGTAGTTGGTGTCGTTCTTGAAGCGGTCGAAGTCGACCGTGATGAAGCCGAACGGGCCCGGGCGCAGGTACGACGCCAACTGCGCCTGCGGAACCGCCGCCAGCGGACCGCCGACGCAGCCAGGACGCGGGTTCGGCACGCTGCCGTCCGGGTTCAGGCCGCGGCATGCGGTGTCTTCCCAGGCCGCACTGTTGTCGAAGCCCTGGATGCGGCGCTCGGCCTCGTCCCAGGCGATGCCGACGCGGACGTTGCTGCGGTCCTCGCCGAACTGCAGGTCGGCGCGGGCACCGCGGGTCTCGGTCACGCGCTTTTCGTTCTGGATGTTGAGTCGGCCACCATCCCACGTCCAACCCGCATTGGGGTCGTTGAGGTCGATGTCGGTGGTCCAGCTCGGAACATCGCCACCGTCGTTGCGGTACTCGATGTTGGTGAACGGCGTGTTCACCAGGATCGTCGGCGACTCGCGGTCCATCCAGCTGCGGCTCATGCTGGCCTGGAAGTCCAGCTTGATGTCGTCGTCGAACCAGAAGGTGCCGCCCGGGTTGACGTTCCAGAACTTGACGTCTTCCCGGTACGGACGCGCCTCGAGGAAGAACTGGGCGTTGGCGAGGGTGGCGCTGGTCACCACGCCGTTGCCGTCGACCTGCATGTCGATCGGGATCGGGCCGTTCGCGGCGAAGTTGCGCCCGATCAGGTTGACGTCGATTCGTTCGTTGGTGCGGTGCGCCTCGGTGTACATCGTATCGAGGTAGAACCGCGCATTGTCACTCGGGCGCCATTCCAGCGCACCGACGAAGCCATCGCGATCGCGGTCGCCGGACATGTGGACCGGACGGCCCAGGCGCGGGATCAGGGCTTCGCTGATCTGCTCGATGCTCAGGCCCGGATTGAGGGCAAGCAGCATGTCCCGGCTGATCACGTCACCCGGTGTCAGGCCCGCGGCGATCGCGGCCGCGTTGTCGGGAACCCGGTCGGGAATGCGCCAGTTGCCGCCACCGCCGGTATTGCACGAACCCGGCTGGGTCGTGTTCAGCGGGTCGGTCGGCGGCGCGAGCCCGCATTGGACTGCGGTCAGGCCCGGATTGGTCCAGCCCACGCTTTCGAAACCTTCTACGCCGATCTTGCCACGCGAGACCGACACGCCCGCCAGCGCGCCGAACGTGCCGTCGTCGTTGGTCCAGCTGCCGATCAGCGAGCCGCGCGGGCTGGTCTCTTCGCTGGTCTCGTTGTAGTCGGCCTGCAGGTTGTAGGTCAGGTGCTTGCCGGGGTTGTCGAACGGACGCGCGGTACGCATGTCGACCACGCCGGACACGCCGCCTTCGAGCTGGCTGGCGAGCGGCGTCTTGCTGACCGACAACTGGGTGAAGAACTCGGTCGGGAACAGATTCAGGTCGACTTCGCGGTTCTGGTTCTGGTTGTTCAGACCGACCGATGCGGTTGCGATCGAGTTGCCGTTGAGCGTGGTCTTGGTGAAGCTGGTGCCCAGGCCGCGGATGGCGACATTGAGGCCTTCGCCGTTGACGTCGCGGGCCAGCTGCACGCCCGGGATGCGGTTGAGCGACTCGGCGATGTTGAGGTCGGGGAACTTGCCCATGTCCTCGGCGAACACCGTGTCGGTGACGTTGATGGCGTCGCGCTTGGACTGGGTCGAATATTCCAGGCTCTTGCGGAAGCCGGTGGCGACGACGCGATCGAGGTTGACCGCATCCTGCGAGCCGGCCGGCGTCTGCACCGGTGCTGCCGTGGTGTCTGCCTGCGCGACCTGGGTCGGCTGCGCCTGCTGCGTGCTTTCCTGCTGCGTGCTTTCCTGCTGCGTCTGTACCTGCTCTTGGGCCTGTGCCAGCACCGAACTGCTGGCCATGCCCAACAGAGCAATGCCCAAGGCGCGCGACAAGGCCGTTCTTGCGATATGGATTTGCACCGTACTCCCCTCCCGTTTCTGGTGACTGCGCCTGCGCGCGATCGTTGTCGCTGCGCAGGCGAGTGGCTGGTTTTTTTGTTGGCTACAACACTGGTGACGCTACGAATCCGTCTGAGGCGATCCGGGGCGGATGGTAGCGCTACCATTTTTGCCTCGCACGCTGCATAGCAACATGAGCCGTTTCGCCCCGTCCCGGCAGTCAGTTTCCTCTTGCCCGTTTGCGCAATACTCGACACCTGAAGCAGTTTTCACTCTGTGACCGCCGTCGAAAGGCAGTAGCCCGGCCCCTGATCCGTGTGCTAATGCTAGCGCTAACATTCAGCTGACCTGCGGCAAAAACGCAGGGAAAACCGCGATGACACGATTGGCCAGACCTGCGCATGACGCGCTGCACTGCAGCAATTTTCCCTGCCTCGGCCGCGCTGCGGCGACACTTGTACGGCTGAGGACACACCGTCGGGTGCTGGTGGGGGTGGCATGAGCGAAGCAACCACGACCACCGGCGTCGCGGCACCGGTGACGAAGGTCGGCATGTACCGTTGGCGCATCTGCGCGATGCTGCTGCTGGCCACGACCATCAACTACATCGACCGCCAGGTGCTCGGCGTGCTGGCGCCGTTCCTGCAGGCCGAGATCGGCTGGAACGAGATCGAGTACGGCTACATCGTCACCGCCTTCCAGGCCGCCTATGCGATCGGCCTGCTCTGCGCCGGCGCGATCATCGACCGCCTCGGCACGCGCGTCGGCTATGCCATCTCGATCAGCATCTGGAGCCTGGCGGCGATGAGTCATTCGCTCGCCGCCAGCGTGGTTGGTTTCGCCGCCGCGCGCTTCGTGCTCGGCTTCGGCGAGGCCGGCAACTTCCCGGCCGCCATCAAGACCGTGGCCGAATGGTTCCCGCGCAAGGAGCGGGCGCTGGCAACCGGCATCTTCAATTCCGGCTCCAACGTCGGTGCGATCGTGGCGCCGATGATGGTGCCGGTGGTGGCCGCGACCTGGGGCTGGCAGGCGGCGTTCCTGGTCACCGGCGCGCTCAGCGCGGCCTGGCTGGTGGCGTGGCTGCTGATCTATCGCACGCCGGAGGACCAGCCCAGGCTCAGCGCCGGCGAACTGGCCTACATCCGCAGCGATCCGCCGGAACCGGCGGTGCGCGTGCCGTGGTCGCGCATCCTGCGCCATCGCCAGGCGTGGGCGTTCGTCGCCGCCAAGTTCATCACCGACCCGATCTGGTGGTTCTTCCTGTTCTGGCTGCCGAAGTTCCTGCACGCCGAGTACGGCCTGACCCTGCTCGGCCTGGGCCTGCCGCTGATCGTGATCTTCGTGCTGGCCGATGTCGGCAGCATCTTCGGCGGCTGGCTCGCCGGGCGTTTCATCCGGATGGGCTGGAGCGTCAACCGCGCGCGCAAGACCGCGATGGGCATCTGCGGCCTGGCCGTGGTGCCGATCGTGTTCGCCGCGAATGCCGACAACCTGTGGCTCGCGGTCGGCCTGATCGGCCTGGCGACGGCCGGCCACCAGGGCTGGTCGGCGAACGTGTTCACGCTGACGTCCGACATGTTCCCGCGCCGCGCGGTGGCGTCGGTGGTCGGCATCGGCGGTTTCGCCGGCGCCGTCGGCGGCATGATGATCGCCACCTTCACCGGCTTCCTGCTGCAGACCACCGGCAGCTACGTGCCGGTGTTCCTGATGGCCGGATCTGCCTACCTGATCGCGCTGCTGGTCGTGCACCTGCTGGCGCCGCGCCTGGAGCCGGCGCAATTGCTGGACGGAACAGGCGCATGACCGTCTTCATGGGGGATGCAAGGATGAAAGCACTGATGCTGGTCCTGCTGGCCGCGATGCCGCTGGCGTTGCAGGCGCAAGGCGCGCCGCTCGCCGCCGGGCAGGCGAAGTTCCTCGGCAGCGTCCACAGCCCGACCCAGCTGCCCGGCTTTGCCGGCTACTGGAACAAGGTCACGCCGGAGAACGCCGGCAAGTGGGGCTCGGTCGAAGCCGTGCGCGACCAGATGGACTGGTCCGGCCTGGATGCGGCCTATCAGTTCGCCAAGAGCCACGGTTTCCCGTTCCACATGCACGTGATGGTCTGGGGCAACCAGCAGCCGGAGTGGATGGAGAAGTTGTCGCCGAAGGAACAGCGCGAGGAGATCGAGGAATGGTTCGCCGCCGTCGCGAAGCGCTATCCGGACCTGGACTACGTCGAGGTGGTCAACGAGCCGCTCAATGACCCGCCCAACAAGGACGACGAAGGCGGCGGCAACTACATCAACGCGCTCGGCGGCAGCGGCGCCAGCGGCTGGGACTGGATCATCGAGTCCTATCGCCTCGCCCGCCGCAATTTCCCGCACGCCAAGCTCCTGATCAACGACTACAACATCACCAACAAGGACGACAATACCCGGCGTTACCTCGAGATCATCGAGTTGCTGCGCAAGGACAACCTGGTCGATGGCATCGGTGTGCAGGGCCACGCCTTCGCGACAAAGGCCGACACGCCGATGTCGGTGCACCGCGCCAACCTCGATCGCCTCGCCGCGACCGGCCTGCCAATCTACGTGACCGAGCTGGACATCGACGGCGCCACCGACGCGCAGCAGCTCAAGGACTACCAGCGGATCTTCCCTGTGTTCTGGGAACATCCGGCGGTCAAGGGCATCACCCTGTGGGGCTATCGTCCGGGTATGTGGCGGACCAAGGAGAAGGCCTACCTGGTGCGCAAGGACGGCAGCGAACGGCCGGCGATGGCGTGGCTGCGTGGCTATGTGCGCGGTGTGACCGGGCCTTCGGCCGCCACCACCGACGCCGCCGCGAAGTGAATGCAACGAAGAGAACGCAACGAAGAGAGCTGGCACGATGAGCACCACCAAAGCACTGGACCTGCACCCGGACCGACTGTTCCCCGCCGAAGCCGGCGCACGCGCAATCGCGCGGCGCCTGTACGGCCAGGTCGCGCAACTGCCGATCATCAGCCCGCATGGCCACACCGATCCGTCCTGGTTCGCCGGCAACGAAGCCTTCGCCAACGCCACCGAGCTGCTGCTGATCCCGGACCATTACGTGTTCCGCATGCTCTACAGCCAGGGCATCGACCTGGACGCGCTGGGCATCCCGCGCCGTGACGGTTCGCGTTCGTCTGTCGATCCGCGCGCGGCCTGGCGCCTGTTCGCGTCCAACTTCCACCTGTTCCGCGGCACGCCGTCGTCGATGTGGCTCAACCACGTCTTCCACGAGGTGTTCGGACTGCGCGAGCGCCTGGATGCCGGCAGTGCCGACCGTTACTACGACCACATCACCGCCGCACTGCAGCTGGCCGAGTTCCGGCCGCGCGCATTGTTCGACCGCTTCCGCATCGAACTGCTGGCGACCACCGAATCGCCGCTCGACCCGTTGCAGCATCACGCGCAGATCCGCGCCAGTGGCTGGCCGGGCCGCGTGGTCACGGCCTACCGCCCGGACCCGGTGGTCGATCCGGAGCATGAGGAGTTCGCCGCTTCGCTCGAGCGCTTCGGCGAGATCACCGGCGAGAACGTCTACACCTGGGACGGCTACCTGCGCGCGCATCGCCAGCGCCGTGCCGCGTTCGCGGCGATGGGCGCGACCTCGACCGATCATGGCCACCCGACCGCCGCCACCGCCGACCTGCCCGCCGATGAAGCGCGCCGTCTGTTCGAGAAGGTGGCACGCGGCGGTTCCAGCGCGGCCGAAGCCGAGCTGTTCCGCGCCCAGGTACTGACCGAGATGGCGGCGATGAGCCTGGACGACGGCCTGGTGATGCAGATCCATCCGGGCTGCTTCCGCAACCACAACGCGCGCCTGTTCGAGCGCTTCGGCCGCGACAAGGGCGCGGACATGCCGATGCGCACCGACTACGTCAACGCGCTCAAGCCGCTGCTCGACCGCTTCGGCAACGATCCGCGCCTGCGGGTGATCGTGTTCACCCTCGACGAGAGCACCTACGCGCGCGAACTGGCGCCGCTTGCCGGGCACTATCCGGCGTTGTTCCTCGGCCCGGCGTGGTGGTTCCATGACGCGCCCGAAGGCATGTGGCGCTTCCGCGAGCAGACCCTCAGCAGCGGCGGCTTCTACAACACGGTCGGCTTCAACGACGACACGCGTGCGTTCCTGTCGATTCCCGCCCGTCACGATGTCGCCCGTCGCGTCGATTGCGCGTTCCTGGCCAAGCTGGTCAGCGAGCACCGGATGGATGAGGACGAAGCGGCCGAGCTTGCCGTCGACCTGGCCTATCGCTTGCCGAAGCAGGCCTACAAGCTGTGATGCGCGCCGCCCGCGTAGGAGCGAGCTTGCTCGCGATTCGGGGCGACGGCGACGGCAGCGGCGGGTCGCGAGCAAGCTCGCTCCTACAGGTGGTGGCTGGCATCTGTCTTGTCGGGTTCGTGATCGTGGCGCCGTTCGATGCCGCTGCGCGCGAGCGCATCTCGATCAACAGCGGCTGGCGATTCCACCAGGGCGATCCGCCGGGCCTGTCGACGCGACTGGACTACGACGTGCGGCCGAAGGTGACGGACAACCAGGACGGCAAGGCCGCCGATGCCCGCCCCGAGGAAGCCGAGCAGCTCGCCGCACGGGCGCAGGGCGTGCTCAAGCCGTGGATCCTGCCCAGCGGCAACGCCTTCATCGGCGACCCGTCACGGCGTCATGTCCGGCCCGCCGGCGGCTCCAGCGGGAATGATCCCGGCAGTGATGTCGCGTTCGTGCAGACGGACTTCGACGATCGCGGCTGGCAGCAGGTCAACCTGCCGCACGACTGGGCCATCGCCGGACCGTTCCTGCGCGAAGGCCCTTATGGCGGCATGGGCCGTCTGCCGAGCTGGGGCATCGGCTGGTACCGGCGCAAGCTGGACATCCCGGCGAGCGATCGCGGCCGTTCGGTCTTCCTCGATGTCGACGGCGCGATGTCGTACGCGACGGTGTGGCTCAACGGCCATCTCGTCGGTGGCTGGCCGTACGGGTACAACTCGTGGCGCGTGGACCTGACGCCGTACCTGCGGCCAGGTGGCGACAACCAGCTGGCGATCCGTCTCGACAACCCGCCCGATTCGGCGCGCTGGTATCCCGGTGGCGGCCTGTATCGCAGTGTGTGGTTGAGCAAGGTCGATCCGCTGCACGCGGCGCACTGGGGCACGCGGGTGACGACACCGCAGGTGTCTGCCGATGCAGCAACCATCCGGCTGGATGCGTCCGTCGACAACGACTCCGCGCGTGCCGCCGAGGTCGACGTCGCCACCGAGATTGTGGCGCTGGACGATTCCGGGCAGCGGTCCGGCGACGTGGTCGCGCGCATCAAGCCCATGCGCACGCAGGTTCCGGCGCGTTCCAGGGCGAGCATTAGCGGCTCGACCACCCTCGCCCATCCGCGGCTATGGGGTCCACCGCCGACGCAGCGACCGAACCGCTATGTCGCCATCACCACGGTTTCGCGCGATGGCCGCATCGTCGACCGGCACGAGACACCATTCGGCATCCGCTCGGTTCGCTTCGACGCCAACGAGGGCCTGATCGTCAACGGGGAGCGCATCGTCATCCGCGGCGTCAACAACCACCACGACCTGGGCGCGCTGGGTGCCGCCTTCAACGTCCGCGCGGCGGAGCGCCAGCTCGAGATCCTGCGAGGGATGGGCGCCAATGCCGTGCGCATGAGCCACAACCCGCCGGCGCCCGAGCTGCTCGAGCTGACCGACCGCATGGGTTTTCTCGTGATCGACGAGGTCTTCGATTCCTGGGAGCGCAGGAAGACGCCGCTCGACTTCCATCTGATCTTCAAGGACTGGCACGAGCCCGACCTGCGCTCGATGCTGCGCCGCGACCGCAACCACCCGTCGATCATCGCCTGGAGCGTCGGCAACGAAGTCGGCGAGCAGTACACCGGCGAGGCAGGCGCGGCGATCGCCAGGCGCCTGCATGAGATCGTCCGCGAGGAAGACCCGACCCGCCCGACCACCAACGCCATGAACTGGGCCAAGCCGGACATGCCGCTGCCGGCGGTGCTCGATGTGATCGGCCTGAACTACCAGGGCGAAGGCATCCGCGACACGCCCGAGTTCGAGGGCACCGAGCGCATCCGCACGCCGCCGCAGTACCCGGCGTTCCACGCGCGCTTCCCGGACAAGGCCATCATCAGCACCGAGACAGCCTCGGCACTGAGCACCCGCGGCGTGTACCTGTTCCCGGTGACGAAGGAGACCAGCGCACCGGTGCGCGATGGCCGTGGCGGTGACTCGAAGATCCGCCAGGTCAGCGCGTATGAGCTGCACGCGGTCGATTTCGGCTCCAGCGCCGACAAGGTCTTCGCCTCGCTCGACCGCAATCCGTATGTCGCGGGCGAGTTCGTGTGGACGGGGTTCGACTACCTCGGCGAGCCGACGCCGTACTACGACTCGCGCAGTTCCTACTCCGGCATCGTCGACCTGGCCGGTTTCCCGAAGGACCGCTTCTATCTCTACCAGGCGCGCTGGCGACCGGAGCTGCCGATGGCGCACCTGCTGCCGCACTGGACGTGGCCGGGGCGCGAAGGCCAGGTGACGCCGGTGCATGTATTCACTTCCGGCGACGAGGCGGAGCTGTTCGTCAACGGCAAGTCGCAAGGGCGTCGGAAGAAGGGCCCGTACGAGTACCGCCTGCGTTGGGACGACGTCGTGTATCAGCCCGGCGAACTGCGGGTGCAGGCCTACAGGAACGGCAAGCCTTGGGCCGACGAGAGCACGCGCACGGCCAGCGCAGCGGCGAGGCTGGAGTTGCAGGCGGACCGCGAGCAGATCCGCGCCGACGGCAGCGACCTGTCGTTCGTGACATTGCGCATACTCGACCGCGACGGACAGCCCGTGCCCGATGCGGCATCGCACATTGCGTTCAGCGTCGAGGGGCCAGCGGAGATCATCGCCACCGACAACGGAGACCCGACCGACATGACCCCGTTCCCCTCGCACGAGCGCAACGCGTTCAACGGACTTGCGCTGGTGATCCTGCGTAGCAAGCCAGGGCAGTCTGGCACCGTGACGGTGCGGGCGCAGTCGGCGCAGTTGCAAGGCGCGCAAGCCACGGTACAGGTGCGGTGATGCGCTCCTCCTCGCTCCGGGCCGTGCCTGTCGCCATGCTGCTGGCGGCGGCAACCGCGTGCACTCCCGCGGTCGATCCCACCGCCACGCACGCCTACCCGACCGTCGGACGTATCACCGTGTACGACGACGCCCTTCGCGCAATCGTCGCGCCGGACGCGCGCATCGAGCGCATCGCCGAAGGCTTCGACTGGTCCGAAGGCCCGCTGTGGATGCACGACGGTCACTACCTGCTGTTCAACGACGTGCCCGGCAACACGATGTACCGCTGGTCACCGAGCGACGGGCTGGCCGTGTTCCTCAAGCCATCGGGTTACGACGGTACGGACTTGGAAGGGCTGCGCGAGGCCGGAGCGAATGGCCTGGACGCCGAACCGCAGGGCACGGTGCTGCTGGCCGATTCGGGTTCGCGCCTCATCGCCCGCCTCGACCCGGCGAGCAAGCGCAAGACCACGCTCGCCGCTGCCTACCGCGGCAAGCGCCTCAACAGTCCCAACGATGTCATCCGCCACGGCAGTGGCTCGGTGTACTTCACCGATCCGCCGTATGGGCTGAAGGGCATCGACGAGTCGCCATTGAAAGAGCAGGCCGTCAACGGCGTCTACCGCCTCGACCGCGACGGCTCCGTGCACCTGATCGAAGACGGCCTGCGCTTCCCCAACGGCGTCGCACTTTCGCCCGACGAGCACACGTTGTATGTGGCCAACTCGGACGAGAAGCATCCGGTGTGGATGGCGTACCGGCTGGACGATCGCGGCGACGTGCTCGACCGGCGCGTGCTTGCCGACGCGTCCGACCTGGTCGCCTCCGGCGCCAGCGGCGCACCGGACGGACTGTGCCTGTCCAGCGACGGCCACCTGTTCGCCAGCGCGCCCGGTGGCCTGCTGGTGATGGATGCCAGCGGCAAGCGGCTGGGACTGATCGAGACCGGCAGCCGCGTTTCGAACTGCGCCTTCGGCGACGACGGCCATACGCTCTACCTGACCTCGCACACCTTTGTCGCTCGCGTGCGGGTGGCGGTCACCGGCCTGGGGTTCCGGTAGGAGCGAGCTTGCTCGCGATCTGCGTCTCCACACCGGTTCGCCTGTTCGCGAGCAAGCTCGCTCCTACGGTCAGTCGCTCAGGGCGCGCCAGACGGCGGCTGGCGTGCCGTCGCCCAGGCTGGCATAGGCCGCGCGCACCGCATCGACAAAACACGCATCGGCCGAGAGCGGCGCGAATATCGAATCCAGTGCCAGGAACCGTGCGACGTCGTCATTCGCATCGCCAGTCGTGGCAAGGCCAACCTCTGCCAGCACGTCCGCCATCGGATCCACCAGCGCCACGCCGTTGCGCGCCTGGCGTCGCACGAACTGTATCCATGCCGCCACCGGCAGGCACAGCAGGTCGATGGGATGGCCTGCGGCGAGCGCATCGCCGATCGTGCCGAGCAGCCGCACCGGCAGCTTCTGCGAGCCGTCCCAGGCGATCTGCAGCAGCCGATGCTGGATGGCGGGATTGCGGAAGCGCGCCAGGATCGCCTCGACGTAGGCGCCGGCGTTGAAGCCGGTGGGCGCCTTCACGTTCGGCACGATGCCGTCGTGCATCAGCCGCTCGACGAAGCCGGCCAGCACCGGCGTGGCCATGGCTTGCGCGACGGTCTCGATGTCCATCAGGGAGCCCAGGTAGGCCAGGGCCGAATGCGGCGCGTTGAGCAGGCGCAGCTTGGCGCGGTCGTAGCCGGCGATGTCGCTGCTCAGGGTCACGCCAACCCGCTCGAACGCCGGCCGGCCGTTGCAGAAGCTGTCCTCGACGACCCACTGCGTGTAGGCCTCGCGCTGCACCGGCCAGGCATCGGCGCAGCCCAGTTCTGCTGCGACGCGCTCGCGCAGTGCGTCGTCGGTGGCCGGAGTGATGCTGTCGACCATCGAGCACGGGAAGGCGACCTCCGACTCGATCCAGCGCGCGAGTTCTGGGTCGATCGTCCGTGCGAACTGGACCACCGCGCGCCCCAGCTTGCGGCCGTTCTCGGGGAGGTTGTCGCAGCTGAGCACCGTGAACGGCGGCAGCCGCAGCTTGCGCCGCGCCGCGAGCCCCGCCACCACGTAACCGATGGCGCCATTGGGTGCGTCCGGCGAGGCGAGGTCGTGGACGATCTCCGGATGGGTGAGGTCGAGGTCCGCACCCGCCAGGCAATAGCCCTTCTCGGTGATGGTCAGGGTGACGATGCGCACCAGCGGGTCGGCCAGGCGCCTGAGCACTTCGTCGCGCTGCTCGCGTGCGAACAGGAGTTCGCGGATCGAACCGATCACGCGCAGCGACGGGTTCTGCCCGAGCAGCGCCAGTGCGTACAGGCCGTCCTGCGGCTGCAGCGCGTCGCGCACGTCACGGCTGTTGAGGCTGACGCCGCAGATCGCCCAGTCAGGTTCGCTGGCCAGGACGTCGTCCATGTAGACGGCCTGGTGGGCGCGATGGAATGCGCCGACGCCGATGTGGACGATGCCGATGCGGGTGCCGGCACGGTCGTAGGCGGGGCGGATGATGTCGGGGGGCAGTGCCGGGAGTGCCGTCTGGTTCAAGCGGTTGGACATACTCTTCCTTCAGGGAACCTACCCCGTCATCCCCGCGAAGGCGGGGATCCAGGGACGTTGCTGTTGCCTTTGCCCTCACCCCAACCCCTCTCCCGCGAGCGGGAGAGGGGCTTAAACGGGTGCTACTTGGTGATGCTCAGCTTGGTGCGTGCGCGGATGTCTTCGCTCGACGCACCGACCTGCACCTCATAGCTGCCCGGCTCGACCGCGTACGCCTTGGTGCCAACATCGTAGTAGCGCAGGTCGACCGACGGATCGAGCGCGAACGTCAGCGTGCGCTCCTCACCCGGTTGCAGGTTCACGCGCTGGAAGCCACGCAAGTCCTTGCGCGCATGCGGCTGCTTCGGATCGAGCGCGCGCACGTACAGCTGCACGACCTCGTCGCCTGCATGCTTGCCGCTGTTGCGCACCTTGACCGTCGCCGTCACCGGCTGCTTCGGACCGGCCTTGGCCCGGTCCAGACGCAGATCGGAGTAGGCGAACGTGGTGTACGACAGACCGTGACCGAACGGATACAGCGGCTCGCCCTCGAAGTAGCGGTAGGTGCGCCCCTGCATCGAGTAGTCGTCGAACGCCGGCAGCTTCTCGTCGGCCTTGTAGAACGTGACCGGCAGGCGACCGGCGGGGTTGGCGTCGCCGAACAGCACGTCCGCCACCGCGCTGCCGCCGCGCTGGCCCGGATACCACGCCATCACGATCGCCGGCAGGTTCTGCTGGGCCCAGTCCACCGCCAGCGCGGAGCCGGCGGTCAGCACCATCACCACCGGCTTGCCGGTCGCGTGCAGTGCTTCGAGCAACTTGCGTTGCGTTGCGGGCAGGCGCATGTCGGTGCGGTCGCCGCCGGCGAAGCCCGGGTAGCTGACCGTCATCTCCTCGCCTTCGACGTCGCCGGTGAGGCCGCCGACGAAGATCACCACGTCGGACTCGCGCGCCACCTGCAGCGCTTCCTCGAACGGCGGCTTGGCACCTGGCATGCGCCAGGCCAGGCGCACGCCTGCGTCACGCTCGCCGTCGTAGTACTCGAGCTTGAGATCGTAGCTGCGCCCGGCCTGCAACGTCACCGTGGCGCTGTCGGCGCGCAGGCGGTCGCTGTCCTTCCACTGGTCGAGCACCCGCTTGCCGTCGAGGTACAGGCGGAAGCCGTCGTTCGCCGATGCTTCGAGCTGGTAGGTCCCCGACACCGGCGGCAGCAGCTGGCCACTCCAGCGGATGCTGAAGTTGTCCGACGGCACCGATTGCCCGCCGTGCGCCTCGCCGCGTGCCATCAGGTTGTCGGTCGGCGAACCGCGGTCCCAGCGGAAGCCGATCTGCGAATCGACGCGGACCAGCGCCGGCTTGCCGGACAGGTCGCGGCTGCGGAAGTACTCGCCGCGCAGGCCGCGTTCGCTCGAACCCTTCTCCGGGCGCAGGTACTGCGGTTCGATCAGCGGCGTAGCCGCCGGATCGTCGCGACCTTCCACCAGATCGACACCGCGCGCATGCACGACCTGTGCGTTCGGCACGGCCTCGCGGATACCCTGCAGGATCGTCACCGGCGCGGCCGGCGTGCCGTAGTAGTTGCCGAGCAGCGCCATGGTGTCGTCGGCGGTCGGGCCGACCACGGCGATGCGTTTGGTATCGCGCGACAGCGGCAGCACGCCGTCGTTCTTGAGCAGCACGATCGACTCCTGCGCGACCTTGCGCGACAGCGCGTCGTGCGCGGGCGCCTGGTTCACCGAGTAGGGGATGCCGGCCCAGCGCACCTTCTCCGGCGGGTCGAACATGCCAAGACGCATCCGCGCGGTGAACAACTGCGTCAGCGCGTGATCGATCTCGGCCTCGGTGCTCAGGCCCTTCTTCACCGCCACCGGCAACGATGGCGTGTAGGTGTCGCCGCAATCGAGCTCGGTGCCGTTCTTCACCGCGAGCGCGGCGGCCTCTTCGGGCGTGGCGACGATCTTGTGGTGCTTCCAGATGTCGACGATGGCCCAGCAGTCGGAGACGACGTAGCCCTTGAAGCCCCATTGGCCGCGAAGGGTGTCCTGCAGCAGGAACTTGCTGGCGCTGGCGGATTCGCCGTAGACGCGGTTGTAGGCGCCCATCACCGCGTCGACCTGGCCTTCCTTCACCAGTACCTCGAAGGCCGGCAGGTAGGTCTCGTAGAGGTCTCGCTGGCTGGGCTTCGCATCGAAGGTGTGGCGGTCCGCCTCCGGGCCGCTGTGCACGGCGAAGTGCTTGGCGGTGGCGTCGAGCTTGCGGTACTTCGGGTCGTCGCCCTGCAGGCCCTTGACGAACGTCACGCCCATGCGCGCGGTGAGGTACGGGTCCTCGCCGTAGGTTTCCTGGCCACGGCCCCAGCGCGGGTCGCGGAAGATATTGATGTTGGGAGACCAGAAGGTCAGCCCCTGGTAACGGCCGTGCTGCCCCCGCCGCGCGAACTCGTGATGCTTGGCGCGCGCCTCGTCGCTGATGACCGTGGCGATCTGGCCCATCAGCGGGACGTCGAAGGTCGCCGCCATGCCGATCGCCTGCGGGAACACCGTCGCCGCGCCGGCGCGGGCGACGCCGTGCAGCGCCTCGTTCCACCAGTCGTAGGCCGGCACGCCCAGGCGCTCGATGGCAGGCGCGCCGTTCTGCATCTGCGCGGCCTTTTCCTCGAGCGTCATGCGCGAGACGAGGTCGGCGGCGCGCTCTTCGAAGCTGCGGTTGAGGTCGAGGTAAGCCGGAGCTCCGGCGTCGGTAGACGGCGTCGCGCACAGCGCCTGTGCACTGGCCGCCAGCAGCACGCCAGCAATGACCCAGCGCAGCGGACGCACCCGACCCGCCCCTTTCCCGTCATCCCCGCGCAGGCGGGGACCCAGCGACTTTGCCTTCATGCCCATCCCTTTCATCGGCTTTCCTCCACACGCGCATAGGGCCCCACCACCGCGCCGACGAACCCGCCGGCGACATCGGTACTGAGGATGGTTCCGTCGTCATCGCGGCGCAGCCACTGCCAGCCCTTGCCGTCGGCATCGAAGGCGAACGAGTAGGCACCACTGTCGCCGGTGATCTTCATTTTCAGCGTCGTCGCATTCGCGATCGTCGTCGTGGCGACGGTGCTTGCCTTGCCGGCGCTGCTGCGCTGCAGGAACAGTTCAAGACTGGCGCCAACGCGACGCACACCCAGGAAGTACCAGTAGCGCTCGTTCTGGAACGCGACGATGCCCGCTTCCGTGCCCGCTTCGACCGGCACCGTCAGCGCAGTGCTCGACTCGAAGGCAAGATGCTGCTGCCGCCGCGCCAGGAACGAAGGATTGCGCAACGTGTCCAGGCCTTCCGCGAGCGGATGGATCGCCAGTTGGCCATGCATCGCAGCGAGATCTACCCAGGGCCGCTTCGGCACGCGCACGTGCATCCACGCACGATCGAGCGCGGGCTTGTCGAACTCGTCGCGCCAGGTGAAGTTGCCGGTCATCGGCGCCTGCGACTGACCACGCTCCATGAAGCGAGGACCGGGCAGGACCTGCGGGATCGCGCGCCCCTGATCGAGGATGACCGGCCAGCCATCCTTCCATGCCACCGGCAGCAGGTAGGTCTCGCGCCCGGTGTTGTAGTGCACGCCACCGTAGTTGCGGCTGGCGAGGAAGATCGCCCACCAGCTGCCGTCGAGCCCTTCGACCAGGTCGGCATGGCCGGCGTTGGTGATCGGGTTCGCGCGCGCGGGATCGAGATCGCGCTGGGTCAGGATCGGGTTGCCCGGATAAGGCGCATACGGCCCCCACACGGTGCGGCTGCGCAGCACCACCTGGGAATGATCCGGCCCGGTGCCGCCCTCGGCGCAGACCAGGTAGTACCAGCCTTCGCGCTGGTAGATGTGCGGGCCTTCGATCCAGATCGGGTTCTTCGACGGATCGACGCCGCCGTCGATCAGCACTTTGCGCGGGCCGACCGGCTTACGCTGTGCCAGGTCGAACTCCTGCATCCAGATCGCGCGATGACCGTCGTAGCGCGGCTTGCCTTCCGGCTCGCCGTTGTTGAGCAGGTAGGTCTTGCCGTCGCTGTCGAAGAACAGCGACGGGTCGATGCCGTCGATGGTCGGCAGCCAGACCGGATCCGACCATGGGCCGGCCGGGTCCTTCGCCGTCACCAGGAAATTGCCGCCATTGTCGACCGCGGTGTTGACGACGTAGAAGGTGTCGTCGTGGTAGGCGATCGTCGGCGCAAACACGCCTCGCGACATGCCCAGGCCATCGAAGTCGAGCTGCGACGGCCGCTCGATCGCGTTGCCGATCTGCGTCCAGTGCACCAGGTCGCGGCTTTCGAACACCGGGATGCCCGGGAAGAAACCGAAACTGGAGTTGACCAGGTAGTAACGGTCGCGCGCGCGGACCACCGCCGGATCGGGATGGAACCCGGCGAGCACCGGGTTGCGGAAGCTCCCTTCCGGCAACGGCTGCTCGAACGTGGCGTCATGGCCGCGGTACTCGAACCAGTCGAACAGCACCGGCTCGCGCGCCTGCGCCGATGCCGCCGACAATGCCAGCAGCAACGAAACCATCCGCCTGAGCAGCCGCCGCATCGACATCACCAGTCCCACATCGAGCCGTCTTCCAGACGCGCGATGGGCAGCTGCTTGGGCGAGTACGGGTAACGCGCGGCGAGCTTCTCGTCGATGGTCACGCCGTGGCCCGGCGTGTCGCCGACGTGCAGGCGTCCGTCGCGGAACACGTAGTCGTGCGGGAATACCTCGTTGGTCTCTTCGGAATGGAACATGTACTCCTGGATGCCGAAGTTCGGCACCCAGGTGTCGAAGTGCAGGGCCGCGCCCATGCACACCGGCGAGAGATCGGTAGCGCCGTGGAAGCCCGTGCGCACCTGGTGCAGGCCGGCGAAGTCGGCCAGGCGACGCAGGTGGGTGATGCCGCCGCCATGCACGATCGTGGTGCGGATGTAGTCGATCAGCTGGTTCTCGATCAGGTGCTTGCAGTCCCAGATAGAGTTGAAGACCTCGCCCACGGCCAGCGGCGTGACCGAGTGCTGGCGGATCAGCTCGAACGACTTCTGGTTCTCTGCCGGTGTGGCGTCCTCCAGCCAGAACAGGCGGTAGGGTTCGACGTCGCGGGCCAGACGCGCGGCCTCGATCGGGCTCAGCCGGTGATGCACGTCGTGCAGCAGTTCGACATCGTTACCGTGGTCGGCGCGCAGGCGCTCGAACAGCTTCGGCACCACTTCCAGGTACTTCGGCGTCGACCACACGGTCTCGGCCGGCAGTTCGCTCTCGGCCGGCTCATAGGGCTTTCCGCCGCTGGAGATGCCGTAGGCCTTCTTCACGCCGGGCACGCCGCTCTGCGCGCGCACGGCGAGGAAGCCCTTCTCGCGGTACTTGCCGACCTCCTCGCTGGCCTCGCTGATGTCGCGGCCGTTGGCGTGGGCATAGACCAGCGCGCCTTCGCGCGAGCGACCGCCCAGCAGCTGGTACAGCGGCAGCCCGGCCATCTTGCCGAGGATGTCCCACAGCGCAACGTCGACGGCGGCGATGGCGGTCATCGTCACCGGGCCGCGACGCCAGTAGGCGCCGCGATAGAAGAACTGCCAGATGTCCTCGATGCGGCCGGCGTCGCGGCCGATCAGGTTCGGCACGAGGTGATCGCGCAGGTACGACGCCACGGCCAGTTCGCGGCCGTTGAGCGTCGCATCGCCGAGGCCGACGACGCCCGAGCGGGTTTCGATGCGCAGGGTGACGAAGTTGCGCCCCGGGCAGGTGACGATGACGCGTGCATCGACGATCTCGCGATCGCGCGAGGAGCCGTGTGTCGTGGTTTCGGTTTGGGGGTGGGTACTCATCATCGAATCACTCGGCTGGATGCTTTTACTTGATGGGGGTTTCGAACGGACCGGCCGGCAGGCCGGCGCCGTCAAAGAGGGTGCAGACCGGGCCGTCGGCCCAGCAATAGCGCACGCGCGTGACATTCACCGCCGCAGGGGCGCGCAGGCTCACGTTGTTGCCGTTGATGCGGGCATCGGCGTAGTGGCAGCTGTCCTTCGCCGCGCCGCACAGCTCGAAGCCGATCGGGCCGTCGGCGCCGAAGGCGACCAGGCCATCGCTGACATCGGCGAACGAAATCACCACGGCATCGCCTTCGCGCTTTGCCGACGCAGGCACCGGTCCCGACGGCGGCTGCTTGTCGCCATAGATCGCATGCCGTGCAGCGCGCGCGAGGCGGCGTCCGAGTTCCTGCTTGTTCGGCGGGTGGATGTCGTAGCGGTCGCCGATGTCGATCGTCACCGCCAGGCCGCTGCGGGCCTCCTCATTGGCGACGATGCGCTGTGCTTCGCGCAATTCGGCCCAGCCGCTTTCGGCCGGTTGCGACTTCGGCATGCCATAGCCGGCCAACTGGATGATCAGCACCGGCAGGTCGGCGCCGAAACGCGAGCGCCAGTCCTTGCGCCACATGCGCAGCAGGTCGGCGTAGCGATCGGCTTCGAACGTGTTCGACTCACCCTGGTACCAGAGCATGCCGCGGAAGCCGTACTTGCCGATCGGCGCGATCATGCCGTTGTAGAGCGTCGACAGGCCTGCGGCCGTCTGCCACGGCGCGCGCGGCGGCCAGTCGTAGCCTGGCGCCGGACGATACTTCCAGGCGCCGTCGAGCGGCACCGTGGTCCCGTCCTTGAAGCGGAGCGCATACGCCGAGACCGGGCCGCTCATGCCGCCAGCGCGATAGGTGTCCAGCACGTTGATGGTGACCGAGTTGTCGCCGGCCTTCAGCAGTCCTGCCGGCAGCGCGTATTCGCGCCCGGAGCCCGGGCCATACGTGCTGCCGACGCCATGCCCATTGACCCAGGTCATGTCGACTTCATCGATCGAACCCAGCAGCAACACCGCTTCCTGCGCGGCCTGCTGTTCGGTGAGCTTCACCGACGTGCGGAACCAGACCATGCCGTCGTACTCGGCCAGGTCCTTCACGCCCCACTCCTCCCAGGGACCGAGGGCACGCGGTGCGTTGCGCCAGCCGTCGGTGGCGGCGTAGCCCGCTGCCCACGGGTCATCGCCTGCCTTGTAGTCCTTGCGACCGCGCCACCACTTGGCCCAGACATCGCCCCATTGGCCGACCGCGGCGACCGGATCGCGCGCATAGGACGCCAGCACGTCGAGTTCGTCGTCGTACTGCCCTGAGGCGCGCAGTGCCTCGCCGCTGGTCCAGGCCTGGATGCGCGAGCCGCCCCAGGCCGCGGTAACCAGGCCCATCGGCACCTTGACGGTCTTCTGCAGTTCGCGCGCGTAGTAGAAACACGCCGCGGAGAAATCGGGCACGGTCTCCGGCGACGCCTTGAGCCACTTCACCGGCGTGGCGAAATGCTCCAGCGGCGCGACGCTGCCGGTTTCGCCGACCGTCAGCATGCGGATGCTGTCGTTGCCCGACCCGGCGATCTCGGCGCGCGAGTCCAGCGTGCGATGCACCTGCAGCACCATGTTCGACTGGCCCGAGCACAGCCAGACCTCGCCGACCATCACGTCGTCGACGGTCTGTTTCGTGCCTCCCATCGCGCTCACGTTCAGCGTGTAGGGTCCGCCCGCGGCCATCGGCGGCAGGGTCGCCTGCCAGCGACCATTCTCGTCGGCACGCGCACTGGCCTGCTTGCGCGCCAGCGTCACCTTCACCACCTGCCCCGGCCCCGCTTGCCCCCACACGCGGATCGGCGCATTGCGCTGCAGGACCGCATGGTCCTGGAACATCTCGTGCAGCAGCGGCGCCGGCCTGCGCTCGGACGTGGTCGCGCCGGGCTGGTCCTGCAACGGTTCGTGGGCGTTGCCACCGGCGTGCGCGGTTGACGCCGCCAATAGCGCCAGCATGCCGGCACGCACAAGACGCAGTGAGTTCGATGCAGTGGATTTCATGCTGGCTCAGTGACCCGGCGCGAAAGGAAAGGAAAGGGCCTCGTAGTACTCGAGGGAATGCGCGGGCGGCGCGGACCCTTCGGGCAACGGGCGCTGCGAGAACGTCTGGAAGTAGGCGATGCTGGCGTCGCGCCACCACTGCGCCTCTTTCTGCTGGATCGACAGGAACGTGGCGACCTGGGCATGGCGCTCGGAATCGATGCGGCCATCCAGTCCCTGCCAGGTCTGCTCCATCTGCTTCACGCTGTCGACGCCATGCGTGTAGCGATGGACGAGCTCGTCCCACAGCGTTCGGCCGGACTGCGTGCGGTAATCCCACGGCACGTGGTGGAACCAGAGCAGGTACTTTTCCGGCACGCGCTTGAGGTCGCCGTACTCGCGCGCCACCGGCGCCGCGTACTGGGCCACGGCGTTGCTGCCGCCGGCGCTGCGATCGAAGCCGATGCCGTCGCGGTTGGCGCGGTGGTAGTAGACCGAGGTCCAGTCGGCGCGCGGACCGCCCGACACCCACGGGCCCGGGCCGTAATGGTGGCCGTTGCCCATCAGGTGATGCAGCCCGAGCGGCGTCATGTAGTCGACCACCGCTTCGCGCGATCCCATCATCATCCCGACGATCGGGTTGACCACGTCGGCATCGTTGGAGAAGGTCATCCGCGTCCATTCCTCGGCGATCGGCCGGGCCTTGAGCGACGGATCCCAGGCCATGCGGCCGAAGACATACCAGTTGGCCTGGTCGAACTGCGATCCGCTCCAGTTGCGGTCGGAACCGATGTTGGCTACACCGGCCATGCCGGTCAGCGCGTACTTGTGCAGCGAGCCGTCGACGACTTTCGCCACGGTCGAACCCTTGCCGCGACGATGGGTGTCGGCTTCCAGCGTCTCCTCGTACATCGGCCCGAGGTAGGCCAGGTGCGTGGCGAAGCCCAGGTATTCCTTGGTGATCTGGAACTCCATCATCAGCGGCGTCTTCGGCATCGCACCGAACAGCGGGTGGAAGGGCTCGCGCGGCTGGAAGTCGATGGCGCCGTTCTTGACCTGGACGATGACGTTGTCGCGGAACTTGCCGTCGAGCGGCACGAACTCGCTGTAGGCCTGCTTGGCTCGGTCGTCCGGCTCCTCGTGCGAGTAGACGAACGCGCGCCACATCACCACGCCGCCGTGCGGCTTGACCGCATCGGCGAGCATGTTGGCGCCGTCGGCGTGGCTGCGGCCGTAGTCCTGCGGGCCGGGCTGGCCTTCGGAGTTGGCCTTGACCAGGAAGCCGCCGAAATCGGGAATGACCTTGTAGATCTCGTCGGCCTTGTCGCGCCACCAGCGCTGCACCTGCGGATCGAGCGGGTCGGCGGTCTTGAGGCCGCCGACCTCGATCGGCGCACTGAAACGGGCACTGAGATACACGCGAATGCCGTAAGGCCGGAACACGCCCGCCAGCGCCGCCGCTTTCTCCAGATACATCGGCGTCAGGCTCAGCGCATTGGCGTTGACGTTGTTGAGCACGGTGCCGTTGATGCCGAGCGAGGCGTTGGCGCGGGCGTAATCGGTGTAGCGCGGGTCGAGGTAGTCGGGCAGCTTGTGCCAGTCCCAGATCGATTCGCCGGCGTAACCGCGCTCGACATGGCGATCGAGGTTGTCCCAGTGGTTGAGCACGCGCAGTTGCACGTGCGGGGCCTGGCGCAGGTCGAGCGCCGCCAGCGGCTGCGCGGTCTGGATCAGGCGCAGGAAGTGGAACGCGCCGTACAGTGCGCCGACATCCTCGTTGGCGGCAATGACCGTGGCACGGCGGCCATCGACGCTGACGCTGCGGATCAGGTAGCCCTCGCGGCCCAGGCCCTGCAGCTTCAGACGAAGGCCGGCGATCAGCGGCGAGGACGTGGGCGTGCCAACGATGACGGCACCGTCGGCGTTGACCGAAGCCGACAGCGCAGGTGCGGTGCCGAGCAGTCCGGACAGGCCGCGCAGCAGTTCGGCACGGGTGGCGGCCTGGGTTGGCGTCGGGCTCGTATCCGGCACGACCAGCTGCGAGACGTGTGCGCGGTAAGCCGTGGCACTATCGGTCGGCAGCAAGTGGTAGCGCAGCCACAGGTCGTAGCCGTCCTCGGCATGCGCGGCCGGCACGACCGACAGCGTCGCGATCAGGGCAACCGCCGCGATGCCGGCCCGGCCCAGGCACTGGAAGGCCTGGCGCAGCAGGCGCCTCGCCCCGGAGATCGCGGAGGCTCTGTCGCTGCGTGGGGCGGTTGTCGGTACCATGTGCTTCGCTGTCATTCCCTGTCCGATGTCACTTTGGTGTAGATAAGAAGGTCTGCGCCGACCTAGGCCGCGCTAAGGAAGGAACGTTGGAAAAGCCCAAGAAATCGGTTCGCCGCAAGGGTCGCGCCGTCACCATCGATGAGGTGGCGGCGCTCGCCAACGTTTCGCCGATGACCGTGTCGCGCGTGGTCAACGGCTACGGCAAGGTCCGCGAGTCCACCCGCGAACGCGTCACCCAGGCAGTGCGCGAGCTGGGCTACACGCCCAACCAGGCGGCCAGCTCGCTGGCCGCGGCGCAGGACTCGCGCATCGCCCTGATCTACACCAACCCCAGCGCGGCCTACCTGCGCGAACTGCTGGTGGGTGCGTTGAACGGTGCCTCGCGAACCGCCGCGCAGCTGGTCATCGACACCTGGGAAAACTTCGACGCCGAACAGCAGCGTCATGCCGCGCGCGCACTGGCCAAGACCGTGGCCGGCGCGATCCTGCCGCCGCCGCTGTGCGAATCCAAGGCGGTCGTGTCGGAGCTGGTCAGCGCCGGCGTGCCGGTCGTGGCGATCGCCTCGGGACGCTTCAGCCAGGAGATCTCCAGCGTCCGCATCGACGACTTCCATGCCAGCCGCGAAATCACCGCGCACCTGATCTCGCTCGGCCACACGCGCATCGGCTACATCAAGGGCAATCCGAACCAGACCGCCAGCGCGCGCCGCTTCGAAGGATTCCAGGCGGCGTTGAACGAAGCCGGCATTCCGCTCGACCAGACTCTCGTCCAGCAGGGCTACTTCACCTACCGCTCCGGCCTGGATGCGACCGAGAAGCTGCTGGCGCACAAGAAGCCGCCGACGGCGATCTTCGCCAGCAACGACGACATGGCCGCCGCCGCGATCTCGGTCGCGCACCGGCGCGGCCTCGACGTGCCGCGCGACCTGTCGGTGGTCGGTTTCGACGACACCTCGGCCGCGACCACGGTCTGGCCCGAGCTCACCACCATCCGCCAGCCGATCGCCTCGATGGCCGACTCGGCCATCGACATCCTGCTGCGCAACATCCGCCGCAAGGACCGCAGCACGCGCGTGGTGGTCGACCACGTCGTCGCCCACCAGCTGGTCTCGCGCGACTCGGTCGCGCCGCCGGCAAAGCCGGGCGACGCCGAGAACCCGTAAGGTCGGCGCCGCCGGCTGCATGCAAACCGGCCGCATGAAAACGTGAAGCGGTAGGGGCGGAACCGGAAGCATCCCCCGGCTCAGCCTTCCATCTGTTCCAGTTCCTTGCCCTTGGTCTCGTAGACGTAGCGCAGGACGAAGAACACCGAGACGATCGCGGCCACCGTGTAGATGCCGTAGGCGCCGGCCAGGCCGATGCTGGCCAGCAGCATCGGGAAGGTCACGGTGATGGCGAAGTTGGAAGTCCACTGCGCCGCACCGGCGACCGCCAGGCCCGAACCGCGGATCTGGTTCGGGAACATCTCGCCCAGCATCACCCACATCACCGGGCCCCAGGACGCGTTGAAGAAGATCACGTAGACGTTGGCCGCGACCAGCGCCAGCGTGCCCATCGAATCCGACAGGGCCAGCTTGTGGTTGGCATCGATCGATCCGGTGGTGAAGGCCCAGGTCATCAGCGCCAGCGAGACCGCCATGCCGGCCGAGCCGACCCACAGCAACGGCTTGCGGCCGATACGGTCGATCAGCAGCACCGTGACCAGGCAGGCGCCGATGCTGAGCGCGCCCGACAGCACGTTGATCAGCAACGCGTCGCTCTCGGAGAAGCCGACCGCCTGCCAGAGCACCGCGCCGTAATAGAAGACGACGTTGATGCCGACCAGCTGCTGGAACGTGGCCAGGCCAATGCCAATCCAGACGATCGGGCGGATCTTGCCGGTGGTCTTGTTGATCAGGTCCGACAGCTGCGGGCGGTGATGGTCGGCCGACAGCGATGCATCGATCTCGGCCAGCTTGGTGCGTGCTTCGGCCGCACCGTACAGGCGGGTCAGCACCGCCAGCGCATCGGCCTGGCGCTTCTTCACCACCAGGTAGCGCGGGCTTTCCGGAATCGTCAGCAGCAGCACCAGGAACAGCAGCGACGGAATCGCCTGCACCCAGAACATCCAGCGCCATGCTGCCTGTCCCAGCCACAGTCCCTCGGTCGAGGCACCGGCGGCCTTGGCCAGCAGGTAGTTGCTGAGGAAGGCGCAGAACAGGCCGCCGATGATCGCGATCTGCTGCACCGTGGCCAGGCGGCCGCGGTAGCGCGCCGACGCCACTTCGGCGATGTAGGCCGGCGACATCACGCTGGCGGCACCGACGGCGAAGCCGCCGAGCACGCGCGCGATGACGAACATCCAGGACGTCGCCGCCGCGCCGGCACCGATGGCCGACAGCAGGAACAGCACCGACGAGATGATCAGCACCGAGCGCCGGCCCCAGCGGTCGGCCAGGCGTCCGGCGAAGAACGCGCCGATCGCGCAGCCCAGCAGCATCGAGGCGACCTCGAAGCCGAGACCGGCCTTGCTCGAACCGAATGCCTGCTGCAATCCGTCGACGGTGCCGTTGATCACGCCGCTGTCGAAGCCGAACAGGAAACCGCCGATGGTGGCCACGCAGCTGACCAGGATGATCAGGCGGGTGTTCTCGGCGTCGTGGTTGGACGTGGCGTTTTCGAGCGTGGCGCTGTTCATGGCCTACCCCTCTTCGTTGATCCGGCCCCCTGTCACCGCGCGTGGCGCGGTGACCCTCCCTTCCTTCCCCCGTTGCCGGAACGGGGGAAGGCCTTTGCCGCTCAGCGCATCAGGTACTGGTTCAGCAGGTTCTCGTAGCGCTCCTGCTTGCCGCTCAGCTTGGCCGGCTCGCCGCCCTTGCGCGCCTGCTCGCTCAGCGCGGCCAGGTCCATCTTGCCCGAAGCGAAGTCGTTGCCGGCGCCCTTGTCGAAGCTGGCGTAGCGCTCGGCGCGCCACTGCTCCCACGGCGACTTGGTCAGCAGCGCGTGCGCCACTTCCAAGCCGCGTGCGAACGCGTCCATGCCGCCGATGTGGGCCAGGAACAGATCGTCGGCATCGGTCGACTCGCGGCGCACCTTGGCGTCGAAGTTGAGGCCGCCCGGCTGCAGGCCGCCCTGGCGCAGCACCACCAGCATCGCGCCGACGGTGTCGTACAGGTCGGTCGGGAACTGGTCGGTGTCCCAGCCGTTCTGGGCGTTGCCGCGGTTGGCGTCGATGCTGCCGAGCATGCCGGCGTCCGACGCGACCTGCAGGTCGTGCTCGAAGGTGTGGCCCGACAGCGTGGCGTGGTTGGCTTCGATGTTGAGCTTGAAGTCCTGGTCCAGGCCGTGCTCGCGCAGGAAGCCGACGACGGTGGCCGAGTCGAAGTCGTACTGGTGCTTCATCGGCTCCATCGGCTTGGGCTCGATGAGGAAGTTGCCCTTGAAGCCGAGGCTGCGGCCGTAGTCGCGCGCCATCGTCAGGAAGCGGCCGAAGTGCGCGAGCTCGCGCTTCATGTTGGTGTTGTGCAGCGAGGCGTAGCCTTCGCGGCCGCCCCAGAACACGTAGTTCTCGCCGCCCAGCTCGACCGTCGCTTCGATCGCGGCCTTGACCTGCACGGCAGCGCGCGCGACCACGGCGAAGTCCGGGTTGGTGGAGGCACCGTTCATGTAGCGCGGGTGGCTGAAGAGGTTGGCCGTGCCCCACAGCAGCTTCACGCCGGTCGCCTGCTGGCGCTCCTTGGCGATGGCGACCATGTGCTTGACGTTCTTCTCGTACTCGCCGATGTCCTCGGCGTCGGGCGCCAGGTCGATGTCGTGGAAGCAGTAGTAAGGCACGCCGAGCTTGGTGAAGAACTCGAACGAGGCATCGGCCTTGGCCTCGGCGCGCGCCAGCGGCGTGGCGGCGGCATCCCATGGATAGACGCGGGTGCCCGGGCCGAACGGGTCGTGGCCGGCGTTGCAGAAGCTGTGCCAGTAGCACACCGCGAAACGCAGGTGCTCGGCCATCGTCTTGTCGCCGATGCGCTTGTTGGCGTCGTAGTGCTTGAACGCCAGCGGGTTGTCGGAATCGCGTCCCTCGAACGGGATGCGGCCAATGCCGGGGAAGTATTCGCGGGCGCCGATGAAGGGAGTCGTCATGGTGGCTGTCACTTTTTCGGGTGTGAGGAGTGGCGGGCCGCAGGCCCGGCTGGCGTCAGGGGTTGTTGGAGTGGGCGTGGGACTGCATGGCCGCATCGAGGTGGCGGCGGAACTGGCGGTACTGCGAGCGGTAGGCGGAAGCGGCGTTGCCGTCGGGGCGAGCGATCGAAGCCTCGTCGGTACCGACGTGTTCGCGCGCGATCGTGGCGATGTCGTCGCCACCGCCGCTGGCGCGACCGTGCGCCCACAGCGCCTGCAGCGCGGCGCCGAACGCGGCACCCTCGCTCTGCTCCGGCACGGCGACAGGCAGTTCGAACACATCGGCCACCACCTGCCGCCACGCAGCGCTCTGGCTGCCGCCGCCGGTCAGGCGGATGGCGTCGAACTGCAGTCCGGCAGCGGTCAGCGCGTCGTAGCCGTAACGAAGGGCGTAGGTCGCGCCTTCCATCGCCGCGCGGTAGACATTGCCGCGCGTGAGGTTGGTCGAGTCCATACCGTGCAGCGAACCGCGCGCATGCGGCAGGTCGGGGGTGCGCTCGCCGTTGAGGAACGGCAGCATCACCAGCCCGCCCGCGCCCGGCGCGGTGTCGGCCATGACCGCATCGCCGTCGCGGCTGCTGAAGCCGAACATGCGCGCGACGCTTTCGGTGGCGACGGTGCAGTTCATCGTGCAGATCAGCGGCAGCCAGCCACCGGTGGACGAGCAGAAGGCTGCCCAGCCGCCGGCGTCATCGACCACGGGATGGTCGGTGTGCGCGAACAGCGTGCCGGACGTGCCCAGGCTCATGCTCAGCACGCCGGAGGCGACGTTGCCGGTGCCGATGGCGGCCATCATGTTGTCGCCGCCGCCGGCGGCCACGCGCACGCCGTGCGGCAGGCCCAGCTCGTCGGCGATCCTTGCTGCGATCGTGAAGCTGGCATCGGCCTCGACCAGCGGCGGCAGCAGCGCCGACAGATCGCGCTGCGCATCGGTCGCGGCGAGCATGCGCGGCGACCAGCGGCGCGTGCGCACGTCGAGCCAGCCGGTGCCGGAGGCATCGCCGTACTCCATCCAGCGTTCGCCGGTCAGCCAGAAGTTGACGTAATCGTGCGGCAGCATGATCGCGGCCAGGCGCGAGTAGACCTCGGGCCGGTGCTTGCGCGTCCACGGCAGCTTGGATGCGGTGTAGCCGGCGAGGATCGGATTGCCCGCCAGCGCGATGCAGCCCTTGGCGCCACCGGCCGCGGCCATGATCTCGTCGCACTCGACCGTGGTGCTGGTGTCGCACCACAGCTTGGCCGGTGCGAGTACTTCGCCGGCGGCACCGACCGGCACGAAACCGTGCTGCTGCCCGGACACACCGATCGCGCTCACGCGCGCGCGTTGCGCAGGCTCCATGCGCGCGAAGCAGGCGCGGATGGCGTCGATCCACCACTGCGCGTGCTGCTCGCGACTGCCGTCATCGCCGGCAATCAGTTCCAGTGCCTGGCCGTGCGTTGCCACGACGTTGCGTGCCTGCGGATCGTAGGCAATCAGCTTGACGCTCTGGGTACCAACGTCGAGACCGACGAACAGGCTCATGCAGACCTTCCAGAAAAAAAGTTAGCGCTACCATTCCGGACGCATAAAAAAACATCACTGGGGATGTTGGCCAGCCGATTCATAGGTCGAAGGGGTCCCGGGACGGATGGTGGAACTCTACCCAGCGTTTGCGGAAATGGCTTGCTGCAATGCGGAATGCCTTTTGCGACAGGCACTTACAAGCACGCCCGCGGCCTTCGGGGGCGTGTTCAGAGAACCTCCGGCAGACGGAGGGAGCCAACCACGGGCGAAGGAAGCCGCAAGCGTGGCGACAGGCCCTATGAAGCGGGAGCGACGTCCCGGACCGCGAACGCACGCGATGGGTTGTCGACGAAGAGCGTATGGATCCGTGCCTCGTCGAAACCGCCCTCCCGCAGTGCCGGGATCAAGACGGTGAACAGCGGCAGATAGGGTTTGAACTCGCCGCCGCGCGGTTGGCCGGCGTTGTACCAGCCTGCGTCCTGCGACACGAGCACGCGATCGAGCAGGCCCTCATCGCGCATGCGTCCGATCACGGCCAGATAGGCCGCCTCCTGCCCGGGCCGGAAGCCGTCGAACGAAACCCAGGCACCGCGACGCGCCGCCTCGACATGCTGGCTGCCCTGCACCTCGTTCTGCGCATGAACCCAGATCCAGGCCGACGGCGCGACGCCAGCGCCTTGCAACAGGTCGAGTTGCGCGAAGGCGCATCGCCCATTGCGGCCGGGCGCGACCTCAGCCCACGGCCCCGTGTGCGAGGCAATGACGAGTCCCGACTCGAGATGCGTCCGTGCAGCGGCACGGAGCACCTTGCGTTCGATGTCACTGAGCGGGTCGCCCTCGATTCCAAGCTTGATCAAGCCCGGGCGGATGCCGGTATCGCCAATTCCGTCGCGCCATTCGACGCTCCAGCGCCGGGCAAGCTGGTCGGCCGTTTCGGCCAGCACGTAGGGCGGCACGAAGCGGCCACCGGCGGCGACATAGGCGCCGGTGACGGTCAGCATCTGCAGTCCGCTGGCCTGCGATAGCCGTCTTATCAGCACAGGATTGCGTCCGATGGTCGTGGCGGTGCAGTCGACCAGCGTGCGGCAGCCCATCCGGTGGATTTCCCGCAGATAGGGCAACACCACCTCCACCACTTCATCCATGTCGACCGCGATGGGGCTCGCCATCTGCTCGGCATAGGGACGCAGATCGGCGAGCAGGTGCTCATGCGCCAGCGTCATGCCGAGATCCGCGGCCGGGATGGAACCGTTCACCGTCATCACGGTTGCGCCTGCCCCGCTGGCTCGGCCATCGATACCGGCGCAACCGGGCAGACCCCATGCGAGCGACGATGCCGCCAGGGCACCGAGAAATTCCCTGCGTTGCATCGCGCAGTCTCCCCTCAGGAGTGAGGCATCGCGATCTTATCGCCATCGCCGCCGACCCGGCCCGCACGCCGCCGTCACGATCGCAGGGTTGGCGGTGCCTACAATGGACCCGTCGCCCGTACCCTGGAGCCGCCGCATGCGCAATCTCGACTTCAGTTCCTGGCAGACCGTGCTGTCGACGCTGGTCGGGCTGGCAGTGATCACGCTGATCGGCGTCGGCATCCGCCTGCTGGTGATGCAGGTGGTGCAGCAACGCCGCGAACGCGAGAACCGGCAGATCAACGAGCGACTGCGCACGCTGATCGCGGCCTACAAGACCCTGGGTGGCTCGTTCACCGGCGACCTCATGGTCGATCCGACCCATCTGCGCGAGCAGCGGTTGCGCGAAGCCCGCCGCGCGGAGCAAGGCGCGGACGAAATCGCCGTGGCCGCTGGCAGCGACCGCTCGCGCCGCGTGCGAGATGCGGTCGAGGCCGCGTTGTCCGACATCATCCTGCTGGGCACCGAGGAGCAGGTGCGACTGGCCGCCCGCGCCGCCGGCGACCTGGTCGCCGGCCGTCCGATCCATACCGGCGATCTGGTGGTGTCGCTGCGCGATTTCATCCGCGGCGTGCTCGACCTGGAGCCTGTACCGCGCGGCTTGGAGATTCCACGGCAGGGACCGGCTCGCCCGTCTTCATCCGCCGCCAAGGGCAAGGGCGATGCAGGCGGCAAGGAAGATGGTCGTGGCGGCGGCAAGGGCATGGGCGGCGGCGCCGGCATGGGCGCCGGCATGGGCATGGGTGTCGGCCTGGGCGGAAGCCTGGTTGCGGAGGACGATGCGAATTCGCATCGCTAGAAGGCATGTTGACCTTGGCCGGTCACGCACCATGGAACCCATCGTCGTTCAACGCCTCAGCTCGCGGAACACACCGGCTTGCGTGAAGGTGGTCCCGAACAGCGCATGCCGGATCTCGATGCGGATGCTGAAGCTCTCCGGACTTTCATTCCGGTGCACGAGGAAGGTCTTGCCCGGCGTCAGCACGCCAGGCAACGGAATCCGCACTCCGAAGACCTGGAAGAAGTAACGCTCGCTGGTGAAATGCAGGTTTCCGTCGTTGACGGACAGCTTCAAGACCATGCCCAGGCCGATACCGACGTACTCGATGACGCGATCGGTCCCCAGCGCCACCATCCGCGAAGTGAACGTGATCGGCTCACGCCCGTTGAGACGATAGATCCGCTGCTTGAAGATCGCCGGATCTCCGGGGCGCGAAAAGACTTCGATGTCGACGGGGAAGTCGTGGTCGGTGACGGGGATCAGCGCGCCGCGGACGAAGGGCTGCGTCGCCCGGGCCATCAGCTTGCCCAGTCGCGAGCACGTCAGCTCCCATAACGTACCGGTGTAGTGGAGCCGGCTCCCTGCCGGAGGATTCATTCCAAAGCGATGCTGGATGTCGGGATGCAGCTTGCTCCACTCGTCGCCAAGGACACGCCGGAACAACTCTCCTTCCGATGCGACGACGTCACGCATGACTGGCTCCAAGTGGCGGACTGCGATCGCTGAGCTGGTAGATATTGGCATCAACCAACGTGCCATCCTCTAGCCTGGCCTTGGTCAGCACGCGCTCGTAGCCCTCACCTTCGAACTCGTCAAGTCGAGACCAGTGCGCGGCCAGCGCTTGGGAACTGAAGACCAACCCCTGCACTTGATCCCCTGACGCTTCCAGGATGATGCCGGGAAAACCGATCGCCGCGCCCCAGCCCTGGGCGTACAGCCTGCCCCGCACCGTGGCCGGCTCCCACGTGCCAGGCACGTCCGCCAGCACGTGCGCATTGGGCCGTCCGGGTGCGAGGGTTCCGTAGACGAAGAGTCGTTCGAGCATGGTCGCGCAACTATAGCGAAGGACATCTCGATTACCCGCTGGCAGTTCACGTCGCCAGCCATTGGAGCAACGTCGCTGGGTCCCCGCCTTCGCGGGGATGACGGTCTTCCGATGACGGTGCGAGCCCCTCTCCCGTTTACGGGAGAGGGGTTGGGGTGAGGGCCGCCGAAGACCATGCAACCAATTGCCAGAGCGTCGTCCGCAGACGCAAGCCCAACCGGCGGACGACGCCGCCCCGTGGACGAATGCCTCAAGCCATCTCGCGGCTCGGAGATTCCACAACCCGACGACGTACCAGCCAGCGGAATGCCGGCCCGGTCAGCAGCGTCGACAGCACGGCCAGCGTCACCAGCGCAGCGAACGCGTGCTCGGACAGCAGGCCCTTGTCGCGCAGGATCGTGGCCGCCACGATTTCCATCAGACCCTTGCACTGCAGCAGGGCGCCGACGGCCAAGGCCTCACGCCGTGGCAACTGCGGCGCGGGCGGGCAGATCAGCACCGCCACGAGCTTGGCACTCACGGCCAGCACCAGCAGCACGACCGAGGCCTGCAGCGATGCCCAGCCCAGCACCTGGCCGTCGATCTTCATGCCGCTGTGGCCGAAGAACAGCGGTGCCAGCGCGAGCAGCGCGAACTGGCCGATGCGCTCGACCGGCAGCTGCTTCGACCACGCCTGAGGCACCATCGCGCCGGCGAAATAGGCGCCCAGCAATGCATGCAATCCAAGCTGCGACGTCGACCAGGAACCTGCGGCCAGCAACACTGGCAGCGCGGCCCACACCAGCCAGCGCGGCGGCGACAGGCGCAGCCGCTTTACCGCGCTTCCGGTCAGCGCGAGCGCCACGACCAGCAGCAGCGCGAGCACCTGCATGCCCGATACGCCGTCCAGCAGCGAGCCACCATTGGCAGCGAGCAGTACCGCTGCCAGCCCGATCCACAGCACCGCGTCATCGATCACCGCGATGCTCAATGCAAGCTGCGAGAGCCGGCGGTGCAAGGGACCAAGCTCGCGGACGATGCCGATCAGCACCGGCAACGCGCTGACCGCCACGCACAGCCCGATCGCGATCGAACCCAGCCATTCACCGCCACCGGGCGCGGCCCAGCCGGGCAAGCGGGTGAAATAGAAATGGGCTGCAACGGTACCGACGCAGAAGGGCAGCAACAGTGCGACCGATGCGCTGGCGAGGAAGCGCAACTTGCGCGGGCGCGCCTGCGACGCCGCTCCCGGATTGGCGGGGAGGTGCGCCTCCTGGCGTGTCTCCAGTCCCGCTGCGAAGGCCAGCAAAAGCACGCCAGCCCAACCGACGTCTTGACCGATCGCGGAGGGCAGGCCCCAGGACGCGGGCACCGCTCCGGTGGCCGCCAGCACCAGCCCGATGATGATCGGGATCACCGCGATGGGAATGGATCGACCCAGCGCGCGCCACACGCACCAGGCGAGGACGACGAATACCAACGTATCGAGGACGGCTGCGAGCAGTGACGGCATGAGGCCGATCATAGCCATCCGTGGCGGCTGTGGGCCACCACTTTCACCTCACCCGACGCAGTAACGATCGGCCGTCGCCAACGCCTCGTCGATGATCGACAGGCCCTCGCGCATCGTCTGTTCGTCGATGATCAGCGGCGGTGCGATGTGCAGGCGGTTCCCGACCACGAACGGCCACAGTCCGCGCTGCTTGCAGGCGGCTGCGAACGCGACCATCGGTGCGTTGTCGGCGCCGGAGGCGTTGAACGGCACCAGCGGTTCACGCGTCTTGCGGTCGCGCACCAGCTCGATCGCCCAGAACACACCCAGCCCGCGCACGTCGCCGACACTGGGGTGTCGCGCCTGCATTGCCTGCAACGCCGGTGCGATCACCTCGTCGCCAAGGCGTCTGGCGTGGTCGACGATGCCCTCGTCCTTGTAGATCCCGATGCACGCCACGGCGGCGGCGCAGGCCAGCGGATGGCCCGAGTACGTCAGCCCGCCCGGATAGGCGCGCGATTCGAAGCTGGCGGCGATGGCGTCGCTCATGATCACCCCACCCAAGGGCACGTAACCGGAATTGACCCCTTTGGCGAAGGTGATCAGGTCCGGCACCACATTCCAGCGATCCACCGCGAACCATTCGCCGCAGCGACCGAAGCCCACCATCACCTCGTCGGCGATCATCATGATGCCGTGCCTGTCGCACAGCGCGCGCACGCCCTGGAGGTAGCCGTCGGGCGGCACCAGGACGCCGCTGGAACCGATCACCGACTCCAGCACGATCGCGGCAATGCCCTGCCCGCCCTCGACCATGATCGTGTCGGCCAGGTGCGCCAGCGCGCGCTCGCATTCCTCCTGCGCAGTGGTTGCATGGAATGCGGAGCGATACGGATACGGCCCCCAGAACCGGGCGAAGCCTGGCGCACCCGGCTCGGACGCCCAACGCCGCGGATCGCCGGTCGCGGTGATCGCAGCGGCGGTCGCGCCGTGGTAGCTGCGGTAGGCGGTCAGCACCTTGTGGCGACCGGTATGCAGGCGCGCCATGCGGATCGCGTTCTCGATGGCTTCGGCACCGCCATTGGTGAAGAAGACCCGGTTCAAGTCGCCCGGCGCGACTTCGGCGATCAGCCGCGCCGCTTCGCTGGTGGCCGGGTTGGCGTGGTACGGCGCAACCGTGCACAGCACCTCTGCCTGCGTCTTGATCGCCGCGATCAGTTTCGGGTGCTGATGACCGACGTTGACGTTGACCAGCTGGCTGGAGAAGTCGAGCCAGCGCCGTCCGCTCTCGTCGTGGAAGTGGACCCCGGACGCGCCGGTGACGACGAGCGGATCCAGCGAGCCATGGGCCGACCACGAATGCAGCACGTGCAGGCGGTCATCGCGGGCAGCGGCCGATCGCGTAGTGCCCGCACCGGGCACGCCATCAGGGGGGACGTCACGCATGGCTTTGCGCCCTAGGGCAAATGAAGGTCAGGGAATGAAGGTCTGTTCAGGGTCGTCGAACGACTTGAACTCTAGCGCATTGCCCGAGGGGTCGAAGAGAAACATCGTCACGTGCTGGCCGGGCTTGCCCTTCAGCCGCAGGTGCGGCTCCTCGGCAAAGGCGATGCCAGCCGCTTTCAGCCGCCTGGCGAGCGTCTCCCACGACTCACGGTCCAGGTTCATGCCGAAGTGCGGAACCGGCACCGCCTCGCCGTCGAATCGGCTGTCGAGCGTGGCCCGGCTGTCGCCGCCGAGGTGGGCGACCAGGTGGTGGCCGAAGAAATCGAAGTCCTGGTAATTGACGTCGCTCCTGCCCTGCGGACAGCCGATGACGCCGCCATAGAAACCGCGTGCCTCGTCCAGGTCACGGACCGGGAAGGCAAGGTGGAACTGTGCGATTTTGAACTGCACGATCGACCTGGCCTGGCTCATGACACCGCGCCCGGACGGATCGCGCACGTTGCGAAGATGTTCCGCCAGAACAGGTTCCATGCGGTGATGCTGCATTCGTAACCGTCGGCCAGGTCCGACAGCGCTTCGGGTTCGTGCCGGATGTAGTCGTCTATGGCTTGCCGCGTCAGCTCGCCGTGGATGATGTCCTGCTCACCGGTGTGGATGGTCCAGAACTCCCAGTCGATGCGATCGGCATGCTCGAGCATGTAGGGATGGGTCTGCAGGTGCTCGAACAGGACCGACAGATAGGTCTGGCACAGGCACTCGCCGCCCATCCCGCGCAAACCCACGCCGAAGGCGGAGCTGCGTGCGGACAGCTGTCGCGTCAGGCTGTCGAGGTTGCTTCGATTGGCCGGAATGCATCGCTGCAGTTGCGCCGGCTCGACGCCTATCGTCGCCAGGAAGCGGTCATAGATCGCCGGATGCGCCTTGTCCGGATCGCCTTCGCCCAGTTCCTCGGCAAGGATCTCGCTGAGCAGGCTGCGAAGGCCGCCGAACGGCAGCTTTGCCAGCAACAGGGCCAGATCGCTGATGTAGTCGATGGTGAAGAACCGGTACTGCACGCAGACCTGGCGCAGATCCTCGATCGAAAGCTGCGGCAGAACCTTCATCTTCTGCGCGGCCAGCGCTTCCGTCGCTTCTTTCGCCGCGTCGGCGAACTGCCAGAAGCCCTGCCGGTCCCACGCGCCGGCAGGCGTCGCGCCGGATTCGATGAGTGTCGGTGTCGCCTGCGCGCCAGAGCTCTTCAGCAACGTCGTTCTCTTCAGCAATGTCATTCGTTCCAGCCCTGGAGAGTTCGAGCCGAGCATAGCTTCGGAAAGCGGCGTCGCATTTCACCTTGCGTAGACCAACAGGTCGCAGTTTCGAGCAATCGTTCACCAAACATTTGATCTTCGTTCGCTGCAACGAAGCTCATGCGTATTCATCATCCAGATTCGACGTTGCGCGATTCACGATCTGTTTTGAATGCGCGAAACGCCATGCAGCTTTCGTTCACGGCGAGACGTGCCATATAGGTCGCGTCATATAGAGGGAAGCACGTAAAGGGATGCACGATCGCCTGATGCGAGCCACATGTGAGGTCAACGACGGATCCACCGTGAACCTGCTCTGGACAGGCGGGTGGGATTCGACGTTCCGCCTGTTGCAGCTGTTGCTGAAGCATCGTGTTCCGGTGATCCCTTACTACCTGGAAGACCCGACCCGGGCATCGACGCAGATCGAGCTGCAGACCATGGTCCGCATCGGCGACCACCTGCGCGCAACCTGGCCACATACCCGTGAGCTGCTTCAACCGATCCGGATCGGCTCGGTCCGTGACGTCGTCGAGGATGACGAGATCAATGCCGCGCTGAGGGAAATCCGCCGGCGCATGTTCATCGGCAGCCAGTACGCGTGGCTTCCATCGTTCTGCAAGCACAACGCGATCGAGGCGATGGAACTGGGCGTGCACGTCGACGACAAGGTGCAGGCCCTGGTACGACCGTATGCGCTGGAGTCGGATCACCCGGACGGCTACCGCAGCGTCCGCGTCGACCCTCGCCATGCCCACACGGCCGAGTTCCGGCTGTTCCGCTACTTCAGCTTTCCGCTGTTCCACATCGACAAGGTGGGCATCGACCGGCAGGCCGCAGCCGAAGGCTGGAGCGCGATCATGGACATGACCTGGTTCTGCCACACGCCCGTGCGTGGCAGGCCCTGCGGCATCTGCGCGCCCTGCCTCTACACCATCGAGGAAGGGCTGGCGCGCCGCGTGCCGCTATCGCGACGGGTCGTGTCGTTCTTCTACCGGCACCTCGCACTGCCGCTGAAGGCGCCGCTGCGGCGCATGCGGATGTCACTGCGCGCGGGGCGAGCAGGCGGGCGCCCTCCCGCGCCGGGCGTCGGCCGCCCGTGAAGCATCAGGGCGAGGCCGCGCTCGCCGCCGGCAGCTGCGCCAACGTCTGCGTGGCCACGGTGTCGAGGTTGACCGACGACTCGTGCCTGGCCCGCACGGAGCCACGATAGAGCGCGCGCCACAGCACGCGGATGTCGTCCGGCTGCAGCACTTCCACCAGCAGCCCGCCTTCGACCATCTCCTTGGTGTCCAGCTTGACCGCCGGCACGCCGTTGGCGCCCTGGGTCACGATCTGCGAACAGCCGCCGGCCTTGCACTCGACGCCGGCCTCGTTGGCGCTGGCCAGTCCGGTGTCGCGGACCAGTGTCTCCTCGCTGTCGCGCACGCCGACGCGGTAGGCCACGGCGATGTCGGCCTGGCGCAGGTCCTCGGTGCGCCGGTAACCCTTGGCCGCGAGCGCCTTGTCCAATGCTGTCTGCAGCCTTCCGCGCAACTTCGGGTCCTGCACGCGCTGGTCGAATTCCGCCGCCAGCTGCGGCGGCATGTCGACCCAGGCGTAACGGCTGCCCGGCAGCGACGTCGCCGGCTTGGATACTTCGACACTCGCCACGGGCTCGCTCGCGTGCAAACCCGGCGCGACGAAGACTGCCAACGCACAGCAAAGCAGGCAGGACTGCAGACGATTCATGGGCGGGGCTCCGGTTCCAGGGACGTGACCATCAACGCGCTCGTTGGCGCTCCGGCGATGTGGCCGAATCCGCTTCGAAAGCATTGCTCCAGGTCAATCGTCCGGTCAGCGCATGTGAAACAGACGTGATGGCATCGGTCCGATCGGCTCCGTTCACGACGCCATCACTGGCGCGGGTGACGCTACTCCCCGGCAACGATTGCGGCCGGCTGCACCAGGACGACACTTGTTACATCCACTGCTGAGGCTGGCATCGCATGAACCTTTCCCTGAAATGCCTGTTCGTTGCCGTGCTGGTAATGGGAATGACCGGCTGCGGCGACCAGTGCAGGAACGAGCCGGTCACCATCGTGCCCTCGCCCTCCGGGGCGGCCCGCGCCGTCGTGTTCCATCGCAACTGCGGGGCGACCACGGAAGTCAACACGCAGGTCGCCGTTTTGCCGCGCAGCGCCGAGCAACCCAACATTCCGGGCAACGCCCTGATCCTCGGTGGTGACGTGCCGTTGAAGGTGCGGTGGGATTCGGAGACGGCGTTGACCGTGTCCGGACTGGGTACTGCGCGCGTGTTCAAGCAAAGCCAGACGGCGGCGGATGTCGCGATCACCTACGAGAAGTAGGACTGCCGCGTCGATGAACCCGGTATCGATCGTCCTGCTCGGCCTGGCCATGTCCACCGATGCCTTCGCCGCGGCGCTCGGCAAAGGCGCCGGCATGCTCAGGCCGCGATGGCCGGAAGCGCTGCGGATCGGGCTGATATTCGGCGTGGTCGAAGGCCTCACGCCCATCGTTGGCTGGCTGCTGGGCTCGGCGGCCTCGCGCCATATCGAGGCGTGGGACCACTGGATCGCCTTCGGCATGCTCGGAGCGCTGGGACTCCACATGATCTACAAGGCCGTCACCGACCAGGACGATGCCGAAGAACCGACCACCCGACAAGGCAAGGCCGGGCTGTGGTCGCTTGCCCTGACCGGACTGGCGACCAGCATCGATGCAATGGCCGTGGGCGTCGGCCTGGCCTTCGTCGATGTGAATATCCTGGTCGTCGCCGTCGTCATCGCGCTGTGCACGTTCACCATGGTCACGCTGGGGATCATGGCCGGCCGGGCGCTGGGCACGTTGATCGGAAAGCGCGCCGAGATGGTCGGCGGCGTTATCCTGATCCTGGTGGGCGCCACCATCCTCTACGAGCACCTGCATGCGGCGCCCGCCTGATCGCTTCCACGTACCTCAAGCGTGACTAGGGCCGGACGCGAACGCCGTATCCCGACTTCATTTCCTCGAGGTCGAGGTTGCCGTCGCTGTTGCGGTCGAGCCAGCCGAAGCGCATTTCCAGGGCCCGACGCAGTTCGTTGTCGTCGAGTTCGCCGTCGCTGTCTAGGTCGGCAATGATCAGCCGGTCGGCGACGGTCGGCACGCCAGGCACCGGCGGCCCCAGGATCTCCTGCAGCTCGCTGGGGGAGATGAGCGAATTGTGGTCGCGGTCGGCGGCCTCGAAGGCGACGTCGCTGTCGTACTCGTACTTGCTCAGGACGCCGTCGCGATTGACGTCGAGGTACTCGAAGCGGGCTTCGGCGCCTTCCGGTAGTACCTGCGTGGCAGTGCCGGGCGCATCGCACAGACCAGGTCCTGCGATCCCCATGCCGAGCGCAAGAACGGACAGGCGCAGCAGGCAGGCGGCGGTCATGGCAGTTTCCCCGGAGTGATGAGCACAAGCTCATGCAACGGTGGGGGGGCCGCAAAGCGGACAGCGGGAGCCGTCCTGTCATCCCGAGCGCAGCGAGCAACTGTGTTTCTCGTCAAGCGGTTTGTTCGCGATGGGCGTTCCAGCGGACACCGTCGCGCACCATCGCGTTGA